>CAZFAK010000207.1:0-5649 GCA_964517045.1 uncultured Spirochaetia bacterium | reverse complement strand
CAGGGATACGGCCTTACCGAGACCTCCCCTGTTTTAGCAACCAATGCGCCTGATTTGAATAAAATAGGCAGTGTCGGTAAACCTCTGAAAACCGTTAAAATAAAAATTTCCAGTAAAGGCGAAATACTGGCCAAAGGTTATAATATCATGAAAGGATATTATAAACGGAAAAAAGATACCAGCAAGGTTATAGATAAAGCAGGCTGGTTTCATACCGGCGACTGCGGTTATCTGGATAAAGACGGATATCTTTTTATTAAAAGCAGAATTAAAGATATGTACAAAACCACATCAGGTAAATATATAACACCGACACCTATTGAAGAAAAACTCCGGGAACTGGATATTATCGAATTTGCAATTCTTATCGCAGACAACCGTAAATTTGTAAGTGCTTTGCTTTTCCCTGATTATGAAAAAATTAATGAGATGCAGTCTGCTCATAATAAAACCGGTAAAACAGCCGCTTTTTTAGAAAGCGACCCGGTGCAAAATAAAATAAAAAATCATATTCAAACAGTCAACAGCGGGCTTGATGAGTGGGCTAAAATCAATAAATATAAATTACTGAATAAAACCATTACCATTGAGGGAGGAGACCTTACCCCTTCCATGAAGATCAGGCGCCATATTATTCAGCAGAAATATCAAAAAGAGATTGAACGGTTTTATAAATAGACATTTTAAAGAAACTGCTGACAGTCTAATAAAAGATTTTACGCAGGAAAGCAGCTGCACTGTCAAAAAACTTACGCAGCAGCGGCTTTTTCACAGATACAGCACTCTCCGGACATAACTCCTGACAGCAGTAACAGCGGATACACTTCTTATAATCATAAACCGGTACTTTGTTTTTATCTCCGGAAGGAAAAAACAGAGCTTTACCTTTAACCGGACATACTTTTATACATACACCGCATTTAATACATTTACTTTTATTTATTACCGGTCTGGAGAGTAATAGATTATTTATGTATTTAAAAAGTATCCGTTTGCGGCCGGAGCGCAGCGGTGTACGGTCAACTTTAAAATCTGTTTTTATAAAATCCCTGATGTCAGCACCGATGATTTTAATGTCAGAAAACTCTGCTGTATATTCCGGTAAACTGCTGCCGTAGCTGTTAGTGGGAACCAGCATGGGATCAAGATCTGCCACCCGGCACATGACTGTATCAAGCGCTACCGGATCAGTAGCAAAAAGAAGCAGTTCCACAGCACGGGCTTCTCCGCCGCGGGGGCCATTGCCTTGCATAGCAACAATACCGTCCATTATATATAGTCTGGGATTGATATAACTGTCCAGATCCACGAGCATGGCTGCAAAATCATAAGGATCCGGAATTTTGACATGGTATTCAGCCTTTAACAGGCCCGGCACACAACCAAACTGATTTTTGACAGCGCCCGTCATCTTTTCCAGGCCATGGGTTTTAAACTTGGGCAGACTTATAACACCATGGCTTTCCAAAACACCCGCGGCAATTTTAAATTCTCGCTGCCGGCTGCCTTTTTTAAAAAAAACACGTCGGCCATGTTTAAAATCAGCCTCCTGTATACCCAGACTTTGCGCCGGGCCGGCCAGACCGCACTTGCGTAAAACTGTTTTAGGAGAGCCGAATCCCGGACTGTCGCCATAGCATACTGCAGCTCCGGTTTTTACAAATGCTGCGGCCACGGCGCGAAAGACAGCTGGATGAGTGGTTACAGCCCGGGACGGACGTTCACCAAGCAGACAGTTTGGTTTCAGCAGTATTTTTTCCCCGGCTTTTACAAAACGGTCAATACCGCCTAAAAGCTCTATTCCCTGTTTTACAGCTTTATTAACTGCATCCTGATTATAATCAGGGCATTTTACAAGCGCGACTGTGGATGGTTCAGGCATCAGGTAAAATCATCTTTGAATTGTTTTTTTATATTCAGAAAATCATTGATCCTTTTAAAGAATATATCGACCAGTTCCGGACTGAAATGACAGCCTTTTTGATCTTCCAGATGACGGTATACTTTAGCCATGGGCCAGGCCTTTTTATAGCAGCGGTCAGAGCTGAGAGCATCAAAAACATCAGCCAGGCTTACGATACGGCCGTAAACGTGTATATCCTTACCTTTTATACCGTTAGGATAACCGGTGCCGTCCCACTTTTCATGATGCTGGTGCGCAATAATCGCTGCTGCTTTAAGCATCTCCCGCTCTGAATGACGCAGCATATCATAACCAAGATTTACATGAGTCTGCATTACAGTTCTTTCCTCATCGTTCAGTAAACCGTTTTTTAAAAGAATAGCGTCAGGTATAGCGATTTTACCTATATCATGCATGGTAGATGCCAGTTTAATCACATCCACTTCATTTTTACTCATATTCAAGCCTTGAGCCAGTACTCCGGAATATTCGGAAACTCTTTTGACATGGTTGCCGGTCTCCTTGGAACGCATCTCACCAGTCTCAGCCAGGGTAAAAATGATCTCCTTTTGAGTCTGTTCTATCTCTTCCTGTAAAAAAGAAGACTCCAGTTGTTTCCCTGTATATATGGAAGCCAGCAAAAGCCGTTCCAAATCTTTTTGGGAAAATCCCCTGCCTGTTTTTTTATTTACACACTGAAAAACTCCGATAATATTTCCCAGGCTGTCGAAGATAGGATGTCCGATAATACTGTTTGTCTTATATCCGGTTTTTTTATCCACCTGTTTGTTAAAGCGTTTATCATTATAGGGATCATTAATAATGACATGTTGTTTTTCAGTAGCAATATAACCGGCAATCCCGCTGGTAATAGGAATAACCACCCGGTGCAGGCCGTGGGAGGCTTTACTCCAGAGCGTGCCGGTCTTTTTGTCAAGCAGCCAGACCGTACATTTGTCAGCATAAACCAGATCACGTCCCATATCAGCCAACAGAATCAGCAGCTTATCCAGGTCGCTTTCCTCAGCTATCCGGGAGATATAGTCCATGATCAGGTGCAGTAACTGACTGTCAGTATGCTCTTTAATGTTTTCTTTTGCCATAAATAAAATATTATATTATAATTTTCAGCTGAATATTGTAAATACATTATACTTTGAAATTGTAATTACTACAAGAAAATAACAGGACGTGAATTTTCTTTAAAAATCTGAACAATGATGATCAATAAACTGAACAAACTCGCTGCCAGGCGGATACCGTTTTTTTTTATGATCGATTATGATATGGAAAAACCGGTTTTACTGCCTCTTTCGCAAATAGACCCGGCCCGTATAAAATATAATTTTAACGGTCAGAAAAATTTTACTCCGCCAGAACATTACCAAAAGCTGCAGCATATAGATAAAGAGCTCCCTGCCTTTAATGAATATAAAAAGGCTTTTCACAAAATACAAAATCATTTCATCAACGGTAACAGTTATTTGGTTAACCTTACTTTTGCCATACCTATATATACAGCTATGACCCTGGAGGATATTTTTTATAACAGCCGGGCTAAGTATAAAATACTGTATAAAAACCGGTTTGTATGCTTTTCTCCGGAAATCTTTGTAAAAATCAAAAACGGTTATATATATTCCTATCCGATGAAAGGAACCATTGACAGTACCCTACCTGATGCTGCCCGGACTATTATTAATGACAGCAAAGAAAAGGCGGAGCATATTACTATAGTAGACCTTATCCGAAACGATCTTAATATAAGCTGTACCAGGGTAAAGGTTAACCGCTTTCGTTATATTGATAAATTAACTACTTCGGAAAAGGAGTTACTGCAGGTCAGTTCTGAAATAGAGGCGCAATTGCCGGCTGATTATCTTGACAGACTGGGAAATATTATTTACTCCCTGTTACCGGCAGGCAGTATCTCCGGTGCGCCCAAAAAAAAAACTCTGGAGATCATTAATGAGACGGAAAATTATAAACGCGGTTATTATACGGGGATTGCGGCTCTGTTTAACGGCAGTGAACTGGACAGTTGTGTTATGATCCGTTTTATTGAAAAACAGCCAAAAAAAATGGTTTATAAAAGCGGGGGCGGTATAACTGTTTACAGTTCTGCCGCCAAAGAATACCAGGAGTTAAAAGATAAAATTTATGTGCCGGTTAGTGGAAACAATTAAAATATATAATAAAAGATTTTTTAACCTGGCCGCTCACCAGCAAAGGATGAATAAAAGCAGAGAGAAACTCTTTAATTGTAAAAAAGATCTGAATTTAGAGCATAGTCTTGAAATACCTGCTACGATAAATAATGGTCTTTATAAATGCCGTGTTATTTATGATATCAATATAAAAAAAATCGAATTTCTGCCCTATACCCCGCCTGATATAAAATCCGTTAAAATAGTTAAAAACAACCGTATAAATTATAATTTCAAATACCTGGACCGTACTTTGTTAAAAGAACTTTTTGCGCAAAAAGGGAAATGTGATGATATTCTGATTGTTAAAAATAATCTTGTTACTGACAGCTATTTTGCCAATGCTGTTTTTTTTAACGGCAAAAACTATTTAACACCAAAATCTCCCCTTTTACCCGGAACACAGCGGGAAATGCTGCTTAATAAGGGTCTTATTAAAACAGCGGAGATTAAAGCTGCTGATATTCAATCCTTTCAGTACCTGATCCTGATAAATGCCCTTAACGGACTGAACCGGATTAAAATTGCTGTAAAAAATATCTACGAATAATATTATGCTCTACAACGAACCTGTGTTCCGGCCTCCGGCTGAAGCCTTTTCCCTTATCGTACAGACCAGTATCGGCTGCCCCTATAATAAATGTACCTTTTGCGCCATGTATAAAAATAAAAAATACCGGGTTTTATCTTTTTCCGAAATTGAGCAGCATATAGCAAATCTGAAAAAAGAGATGCCGCAGGCAAAACCTTTACGCGCTTTTCTGGCAGACGGAGACGCGCTGGCAGCAGAGACTAAGCTGCTACTTAAAAGCGTTACATTATTAAAAAACTATTTTCCCACTGTCAGGCGTATAGGAAGCTATGGTTCTGTTTTTTCACTGCAGCGTAAAAGTATAAGTGATTTAAAAAGGTTAGCCGCAGCCGGACTGACTTTTATATATCTGGGTCTGGAATCAGGCAGCGGACAGGTCTTAAAAAAGGTCCATAAATATTCATCACCTGCGGCCAATATAAGCGCCTGCCGGAAAGCTGCAAAGAGCGGAATTAAACTATCCCTTATGATAATTGCCGGTCTGGGCGGAAAAACTCTTTCAACAGAACACATACAAAAATCAGCAGAAGCTGTTAACAGGATTCAGCCCAATTATACCTCTGTATTAAACCTTATGCGGGAACATACCAGACTGCTTAATAATCCGGATTATGATATATCCGCACAGCAGTATTTCAGAGAACTGGAAACATTTATCCATTTGATCACCTGTAAAACAATATTCCGCAGCGATCATATATCCAATCTGCTGGCCATTAAAGCAAGACTCCCCCGTGACAAAGATAAAATACTCAGACAGCTGCAGGATTTCAGACAGAACTTATTATAACTTTAACTATACCATTCCGTCTCTATCTGATAATCAGGATTTTATAAACAGCGCCCAGCTGATGCCGGTTACGAAAAATACTGATAAAATAAACACCGCTTTCCACCAAAACCCTGTCTTCAGTCATTAAATTCCAGCTAAATCTGTAACCGTCAGC
>CAZFAK010000206.1:0-5687 GCA_964517045.1 uncultured Spirochaetia bacterium | reverse complement strand
TTAAGAGTATTTAAAGTAAAAGAGGCTTTGCTCTCTTTATTGAAATGTCCGGTTCCGTTATAATTTTCTTCGTATATTCCCATGTTTTCTCCTTTTTTGTTTATTGGCCCAGCGTAACTTTAATCTCATTGAGCGGCTGGTTAAACAGGTCATCCTTAGCCAGCGGTACCTGCCGTTTACTGAAGGGGTCGTTTATTCTCTCTTTAACTTCACTTTTATTAACCGTCATATCCTTTACACCGCATTGGTGCCCGCCGGGATTTAAGATGGTAAGTTTAACCCTGGTTTTATTATAAGGGAAATAAACCGTGGTTTTTTTAAACTTTGCCGGCAGACAGGGATCTATGGTTAACCCGCCCAGTGCCGGTTTGACCCCGCTCAGCCATTCATAAGCCATACGCGCAGCCATAGCTATACTGCCGGTAAGGAACTTAAGTCCGCCGCGGTGCCGGAAGCCGGGTATCTCCTGCCAGCAGTTAACCATGGCATAGGGCGGAGAGAGGGTTTTGGAAACCGGATGCCGTCTTTGATCAAAGGGCAGCATGTAGCGTAAAACATCGTATAGCATATCCCCTTCTCCTGCTACAGCCAGAGCCCGTCCGAGAAAACCATGTGAACCCTGATTGTAAACAGTACCGTTTTCCCAGAGGCCGGCTGGTACATCACCGCTGCCGCCGCGGCCTACATTTGCTATTGGTTTTGCACCCATAGGCGGCCACATCATACGGTACCCTGCTTCGGTTTTGGTAGCAGAGAGATGTTTAAATACGGAAGCGGTCATGTTTTGGTCTGCTGCGCCGCAGCTGATAGCATACCAGTTGGCCGGACCGTAAAAACGTTTTTCTCCGTCAGGGTCTTTATCTGAAAAAAGCCAGCAGCCGTCATCATTGAAGACACTGTTGAAATAGCCTGCTTTATTATAAGCATGGCGGCGCAGGTTCTTGCGAAAAAGTTCTATTTTTTTTTCTGCTTTTTTTATAAAAGCAGCCGCCTTTTGTTTATTATATTTTCCCAGCAGCTCCAGTTTGTTAATAATAGCTGTCATGTATTGCAGGGAAATAACAGTTTGCCCGGTAACCATTACACTTTCACCACGGCCCCGTATACCGGCCCGGTTAACCGAATCAAGCCAGTCACCTTCACCGATTTTACACAAGCCATGTTCTCCTGTATGTTGGGCAGTGGTAAACCATTCCAGCGCCTGTATTAGATGTTCAACCACACTGCTTGCTTTGTCGGAATTAAGCCAGGGAATTTTTTTATCCAGAAAGGAAAAATCCTTACTGAAACAAAGGTACTCGTAACACTCTTCAATGATCCAGTTACCGGCATCTACATGTTCACGCAGGTCATGCTGGCCATGCCTGCCGTCCGGTGAATACTGGCGCGGGAACCAGCCGTCAGTACGCTGACATTCCAGCATCAAGGCAATATTATCGCGGCAGGCCGTCGGAGAGAGGGGAATGGCAGCAGTATAGTGGTTGGCTGCATCCCTGCAGCCTCTGACTGTGGAAAAGGGATAGGTAAGCATACCGGCCCAGTGCAGCTGCATTGCCAGCCATTCATTAACAAAGTGGTTTAGATCCGGTTCCGGTGTTTCCAGCCGCCTCTTATTGAAGACACTGTTGAAAATTTCATCAATCAGTTTTAATTCGGCACTGCACTTTTTATCGTCAAGATATTTTTGCGATTTAACTACAGCCTTTTTATCAGGCAGTCCGCCTTCAGGGTCAGGCGGAAACATGTACATAACCTGTTTAAGTGTTGCGGTTTTGCCCGGTTTAAGCCTGAGTTTATGCTTAAAGGCATTTACCGGCGGATAACCAAAGTGGTTATTATACTCTGTGATAGTTCCAAAGGAAGCCGCTTTATCCAGGGACAGGGAAAGGGAAGGCTGGAAAAGAGCTGCCGGTTTCTCAAGACTGCCCTGACCGCAGAATCTCTCGTAACTGAGTTCAGCACTGTCCAGACCCGGACCTTCAACCCATAAGACCGCTGTCCGTCTTTTTTCTTTTATGGAATTCATATTATAGAGTCTGGTAAGTATGCCGTATTGGTTCTCCCGGATAAGACTGGTACGCAGATACCACTCCGGATTATCCCAGGGGTTCAGAAAAGCGGGATTAACATAAGTGCGTACTGCCGGCAACGCTGACAAGTTCAGAGTGCTTTTGTTTTGGTTGGTTATAGCTGTAGTAATGCAGACAGCTGTCTGGTCAGCAGGTATAAAGATTTTAGTGCTGATCTTTAATCCTTCATTGATAAAAGTATAGGTAGCACAATCCGGCGCATAGTTTATATTGAACTGCTGCGGCTTCATATCCGGCTGTTTCTGAAAATTGGGCCGGAAAAAATTGGTAAAAGGACCGTTTGTAAATGAATCAGAATTGAACCAGGTGAGCCAGCTGGAAAATCTCTGGACAGGACCGCGTTTAAATAGGACAATATCTTTCGGCGGATAGGCCTGAGCCATTACCGGTCCAGCCTGATCAACTTTCAGTAAAATATTTTTGGTTTGGTAAATGAATTCCCATGATTCAGGCAGGTTAGGGGTATCAATAATAAATGATCCTTTTTTCCGCCGGCTGAAGTGGCCGTATCCGTTTAATTTTATATCTTCCAGTTGCACATTTAATCCTTGTTTATCAGTTTGTATCTTTGATTATATTATGATTTTGGCAGAAAAGCAAAGTTATTTTTTAAAAAAAACCAACCTTGACAAACCGGCTAAAAAGCTGTATACTTTACTATTAAGTTAAAAATAATTTAAATAGTTTTTCTGAAAACGTTTGCAGGTC
Organism: uncultured Spirochaetia bacterium; assembly: GCA_964517045.1. Taxonomy (GTDB): domain Bacteria; phylum Spirochaetota; class UBA12135; order COTS27; family CAZFAK01; genus CAZFAK01. The sequence goes on along the minus strand of CAZFAK010000206.1, from coordinate 2,889 downwards.
TGTTATGAACTATTTACAAGGAAATAAATTATGAAAAAATGTCATTTCAGAATAAAAAAATTATTAATATTATGGCTGGTAATATTAAATTTTCTAAGCAGCGATGACGGTCTTCTTCTGATCCATGATTTCACTACCAGCGGTATAGATGATACGGGCAATCCGCCGACCCAGAATGAGCTGGGATTCAGCGACAGTGACTGGCATGGTTTTGCTGTTAATCAGACTGCAGGCGGTGAGTTACAGTTACAAACAATTGATACGAATAATAATTACTGGATAATTCAGACCGGCTCCCAGGATTACAGCAGTAATAAAGGTATGTTTATCAGAGCGCGGACCTCCTCCGGACCGGTTAAGCTTAATATAAGTTTTTTTACCGGGGCAGGAACTTTTGACTGTGATGTGCATATTACCAATACTTCACTTGAAGAAATATGGATACCATATTATCAGCTTGGTTTTGATTTTGATCCCTCCCAGATAGACAGTTTGAGTATTGTTATTAAAAATACTACTACTGATTCAGTATATTTTGATGAACTGGCTTTCGGCCATACTGATACGCCGGTAGAAACAGATCCGGCCTGGACTTACAGCCGCAGTATCTGGCACTGGTATGCCTACCACATGATGATAAAGTCCAACTCAGCCGCTGCTTACAGTGATGAGGATTGGGTTAATATGGTCGGATTTTTACAGGCCCCGCATGGAGATACCAATCATCCGGTTACCAGACTTTATGCGCACGCGCTTAAATATGACGAACCGGGAAAGGGAACCTTTACCTGGTTTGATGACGGCGGTATACCCAACCGCCGTAATTTGGCACGAACTTTTATTCGGGATTGTCACAGTAAAGGTATAGAAGTCTATTGTATTTTACTTGACGATAAGTGGTTTGCCGAAGCTGCGGAAGGACCGGATACGGCAGTTATGTATATTAATAAAATATTTGATTATAATATCTCGGTTGCTGCTGATGAAAAAATAGACGGTTTTGTTACTGACATCGAACATGCTAACTGGACTAATGTAACCAACCTTATGCGTATTATACAGGATGAGAGTGAAGCCTATATTACAGCCAGCGGTCATGATCAATTTGTATACGGTCATGCTGCTGTGCATGGTTATCCGGCCAAGCCTGACCTTCCTACTTATCCGGAAAATTTTCCTGCTATTATGCAGTACAGTAAGCTGATAACTCTTATGTCCTATAACTCCAACGCTCATAAAGTAAAGAATATGCTTTATGAAGAGGTTATGTATGCTTCCACTAATGAGGATGGTATTGACTGCATAGTGGAAGGCGGTATAGAAACTGCCAATCCAATAGGCGGTTATTGTCAACCCTATGAAACATTAAGTGAATACGGTTATGTAGGCGCCAGAGATATGCTTGATGAAATAGATTTGACTTTTTCCGGTTACAGCAATTACAGCGGCTCTTTTTACCATGCCTGGCAGTCAATGACGCCGGAGGTGCCCTATCCCAATGCATCTAACGGCGGTTATTATGATATTGCTACTACTACGGATCCGGATACTTACACAGAAGACAGGGCGCCTTATACGCGTTTTTTATATCCGAATCTGGGCGGACTATTTTCCGGTACGATTACGCTGCAGTGGTTTCATCAGGACCGGGAGAGAGATAATTATACTTTCTCCATATTTATATCAAGTAATGGCGGTGCTGACTGGCTGAATGTAGCTGCCGGTTTAGGCACTAATGACCGCAGTTATGAACTTGACACCTCACTATATCCCAATGCCACCAATTATTACATAAAAATCATTGCTGATCAGGGTAATGGTATAGCAGGCTGGGATAAAACCGACCGGGTAATGGAATTTTTCAATCCGACCAATCCGGAAAAACTAACCGTAACTCTTAATAACAGTTTTGCCCTGGATGTAATATCAGGTTCTATAAAGGTAAATGCCATGGCCTTTAATATTCAAAGCAGTGAGTCGGGCGATTTGCTGGAAAATATTTTTGTAGAAAATACAGGTACTGCTTTTCCCGAGTATATTGAATCGCTGGACCTCTGGGTTGACTGCGGACTGAAAGCCGGGGAATGGGATTCTGATGATTATCATATTACCAATCTCACCTGGCAGGGCTCAGGCTGGGGTATTGATAATCTGGATACTATTTATAATACTAATCTGGACAGCGGCGGTATTGATTTTGTTATCACCATAGATGTTAACCTGCTGGCCAAGGTTTCCACCTTTCAGCTGCAAATACCGGTTAATACACTTGCCTCTGTGCAAAACGCCTATGGTCCCACCAATATAGTTTCCAATAACGGCATCCATAATATTTACCGTGATTATATTCTTATTGATGACTTTAACAGCTACGGACAGTATTTTTTTAAAAACCTTAATGATATTGTTATCGGCACCTGGGAGGGGCGGCTTACAGATGAAGACTGGACCATGAGTTGGGATCCGGCTCACAGCCGTAATTCCAATGATTATGTTACCAATGATCAATATTTAGTACTGAAGTGGAATGATACTGATGATTATTGGTATACTGTGCTGGATGATGACGGACTCAGCAATGCTTCCTTTGGTTTGTATGACGGTATTGAAGGAATGAACATTACCAATATAAACGGCACTGCTTTAAATTTTTTACAGGTAGTCTGGCGTGCCGGTGATGCCGGCAGTGAGGGCGTAAGTTTTGATATCGGTATGTATCAGTGGGGGCCTTCACCGCCTAATACCAAATACCGGGTGGAACCGGGGGTCTTTGTCAATATTACCAATTTTCAGGCAGGAGGGCTTACCAGTGACTGGGTTACCAATAAAATACCTCTTTCCCTTTTCGGTGATGCCGGTATAGATCTCAGTAAAGTGCGCAGTATACGT
>CAZFAK010000205.1:0-5733 GCA_964517045.1 uncultured Spirochaetia bacterium | reverse complement strand
GCGATTCTCAGCGGCTCTCTGTGTAACTTTTACAGGAATGAAAATTCACACCCATTTTTTGAAAATTTTAGAGAAATAGAGTAAAATATTTTAAAAGCAGAATTTTAAATACTCCTGTACCTCAAGTAAACTGGCAGTACAAAGTAGAAAAGGAAAATCCCCGCTTATGAACAGGGTGATATAAAAATAATATTATGAAGTATTGTATTATAGGAAATGGTCCCGCAGGTATAACTGCGGTTCAGCATATACGAAAGAATGATAAATCAGGAGATATAACGGTTATAACCGAAGAAAAATATCCTTTCTACTATAAACCGAAACTTCCTGCAATGCTTGCAGGAGAAGTTTCTCTGGATAAAATCACACTCCGGAAACCTGACTGGTATGAAACACAAAAAATAAAAGTTCTTTATGAGACAAAGGTTGAGGACATAGACACTGAAGAAAAAAAAATTATTTTTACAGGAAACAAAAAAATTTCTTACGACCGGCTGCTGCTTGCAAACGGGGCTTATCCTTTTATACCTCCTGTAGAAGGCCTTGATAAAGATATCAGTGGTATCTCTGCTTTCCGGACAGCAGATGATGTTTATAAGCTTGATAAAATAATAGGCAAAATTAACCACGTTACAATGATAGGCGGAGGACTTCTCGCTCTTGAAAACGGATACAGTCTTATCAAACGCGGCCGAAAAGTCAGGATTATTGAGATGGTTCCGCGGCTGCTTCCGCGGCAGCTCGATAAAGACGGTGCTGATGTTCTTCAAAAAAAACTCGAATCAATGGGATTTGATTTTTATTTAGGCCGGCAAACAAGCAGAGTCGAAAACAGAGAAAACAGGGTAAGTAATGTAAGGCTCGATAGCGGAGAGAAACTTAAGACCAACCTTCTGCTTGTATGTGCGGGTATCAGACCGGATCTAACACTTGCGGAAAAAGCCGGAATAAAAACTGACAAAGGAGTTGTTGTTGATGAACAGATGCGTACTTTAGCTCCAGATGTATGGGCTGCAGGCGATACAGCTTCATTTGAGGGAAAACCCGGAGGACTTTGGACTGTTGCTATGCAGCAAGGTCAGATTGCAGGGAAAAATATGAGTGGAGAAAATGCAGAATATATACCTGAAGCAGACGAAACAAAGCTGAAGGTAACAGGAGTGGATCTTGTTTCGTCAGGTGCAATTGATCAAAGTCAAAACGAAACAGCTCTCTACACATCCGACGGTGTCTACAGGAAACTGTTTATAGACAATAACGGACATGCAGCAGGATGTATCCTGCTTGGAAATACTAAAAACGATAAAAAAATCATTGAACTTATAAAGCGTAAAATTATCCCGGGCAATCATAAAGATAAAATCATAGACCCGGACTTTTCAGACTGGAATTTGTTGATGCGGGACTAATTAATGTTTTTTTAGGAAGCTGTAATCTTTAAGATCTTTTTTTATCAATTTTATGAAAAGAAAACACTCGAAACAGTTTTTTGCTTTAAATTTTGAAGCAACCCTGAAATTAATCATGTTTCTTTTGAATATTCCGGAACCTTGTCCACAGACCGGAAAAAATTTCAAATCGGCCTGAATACCGGCGCCTCTGCCGCTGACGGTGAGTGCTATGCTCAAAACGGTGTTATATTATTACATAATCAGGAACCTTATATTTTTTGTTTGATAACCTGAGATAATTCTCGCGCAGCAGTTTCGGGGTCATCCGCGGAACAAATTACTGATACCACAGACACGCCGTTAGTCCCTGTCCGAAGGACCTGAGTCACATTGGACATATTAATACCACCGATGGCAACGGATGGATGTTTTGCAGCACCCACAATTTCTGCGGTTTTCTTCAATCCAAGACCTTTTTTAAGTTCTTTTTTGGTCGGAGTGATAAATACAGGGCTTATACCAATGTAGTCAATATCAGCTTCATTGGCTTCCTTTAATTGTTCTGGTTTTTCGATGGAGAGCCCGATGATTTTGTCTGGTCCCAAAAGTCTGCGGGCCATCTTCCAGTGCATATCACTTTGTCCCAGGTGCAGTCCGTCCGCATCTATGGCCATAGCCACATCTACGCGGTCGTTGATAATTAACGGAATCCCATGTTTCTTGAGAAATGCTTTTATTTCAAGTGCGTCCTGAATAAACTCGCGCGTAGAGACACTTTTTTCCCTTAATTGAACCATGGTTACCCCGCCTTTTACAGCTTTTTCCACAACGTCTTTAAGGGGCCGTCCCAGAGAAAGATCGCGGCCGGTAACCAGATAAAGGTCTAAGCTAAAAGTGATTCTCACAACTTTAAATATTTGGTAATGTCATTTTCGTTCATAGCAAAAACGGAATCGAGAAAGTGAGATTGAAAGGTTCCCGGCCCTTTTGCCAGGGGCAAAGTCATTTCTCCGGCTACGGCCATGATGGCCATTGCCGTGGCTGCAGCTTCAAGGTAGTCGTGACAAACAGCAGCAACAGCCCCTGTCAGCGCACTGGCTGTACACCCCATTCCCGTTACCTTAGGCATCAAACGAATATCATTTTTGATGGAAAAAACTTTGTCTCCATCAGTAATAAAATCCGTGGACCCGCTGATGCTCACCACTGCACCGGTTGCTTTGGCCATGGTTTTAGCCAGTTCTACGGCTTTATCTGATGATTCGGTGCTGTCCACACCTTTGGTTTTAACATCACTTCTGATAAGCGCCAAGATTTCCGAGGCATTTCCCCGGATAATGTTGGGTCGGCACTCTTTGATAATTTTACGGCAGGTTTGCGTACGGAATTCAGTCGCACCGGCACCCACGGGATCAAGTACTACAGGGATGCCTCTTTTGTGAGCTGTTTTTCCGGCAATCAACATTCCTTCAATCCACTCGTTGCTTAAAGTCCCGATGTTAACAACCAGGGCAGAGGCAATGCCGGCCATGGCTTCCATCTCTTCAGGGGCATGGGCCATTACCGGACTGGCACCTATCGACAGAAGGGCATTGGCGGTATTATTCATCACCACATAGTTGGTAATATTGTGAACCAGAGGAGCCTCTTTCCTTAGCTTTAAAAGATTTTCACTGACGCTTTCATGGTACATATTATATCCTTGCTTTGTTATAGCAAGTTAATTGTAGCATGATTAAAATTTAAGACTTGCCGGTATGGAAACGAATTTATCATCCCGGGCTCTGATAATATTTACCCTGTACTATAGTGTAGGAAACTCTCTTCGCGCAGTGCAGGTCGTATACTTTTCCACTGCTATGGTGAAACTAGTACAGGAGTCGGTATTATTACTGTTATTAGGCTCAAAGGGCGGATTGAAAATAGACAGCGGTTTTCTAACCCTAAGCAGATTAGTCTCTACTCTGATTTAATGCTGCGGGTTGATATTCCGGGGAGACAAGTAAATATGACACCATCAGCAAAAGAGGCTGCTTATAAATTCGGGCTATGTTAATTCAGACAGCATGGATTTTGGTTAAATCCCAAAAGACAAATGTTCTTTAAAAAAATATCAAATTTTAAGTTCTATCATTTGTAAAATAAAAATTAATCATAAATTAAATTGACATATACAAAAAATAAATATATAATTGATTATTCTTTGCTGCAGGGGTATGAATGCATTATATATTTTCTTTATTAATTATTTGTTTTCATATTTTCGGTGACTATTTCACCAAAGCAGTAGCTGAAGATATTGCAGCCCTGGATCAAAGTTACCAAACCGCCTGTGTCGGAGAGGTGCTCCTTATCTCCGGCGAGGAAAATGAACTTACCAGGCTTTATACACAGCGTCTTTTAGCTGATCTGTCCCGGCATACCAGACTGCAGCTGGTGGAGCGGGAAAAACTGGAAAAGGTGTTACAGGAGATTGAACTTTCCGAAGCCGGACTAACCAGCCCGGATGTGACGCTGGAAGCCGGTAAAATAATCAGCGCCCAGGCAATTATCAACCTGACCATTGCCGAGCTGGAAGAGGGTACGGAAATTTTCTGCAAAATGCTGGATGTGGAAAAAGGGACCATAGCGTTTTCCGCTTCCTACCGTGATTTCAAAAAACAAATAGAAGAAACTGAAAATGAACTGGCTGATGCTTTATCCGCAGAGAAAGAAGAGAAAGATGATCTCCCCCCGGTTCTAAAAGGGGAAAAACCGTCCGAGACCAAAGTACTGGAGGTAAGCGCTGAGCAAAAAGAGAATAAAATCAGCGCCGGTTACCGTAAAAATATACCGGAAAAAAATTATCAGCGGCAGCTGATAATGCTTAAACGCAAAAATCCTGCTCTGGCAAAACAGATAATACAGACCAGGAAAATATTTAAAATGATCGCAACTGACCGGGAAGCCTTCAGTTTTTTTATTGTCAATTACAAACCGCTGCGCAAAGTCCTTAACCATAGCGCGCCCGGAGTGCGCAAAAATATTTATTATCACAGTGACCGTTTTAGAAAAAAAAACAGAAAACAAAGTGCTTTTATCCGGAAATTTATAAAAAGAAATTTTCGTATCCTCAGTAAAGATCCGGTGATCAGTAAAAAAATCAGGCAGACAGCCGGCCATCTCTTAAAAAAAGGGAGGAAGCCGGATAAAAGGAACAGCCGGCGGCCCGCGTTAAGAAAAAAACGCTGATCCCGGGCGGCACAAATCGGCCAAAAAAGATAATTACAAATTTTTCATTCAATAATTAAATTAAGTAAAATTAAAAATAAAAGGTAAAAATTACTATGGGAATACTCGAAATAAGCAATTTAAGTTTACATATCAATAACAAACAAATTCTTCGGGATATAAACCTGGATATCTGGAGAGGCCATATTCATGCATTAGTTGGCACAAACGGTGCAGGAAAATCAACCCTTGCTTCAGCGATAATGGGACTTGAAGGATATAAAGATATCACCGGTAAAATATTTTTTAACAGTGAACTAATTAATGCTTTAACAATTGACCAGCGCGCTAGAAAAGGAATTACATTCGGCTGGCAGGAACCGGCTCGTTACGAAGGAATATCAGTCTCAGATTATATTGGAGCTGGAATTCAAAAAAATGAAAATAATCGTGCCGGGATCATTGAAGATGCGTTAAAAAAAGTAGCTCTAAAACCTGAAGATTACCTTACCAGAGCTGTGGATGAGACATTAAGCGGCGGCGAACGAAAAAAAATAGAACTGGCTGCAATTATTGCAATGAATCCTCCGTTTATAATGCTGGATGAACCTGATTCAGGTATAGATGTCGCTACTCTGGACCGGATGGCTGACGCTATTAAAATACTTAAAAAAAAAGGAACAACGGTATTATTAATAACCCATAGCCTTGCCGTAATGAGACAGGCAGATCATGCGTTTTTAATGTGTAATGGGCAAATCATTGAAAAAAATACAGCTGATAAAATCATTCCCTATTTTGAACAAAATTGTATCCCTTGTGATCATAAAAATAAACCGGACAAAAGACAGGTGCAGGAGGCCATGAAATGAGTGCGGATAAAAATCTTGCTTCAGAAATAACAGGGAGTGCCAACATTGAAAGTGATATATTCAAACAAAAAGATATTGCTCATTTGCTCATCCATCATGATAAAGTAGTTGGTAAACATGCAGTAGAAGGTCTGAAAATTGTTACAGAAAAGATCCCCAACGGGATACAAATAAATTTACGTTTGCGGAAAGGAACTAAAATAAAAAAACCCGTACAAATGTGCTTCGGAATGATGCCCAAAACAGGAATACAGCGAATC
>CAZFAK010000204.1:0-5748 GCA_964517045.1 uncultured Spirochaetia bacterium | reverse complement strand
GGATTTGATACGAACGGCAGCAGTATAGCGGTTACAGGTACTACAACTTTGCTTTACTACGGCGATGACGGAGGCAATACCAGTTTGACTAACAGTGAGACATATACTATTATTACCAGTAAACCAGTCATAAATATTGCCAGCGGCCCGTCCGGTGATATTGTTACTAATAATAGTTTTACAGTAAGTCTTTCTGTTAGTAAACCTTCAGGATACTGGTCAACGAACGGTACGGACTGGAATGCTTTTATAAGCAACAGCACTTCTATTCTAATCAATAATACAACCACACTGCAGTATTATGGTGACGATGGTTTCAGTAATATAAGTGCTACTAATAGTGTGGTTTACACTTTTGATACAGCTGCTCCGAATATTGCTGTTGCAAGCGGTCCTGCTGCCAGTATTACTACCAATCAGGGGTTTAGTATACAGCTATCCACCGATGAGCCAACAGGATATTGGTGTACCAACCAGACAGCATGGCACAGTTTTACTACATTATCTGCTGTTTTAAATATTTCCTCTACCACTACTCTTGAATATTATGCCAAAGATACTGCCGGGAATTTAACTGGAACTAACATACTGACTTATACTTTTGTACCTGTGCCGGCAGCACCAACAAACCTTGGTTATATAAATCTGGCTAGTAATAGTTTTACAATTACCTGGCAGGATAACAGTAGTTGGGAACAAGGGTTCAATATATATCTTGGTACCAACAGTAATATATCAAATGCTTATTATAGTAATATTAACGCCGACAACTCTAATTTTACTTTTTTCGGTTTAAAACCGGTACAAAATTATTATGTTTGGGTGAGTGCAACCAATAGCAGTGACTCTTCTTCAATCACAGGCCCGGTTATTGTTACTACTTTAAGTAATAATTTATTAATAAATTCAGGTCAAGCTGTTCTTAAAGTAATACCAACAGTTGTGGACAGTAGTTTGGTACAGGTTATTATTGAAGGTGTTCCGCAAGATATAAAAGCGGCTCAAATAGAAATCTATAATCTGAATGGTGTCCGGATTGCAGATACGGTAGTTTTTAAAGAAAGTTATCAGGCTGATGACGGTTTGATATACAACCGTTGGATATATGATTTATTAAATTATAACCAAAAACGGTTGCCGCCGGGTGCTTATATTGTAGTAGCAGGAAAAGAACATCTCTATTTTACAGTGCAGCGATAACTTATTTAATTGGTATATTATTTTTTAAGCCACCGTAGACCTGTAGCTGCAGAGTACCGCAGGTCAACTTTCTGGCAGTGTTATTGCATAAAACTATGTTATTCATGTTCAAAGTTTATTTATTTTAATGTAGTTATTTTACAGCAATTTACCATTAAAACACACTGTGCTACTGCATATAGCTCAGAAGTTGACCAACGGTTATAGGTAAGAGCAGGTATACTGTGGCTATAAATAATATTTTAAGTAGCTATCCGGCTCGGAATTACACGTCGCGTCCTGCTCCCGGCAAAGAAAAAAGACTTCGCTTTTGGAAAGGGTGTGTGTAAAACCTTTGCCGGGCAGGTGTAGATGCATTGAATTTGTTTTCTGCTTTTTTTTTACAAAAAGAAAAGCAAGGGACAGGCTCTCTTTATGATATGGTTTTTGCTGACAGATCCTGTTCCGGCTTTTTTGCACATTAAAGAAAAAATATATGCTAAAATTCAGTCCGCAAAAGGGGGGCTTATGAGTATATATAAAAAATTTGCAGCCGGTATTACGGTTTTATTACTCTTCCTGGCTTGCAGTCGCGAAGGAGCTAACGGGGATATAATTACTATTACCTATTCCCACTCAGTTGATCCGACCGGCGCTACGGCTGCACTTATCAAGGCTTTTGAAAAAAAGCATCCGCATATTAAAGTCAAATTTTTGGAAAAACCTTCTGATACCGGCATGCAGCATGATTTTTACGTTACTGCTTTTAACGGTAAATCAGATGAGATTGATGTGCTGGACATTGATGTTATCTGGCCGCCGGAGTTTTCCCAGGCCGGTTATCTTCTACCCCTTAACCGTTTTATAGCTAAAGATGATTTTGATATTTCTATTTATAATCAGGGAGCTTTGGATGCGGCCGCATTCCGCGGTAAAATATGGGCTATACCCAAATTTATCGATGCCGGCTTACTTTTTTACCGTAAGGATATTGTAAAAAAACCGCCGCGGAGCTGGGATGAACTCATAAAAATGGGGCGTAAATATCAGCAGCGTCCTGATATAAAATACGGCTATCTCATGCAGGCCAAACAATATGAGGGCCTGGTTTGTAATGCGGTCGAGTTTGTCGCTTCCTATGGCGGCGGTTTTATTAATGGTAAAGGAGAGATAATTATTGACAGTAAAGAAAGCATAAAAGGTTTGCAAAAACTTGTAGAAATAGCCACGTCTGATATTGTACCTGCTAACATAAATAATTTTACTGAAGTAGAATCTCACACAGCCTACATCCAGGGCCAGGCTGTCTTTATCAGAAACTGGCCCTACCAGTATGCTCTGGCTAATAATAAAAGGCAGTCTAAAATAGCAGGCAAAACAGGTGTAGCTCCCCTGCCGGCAGGAGATGCCGGCTCAGCTGCAGCTCTGGGCGGATGGCTTTGCGCTATTAATAAGTACTCCCGCCATCCTCTGGCTGCATGGGAATTTTTGCAATTTGTTACCGGCATGCAGGGACAAAAAATATCAGCCCTGAAATCCAGCAGCCCGCCGACGATTCCAGCCTTGTTTAAAGATAAAGATATTTTACAAGCTAATCCCTTTTTTGCAGAGAAAGGTCTGCAGCATGGCTTAAGCGCAGCCGTAGCGCGTCCCAAGGCGGCTAATTATCAGGAAATATCAGATATAATACAGATTCATTTGTCAAAAGCAATCTCGGGTGAGGAAACAGCGGCAGAGGCAGTAGATAAGATGGCCCGGCAAATGAAAAAAGCCATGCGGAGATAAAGTTTTTACCTTCCTCCCAATGCGCAAACTGACACCTTACTATTTTATTTTACCTGCGGTTATAATGATTATAGTGGTCGCCCTGTTCCCGGTTGGCAAGACTTTTTATTACAGTTTTTTTGATATACAGCTGAATCATCCCTGTAAAACTGCGGCCCGTTTTTCCTGTGAGTTTGATCTGGAAAAATACCTGGAAAATTACCTGCTTATAAAAAGGTCACTGTCGGAACTTCCGGCAGAAGCTGCCAAAAGGATCAAAGCTTTAAACAAAGAGGTCAAGGAGGCGGCCGGCAGCAGGTATGTGCTTGTTCAGCAAAAAATGCTGACTTATAAAAATATTGCTCCGGGTGAAGCTCTGGTGGATATCAATGATAAAAATGCCCGGAAGTTCAGACATCATATAAAGCAGATAACTGCCGGTTTAAATAATAAAAGGAATAAAACCAAAATCATTGGTATGGTAAAATCCATGCAGGATGCTCTTCTTGCTCCCACTTTTATCGGCTGGGCCAATTTTAAAAAATATATTTTTAATTTACGGCTTTGGCAGGCTGTCTTTAATACCACTGCTTTTACCATTGTATCGGTCTTTCTGGAACTGGTGTTGGGTTTAATATTTGCCTTGATGATGAATAAAGTTTTCCGTGGCCGCAATTTATTCCGCAGCGCAGTATTGATACCATGGGCTATCCCTACGGCAGTAGCTGCTGTAATCTGGGGTTTTTTACTGGATGGTCAAAATGGTATTGTGGCTAAATATTTAAGCAGCCTGGGATTGGTGGATAACATGGGTAATATGCTTAGCACCGCCGCCGGTGCTTTTTTTTCAATGGTTATAGCCGATGTATGGAAAACCACACCCTATATGGCGCTGCTGCTGCTCGCTGGCCTGCAGAGCATACCCGGTTCTTTATACGAGTCGGCTGCTATTGACGGTGCAGGTGTTTATAAAAGATTTCGTTACATTACTTTGCCTTTACTAAAACATGCCATCCTGGTGGCTCTTTTGTTTCGCACCCTTGACTCTTTTCGTATCTTTGATCTGGTTTTTGTGCTTACCGGCGGCGGGCCGGCTAATGCAACCGAGACTGTCTCTGTGCTGGCTTATAAAAAAATGTTTTCGCAAAGCAATTTTGGCGAGGTTCAACTATAGCGGTTATTTTATTTTTGCTGGTAACTTTTATTTCTATTATTTATATTTATTTTTTACGGTCCCTTTTAAAAGGAGAGGAGACGGCCTGAGATGATAGACAGATTTTTTACTGCATTTCGTTATACGGTTGTAATTGTTTTTTTTTCAGCCTTAATGTTTCCTTTTTTATGGATATTTTTAAGTTCTGTAAAACCTTTGACAGAACTATTCGGGGAGGATGCTTTTAAATATTTTACCGCCAACCCCACAATTGCGCATTATATATCAATTTTTGTTAATTATCCATTTTTGCGCTATCTCTGGAATAGTTTTATCATTGCCACGGTAACCACGGTTTATTCAGTGAGTATATCTGCTGCTGCAGCTTATGCAGTGGCCCGTTTTAATTTTATCGGTAAAACCATTTTACTGGGTGTAGTACTGGCCATAGCCATGTTTCCGCCTATTGCTATAATATCACCTTTGTATATATTTTTAAAAAATGTAGGACTTACCAACAGTTATCTGGGTTTAATGATTCCTTATACCACTTTTGCAATTCCTTTTTCCATGTGGTTATTAGTAATGTTTTTTAAAAAGGTGCCATGGACTCTGGCTGAAGCTGCTAAAATTGACGGCGCTAATTCGTGGCAGATTTTTTACCGTATTTTTCTGCCTTTGTCTCTGCCCGGTATCTTTACTACTGCTATTTTAACTTTTATCACAGTATGGAATGAATTTTTATTTGCGCTTACTATTAATACTGACGACAGATTTAAAACCATTCCGGTAGGAATTGCCATGTTTCAGGGGCAGTATACTATACCCTGGGGCGAGATCACAGCAGTGACAGTAGTGGTTACTATACCTTTGGTTATTATGGTGTTTTTATTTCAAAAGAGAATTATTTCCGGTATAACAGCTGGCGCTGTAAAAGAATAATTACGGTTTTTGTTTGTTTTTTTTATCAATAAAGCGTATAATAAAAAGTAATAAATATTTTAAATTATAATTAAAAAAAATTTGAAAAAAAAACTTTATAAAACCTTTTTTACGCTGCTGTTTTTTATTATATCAGTAGTTGTAGCTTGTAAAAAGCAAGACGATCAGGGTCCGGATTCTGCCGGTTTTTCATCATTTTTTTCCTGCTCTGAGGTCAGTTCTGCTTTATCCTCCTATATAACCTCAGCTACAGTCTCTTATGCTTCATCTGTTTTGCCTGGCAGTTCATCTTTTTCGCTGTACTCTTGCAGTTCTTCCTCTTCTGCTGCTGGCTCAAATACTATTATCTGGAATATGAATGACCTTTATGGTGTGACCCAGCCGGGATTTACCGCGGTTATAAGTGATGCCCGTACTCTTTTCAGTACTAATCCCGATGTCTGGCTGATAGTAACTATAGATGCAGGTACCTATAATATTGGCGGTAACGACAGTCACGGCATAAATCTGCATGATGGTATGGAACCCGGACCTGATGGACGGCTTGTTTTTAAGGGTGCCGGCAGGGAGCAGACCACTTTGATATTTACAGATAAAGATGAAAGGGAAATCCATGGTTTTAATGTTTTCCGTACTACTTTCCGTGATATGCATATGACGCGGGATGAATATACTGTAACCCAGGGTAATGTGGTTAGTATTGGGCAGGG
>CAZFAK010000203.1:0-5763 GCA_964517045.1 uncultured Spirochaetia bacterium | reverse complement strand
GTAGGTACCGGCAGGCAGATAAACAATCCCGCCGCCAGCCTGTCCCGCATCCACAATCGCGGCCTGGATATCCAGGGTGGTATCACTGCTGCCTGTATTGTCCGCGTTATAAGGGGCAGCGGTCACATCATAGACTGTTCCCGGAGGGTTGTCCGGAATATCCTTTTCATTCATATGATAACCGGCGTAGGAAAAATCAATTACTCCCTTACCTCCGGTTTTATAACCCGGTGTCCAGTTAGTCGGATATAAAATACTGCGGACTGCTAAAAGATTTACAATCAGCAGACCGAATATAAACAGGACGGGAAAAGCTTTCTTCATAATTTTAGGCCTTTATTTCAAACTGTCTTTATAGTTATACCTAACTGTATATAGACTATATTTTATTGCATTAATGTATACGTTTACTATACCCTGTTTGAACAAGATTAAAAATGAAAAAAAAGCTGTTTTTTTTGTTAAAAATAGATTTTAGAAAGAATTCTATGTAAATCAATATACTTTTAAAGGACATTATAGTTTTCCATTAAAAATACTCTACGAACTGATGCATACAGGAAACTATTAGATGCCAGAAAGTTATTATATTTATTATGAAAATAAATAAATAATAAAATTAAACGGCCAGCAGTAAAAAATCAGCTATTAGCTTAAAACCATATTTTTTATTTAATTTCATTAATGTTTTACTTAATCTGTTTTCTTTTTTTTCTTTCAGCCTTCTGACTTGCCGGCGATTTATTAAACCGGCAACTGATTGACAGTAAATGATTCCCCGCAACGTAAACCCCGTTTAAAGGATAACTGAATGCATAATCCGCCTGGAATTTTTTTTTGCTAAAACTCAGAGCGCATAAAGATTCAAATTCCCGTCTTGGGATTATTATTTTTTTTCCGCCTTGCCGGGTGCTGCGGATACTTATATTTTAAAATGAATTTTTTGTCCGGAAACATCATGCTGGTCAGGGATCAGGCGGTGATCTGCGGTAAAACCGTTGCGGAGCAGGGATATGCCCAGCTTTACTTTCCGCTCCTGCAAACTGCTGTAAGACACACTTGTTTCCCAGGCAGAGTAAAAAAGCGCTTTGCCGGAATCACCGGTCCCGGTCCGGTCAAAAGTTACATTTCTGACAAGCATAAACAAATATGTGACATTTAATTTTAACCAAAAAAAAACTAAGCTATCGTATAATTGTAAGACAAACGTTTACACTGTTTAAAAAATATTTGTTTGTTAAAAATAAACTTTATTTTAAAGAGGTTTCCATTATGTTTTTAGAAAATAATTTTAATAAAATATATATAATTAAGCTAACCTGCCTTATTTTACTGTGCCTGATACCTTTAACCGGGGACACATCCTGGCAGCAGATTATACGCTCACCTTACCTGATCGCCGGCTGCATCGCCCGTACCGGAGACTGCTTTAGAAATAAATCCTGCAGGGCTGGCTGCGTCAGACTATGACAGTATCTACGTGGGAAGCCGTACCTGGCTGTTCGGCATGTTTATGTTTAGCAGCGGTGTGCATAAAACCCTTAACGAAAATAAAACCGGTTTTGGCTTTAATATAAACTATCTTACTTTCCAAAACAAATATAAAAATAATTATGACGCAAACGGCAACCCGATTGATGATCTGAAAACAGGTACTCTGGAAATCAATGCCGGCGCTGCGCTTGCTTTCAGGGATAACTTTCGCGGCGGACTGGGTTACAGTTTGATGCTGCAGAGCCTGGGAAAAAAGGTATTTGGTTTAAATGAACATACGGTTACAATGGGCCTGATATATGACGTTACCCTTAAAAAAAAATCAACGCTAAGCTTGGGCGGCTCTTTCCGAAATACGATCGCTGACGGATATACCGGCTACTTTAACGCAGGACTGGCCTGGCAGCATGTAAAAGGTTTTAAAATTTCCGGAAGTGTAGAACCGGCCACAGACAGGAGTTTCTATTTGAATCTCAGCAGCAGTTATACTGTAAAAAACAACAAACTCGCCTTTATTCCGTCTGTCGGCTATAGACAGGGACTTAACAGCGCAGACGGGGGGAGTATTAATGCAGGATTATCCATCATATTATCTTTATTTAAAGCAGACATCGGTTTTTCCTATGCACATGAAATCAGCCAGCCTATGTTCGGCGGTTCCTTTTCCCTGCTTCTGGATAACCGTTTTCAGTCATTAACGGAAAGCGGCACAGTAAATAAAAAATAATTAAAGGTTAAAAAAATGAAATATTTTAAAATTAAAAAATTAACAGCTGTTTTAGCAATCTATACTGCGCTTTTCAGCGCCGCAGTTAGTGAACAGATCATTGTTGATCAGCTCGGCTACAGGTGCGAAGCGGTAAAAAAATTTATGATCGCTGATCCGCAGACCGGTTTTAACAGCGGCGTTTCCTATACACCCGGGGCATCTGTGCAGTTGAGACGCTCTTCTGATGAAGCCATAATGCAGACCATTACCCTGATTGCCTGGAACAGCGGCGCCGAGCACAATCAGTCCGGTGATATTGTCTGGCAGGGGGAGATCACCAATTTTACCAACAGCGGCACCTACCATATATATGACCCGGTCAATGACCGGCAGTCGTATGACTTTGAGATAAAAGATGATGTTTATAACGCTCTGCTGGATGCCTCGGTAAAAACCTTTTACTACCAGCGCTGCGGCACCGCGATCGAAGCAACTTACGGCGGTACCTGGCACCACGCGGCCTGTCATCTGCAGCAGACCAATGCCCATTTGTATGATAACGGGGACCAGGGAGCAGGTACAGCCCGGGATGTGAGCGGCGGCTGGCACGACGCGGGCGATTACCGCAAGTACGTCACCTTTACAACCTCTGTACTGTGGATGCTGATGCATGCTTACGAGTGGTATCCGGACCGTTTTGGCGATAACCTGAATATCCCGGAATCAGGTAACGGGGTGCCGGACATTCTTGATGAGGTAAAATGGGAGCTGGACTGGCTTTTAAAAATGCAGCGCAATGACGGTGCGCTTTACTCCGGCGTGTTTGTGACCGGCTCGGCCGGGGGTAATGGTGATCCCGGTACAGAAACAACCACCTATTACTACGCAAATATTTCTACAGCAGCCACCGGGACCGGTGCTTATGCGTTTGCGCTGGCCGCGCGCTTATTTGATACTTACGACAGTGTCTATCCTGGATACAATGAGACATTGAAAACCGCGGCGACCAATGCATGGGATTTTTTGACCAATAATCCGGCTAATATCCAGTATGATCATACCGGTTTTGAAAACGCGGAGGCAAACCGGGACAGTGGTGAAGACCTGTCCCTGCGGGCGCTGGCCAGTGCCGAGCTGTTTGCCCTTACAGGGGACACAATTTACCGGGACTATTTTGACAGTGTCTATGATGATCCGGCCACAGCTGATGATACACATCAGCCGATAAACAGCGGTAACTTTGATACCGGAAAATCATTAACAATGCAGACAGCCATGATTACCTATGCCCTTTGCCAAAACACTACTCCTTCAGTCGTAGCAGACATTAAAAATTCTTTACAAGCAGGGATTAACACTGTTTTAAACCAGAATGCAAATGATCCCTATCTCTCTTTTATGTGGGACGGACAATATGCCTGGGGCGCAAACAGCGCCAAAATGATCTGGGCAGCATTCCCTTTATGGGGCAACAAATTATATATAAGTCCGCTGCAGGAGGAAGCCTTCACTGCACAGGCAGAGGAGTATCTCCATTTTTTACACGGGCGCAACCCCCTGTCCTGGGTTTACCTGACCGGTACTGCCGCCCTGGGCGCGGACAAGCCGATTACCGAGATCTACCACGGCTGGTTTCATGACGGCACTGCTTTTGACAGCAATCCGGCACCCGGCTTTTTAGCAGGGGGACCAAACCAGTTTTTCGCGCCGGACAGCAGTTACGGAGGGACAATCGAACCGCCGCAGAACCAGCCGGTAATGAAAGCCTATAAAGACTGGAATACTTCCTGGCCGGAAAACAGCTGGGAGGTTACCGAGTCCGCTATCTATTATCAGGCCAAATATACTTTTGTGCTGGCTGCATTCAGCGCTGCCATCGGGGGAGCGGCTCAGCCTCTGGCAGTAGAAATAACCTCGCCTGCTGACAATGATCAGGTATCCGGTACAGTTACCGTAAGTGCTGATATTACTGATGATGATCAGATACAGCAGGTAGAATTTTACGTGGATAATGAGCTGCGCACCACTTTGGTCCAGTCCCCCTACTTCTGGAACTGGAATACATCCGGATACGGTACGGGCAACCACCAGTTAACTGTCATCGCATATAATATAAAGGGGGAATGGTCCAGGGATGACAATTTTGTCGTGCTGGAAGGAGCAACTGCTGATGAAATTTATATTGATGCTATAATGGAACCCGGATGGGATAACTGGTCATGGGCAACAGTTGATCTTAACTATACTTCCGATACTTACAGCGGCAGCGCTGCTGTAGAGGTGGTTTACAGCGGTTGGGACGCATTTTACCCTCATACCAGCGGCGCAGCTATCAACTCCGCAAATTATGACAGTCTTGCTTTTTGGATCAAAGGAGCAAACGGAAGCGAAGTTATTGTAGTTGAAGGGATTGATGACAGTGACAATAATCTCGGCATTTCCATCAGTATTAACAGTTATATCACCGGCGGCAGTGTCTCTGATACAGAATGGAGACTGGCTTCCATCCCTCTGGATATTATTACCTGCGGCACAGATATGGATCTAAACGGCTTTAATATCAAGGACGGCAGCGGCGGCAGCCAAATTGTTTACCTGGATCAGGTGGTCCTGACTGCAAATACAACCGACCCGAATCCAGTCCCGGAAAAACCGTCCGGTTTAACAGCGGGCACAGTTACGGACAGTTCTATTTTTTTTTCATGGACAGATAACGCAACCAATGAAACCGGATTTATGATCTACTACGCTGTCAGTTCCAACCTGGCCGGAGCTAAAACCGAAACAGCGGCTGTCAATAGCAGCTCTGTATCCCTGAGCAATTTATTCAGCGGCACTGCCTATTATCTCTGGATCAGTGCAACCAATGAAGAGAACACGTCTGCGCCGGCCGGACCGATAATGGTCACAACAACCGGAAGCGCACCTTTGCCTCCGGCTGCACCTTCAAATTTGTCTATGCTGGAGGTAACCAATAACTGGCTCAGGATCAGCTGGTCAGACAACAGTACCAACGAACAGGGTTTTGAGGTATTATACTCATCCAATTCAAATCAAATCACGGCTGAACTATTCAGCGCAGTTCAGAACAGTACGACCGCGCTCCTCAGCAACTTGAATCCGGGAACAACCTATACTATATGGGTCAGAGCGACCAATGTCCTGGATACTTCCCCTTATGCAGGTCCCTTGAATGTCATTACTACTGATGCCCTGACTAATCAATCTGAGCTAAGAGAGGGTCTGTTTAAGATATATCCAACGATAATTAACCATGGTGAACTGATCACCGTAGAAGGAATTACAGATACGGTTACAGACCTTAAAATATTTACCCAGGCTGGCAGACTATTGTCAACCATCCCGCAAAATCTTTTTAAAGCATATCAGAACAGCAGCGGTGAAACTCTTTATTATCTGCAGATGCGTTTGCAATACTCAGCCGGAACCTATATCATTACCGCAAATACAAAATTCGGTCTGGTGATAATTAGATAAAACAGAGGTTATTTTTATAATATAACTATGAAAAACAATTCGCGGATATCCGGCTTTAGGAA
>CAZFAK010000202.1:0-5825 GCA_964517045.1 uncultured Spirochaetia bacterium | reverse complement strand
GGGACGGCAGCGTGCGGCGCGATCGGGAGCTGACCTACGGCATGCGCGCCTGGCTCACCACCTGGTAATAAGGAAACAAGGATATAATTATGAAAAATATTTTAAAAACAGTTTTTCCGGTTATTTTGATTTTAGTAATTAACCTTTACAGTGCTGAGCTCAAAGGGGGTGCGCGTAACGCTGCTTTGGGAGGCAGCGGTACGGCTTTGGCTGATGAACTGGCCGGTGTAATCCTTAATCCTGCATTGATCAACACGATTGACAGCTTTTCCGTATCTGCTACTACCGGGCTGGAAAATCTTGGCCTGAATGGGGTTACTATCTTTGACCTGCAGGCTGATCTGGGCCTACCCTTGAATAAAGCAGGGAATATAGGGGTTCACCTTAACACCATTATTGCGGGCAACAGCGGTAATGGTCAGGCAGATACTGTTTTTCTTGAACTGCAGCAGGAGTACGGCCGCCAAATCCGTGAGCTGGCCGTGGCAGTCAGCTGCCGGCAGCAGTTTTTAATTGTAAATAAGGCCGAATCTTTCAGCGGGATCCAGGATCAAGCCAAAGCTGAACCCCGAATCGGGATCGGTCTCAGCCTGTTTTACAGTAAAAAGGATAAAATTAATTTCGGACTGGCAGTGGATAACCTGCTGAGTCCCTTGTTGAGCAAAGACAGTGAACTTCCGTTAACTGTCCGAAGCGGGATGGCTTTGGGTGTAGGTCCCGGCACCCTGCTTACCGATGCCCGCCTGGAAAAATACAGCGGTTTGGGAGCAACCGATTTTTTTATCAACTCCGGATATGAATTTCCAATAGTAAACAACAAGTTAAAACTGCGTACCGGTATGGAACTCCTCAACATCACCGAGGGCTTTGCCCTTAATCTTGGCCTTGGTTATAACCTTAAAAAGATACTTTCATTTGATTATGTGCTGAGCATGCCCCTGCTCGGCAGTATCCGGGCCTGGGGCGGGAGTCATATCCTGACCATCACTTATAACCTGCCTGGAAAATAACGGCTTAAAAAATAATAAAAGGAGATAAATTATGAAAAAAAGTAAAATAACAGTCATTCTGGCTGCTTTGCTGCTGCTTTTGCTAACAGCCTGCAGCGGGGATGATAACAACAATGATGACAGCAACCCGTTTAGCGGAACAAGCCCTGATGCACCGACTTTGCTAAGCGTAAGCGGAGTTACCTTTGATTCAATTACCATTACTTGGAGTGATAGTGCCATCACTGAGACCGGCTATTACATCTACTGGTCTACGGTTAACAGTCAGCCGGCTACCGAAAGCGCAGATCTGGCCGCAGATACTGAAACTTATCAGTTGACTGGTCTCACAGACGGCACAACCTATTATATCTGGGTAGAAGCCTACAACAGTGACGGACAAAGTGATGCCGCCATGGTCAGTACCAGTACTGCGGCAGTTGGCGCACCTGATGCACCGACAGCTCTGACAGCCGGAAATATTACCAAAAACTCTATGGAGTTAGCCTGGACAGATAACGCGACCAATGAAACCGGTTATGCGATCTATTATGCCACCGGCTCAACTAAACCCGGTAGTGCCCAGCTCACCGCCGCGGCAGACAGCACCAATATCGCGGTCAGCGGCTTGACAGACAACACCCTTTACTACTTCTGGGTACAGGCTACCAATGCCAGCGGGGCAAGTACTGAAGCAACTGTTACCAACACCACACTGGAAGATATTTATATGATCTTTGGTGAGGGAGCATTAGCTAACTTTTGGTTTGAATACGCAGCGAATAATTCTGATCACGCGGCTGCTTCATTTACAAGTGATGGTCTTGTTACTGACGGTGCCCCTTACGCAGACGGTACCAATCATTACAAAGCAACTTTTGACGATGACGAGATCTACGGCTACGGGGCCGGTACCAAAATCTACCTTAAAGGGCAGTTCGGCGTCAGCGATATTGATATTACCGGTTATAATAACCTGGTGTTCAGTATCAAAGGGGGAACCAATGCCAACGCTGCCGGAACTGCTAACCGTTATGATTTTGCAGTTGTAGATTCCGCTGCTAACCGGTACGACCATGCTGGTCCGGATGCATCTGGTAATTATCAAACGATTACAATTCCGTTAAGTACTGTAACAAACCTGGATTTTATGTATGTTTATGTTCAAGTAAACGATACTCCGGTTGGTGCTTCCGGTGTGGATGATTGTCCTGTTTTTATCGACAAAATGTATCTTTCTAAATAATACATCCTGAATAAAAAAAACCGTGGACAACTGTTATGTTGTCGCGGTTTTTTTTTAATGTTAAAATCCGTTATGTGTTCCCTAAAATTTTTTATCAGTCTGACGTTTGCCGTGTTCTTAAATGGGTTCTGCGCTGAACCGTTTCTGATCACTTATACTGATCAAACACCGGCTCCGGACAAAGCACTCCGCAAGTTGCTTAAGGGAAATTTTATTTTCAGTTTGGAACAGTTCATACCGGATGTCCGGCTTGCTAATCAAGATGATCAGGGAACAGGAAAATATACGGTTAACTACACGGTTTACGGAAATGAGCTGGATCTTTCCTGTACCGCAGTCACCCCGGCCGGCAAGGAAATATTAACGGAAAACCGGGTGTTGGATCGGCTCAAACTTTTAAGCAGCAGCCGTGATTTTTTTTATGACTTTATAAATAAAACAATTGCTGATCTCAATCCCGTCGTTGATCTTAAACTGATCGGTAAACCTTTTCTTACATTTATATTTAATGAACGGCTTCCGCAGGACAAGGTTCTGGTTTTTAATATTTATCTCGAGGATGATCTGGGAGAGCTTACGTATCTCGATCTCCGCCCTGCTTTTACACCCCGCATGATCTATTGGGAAAAAGCCGGAAGCGGTTTAAGTGCCGCAGACACAGACTTGCGCGGCGCCCTGGAAATATACCGTTTTTCAAAAGTTGCCCTTAAAGAGGGTGAACAGGTGATTATAGATAATTTGCCAAAGGAAGCTGATCTGAAAAAAGTGATCATCTGCTATGATCTCCTTAAGCCATCCCAATACACGATCTTAACCAGTCGCCAGGGTTTTTACCGTGATATGTATGTGCTTCCGGAAATGCTTCCGGACGCGCTCCTCAGGTATAAAACAGAGATAGAACTGACAGATAAAAATGAGTACCAGATTGTTTTTTTTAAAAAAGTAACCCGCCTCGGCCGCCCTCGTACGATTGTAAAGTAGAGAGTTGCTTTTACTGTAAATTAATATCTACAGGATTACAGGAAAACAGGATTTGTATACAAATTAGCTTTTGCACCCTTATACGTGATCAGAGTAGACAAGTCCTAACTCTTTAAATCCTCTCAATCCTGAAATCCTTGCTTCTCTTCTTTACACCATTAGTTTTAATATGCCTGATTTTAAGCATGGATTAGAGGATTGTCGGGGCAGGAAGACTCTGAACAGAAATCCTTATTTTTTTTGGGATCCGGAAATCCTGACTATATTATTTTCTGCCGCCACTTTTTTCGGTAAGAAGATGCGGTTTCCCCGATCAACGCTTTGAACTTGCGGTTAAAAAAATGGACATCGCAAAACCCCACCGTAAAAGCAATATCCATAATTTTCAAATCAGAGTGGCGCAGCAGCTCCAAGGCCATTTCAATCCGCCGTTCTATTACAAAAACCATAATCGGTTTACCGGTAAGTTTTTTAAACAAACGGCAGAGTTGCGGGATAGAGTAATGGGTTTTTTTCGAAATCATTTTAAGGTTAATTTCTTCTTTAAAATTTTTAAAGAGGTAATCTTTCAGATTTAAAATTTCTACCGGGAAATTGACATTATCAGCAGAGTAGGTTTCCACCCCTTTGATTTTGGCTTCCTGACACACCTTGACTAGAAACAGGTTGACCCCGGCCTCGCAGATGTGGCGGTAGCCGGTATGTTTTTGTTCCAGTTCCTCCTTTAAAGTCAGGAGGATGTGGCGAAACTGTTTCGGGTTGCTCAGTTTGATTCGGCTCAGTTTTCGTTCTTGGGGGAGAAGGTTAAGGTGGAGGGGTAAAATTGTAGAGAGGATCCCGTGAAATTCTACCGGCAGATTCAGATAATTAATCCGTTCCGGGTCGAGAAATAGATTAAAGACTTCCACACCGCTTTTATCAGTCACAATGTCGTGGGTTTGGTTATAATGGATAATATTCAATGAGGGTTCTTTTTCTATATATTTATTTTTTCCAATATAGTGATTAGCTTTACCGTTCATGAAAATAGAAAACAGGAGAACGCTGACCGCGTGCTGCCGCAGGGAAGTATTGATATATTTCGGATAATAAACAATATCAAAGCCAAGCTCGGAAAGGTTTTCCGATTCATATTTTACAGTATGGACATTGTTATTTTCCCGCATATTGATATTATTTACATATTTTTTTTAATAATTGACCTAAAACTTATCATGAATAAATGGTATAAATCAAGAAGGAATTATCAGGTTTAAATTTTGCAAAAAACATATACTTTAAACGTAATAAAAACTGCCGGCAAATTTCCTGGTCAGGTTTTTCAGGCCGTGGGTGCCGGTTATCTGCCCTTGGCGCTGCGTGCTGATTACCAGGAACAGCTGACCAGACTGGTTCAGGATTGTAAAGTGCCCCGTCTACGTGCTCACGCACATTTCCATGACCACCTCGGCTTGATCAGCAGGAGCGGAAAAAAGATGAGTTTTAATTTCCGGGAGCTGGACAAAATTTACGATTTTTTTATCAAACTAAATCTTAAGCCGATTATCGGCCTTAATTTTCCTGATAAATACCTGGTAACCGGGAAAGAAACTATTTTCAAATGGAAGGGAAATGTCAGCTGTCCTGATTTTAACCGCTGGCAGACGTTTCTCAAAGCCTATTTGCTTCATTTAAAAAAGCGTTATGGTCTGAAACAGTTGCGGGGCTGGTACTTTGAGATCTGGAATGAGCCGCAGCTTAACGAATTTTTTAAAGGGAAAAAAACTGATTATTTTAAACTTTATAAACTAAGCGCCCGGCTTATTAAAAAAATTTTGCCCGGAACCATGGTTGGGGGACCGAACGGTAACGGACCGTTTGTGATTGATTTTATCAGGTATTGCGCCCGGTGTAAAATCCCTCTTGATTTTATCTCGCTTCATTTATTTGCGGTTGACTGCGCTAAAGACAAAGATGGTAACTGGCTCAACCGGCTGGTTCCGGATCAGAACGTGATGCTTGAGGAAGTACAGACTGTCCGGCGCGCTTTGGAAAAATATAAATTATCTAACACAAAAGTGATCGCCTCCGAGCTTAACAGCTCCTGGGGACCGCGCGACCCGATCCACGATACGGTTTTTAACGCGGTTTATCTGCTTGATCAGTACAAACGGCTTGCGCCCCATACAGATCTTCTCTCTTATTGGGCGTTTTCCGATTTGATGCGGGAGAACGGGATCCCGCCGTCCCCTTTTTACGGCGGGTTTGGGTTGATGAGTGAGCAGGGGATTAAAAAGCCGGTCTACCATGTTTTTAAATACCTTACTAAAATGCGCGGGCTGCAGCTCAGCTTGCCTGATGATTACCCGGTGATCGCGGTTAAAAATAAAAACAATCTGGAGGTTTTCTGTTGGCACCTGAAAATACCGGCCCTCGGAAAAAATTTTAACCAGACCTGGTTTAACAAAACCAAACCGGACTCTGAAATTCACCATTTAAGACTGATTTTTGAAAATCTTACCGGAAAATATAAGGTAGAAAAATTTGTTTTAAAAAATGGAAAGAATGATCCTTTTTTTAATTTTCAAGAAATGGGCCGGCCAATAAATCTTACCAGTAGGCAGCTCTCT
>CAZFAK010000201.1:0-5839 GCA_964517045.1 uncultured Spirochaetia bacterium | reverse complement strand
AATCTTTTCATAACTTGATCTCCTATTTGCTGTATATTTTGAGTACTTTAAGATATTTTTTGAACGATTTAAATTATATACAAATTTACACCCAAAGCTTTTATTTGTCAAGGGTAATTATTTAGTTATTCGTTGTCACTATTTCCTCACTCCAGCGTTTATTATTTATAAATAAGTCAATTCTTCCTCTTAACCCGTTTAATATACTCGGGGCTTATTATTTTTGCCTGTTCGATAAAATTACTGAGTTCCCAGTTGTCCGCCAGACGACCGATAACCACCTGGTCGCGGGAGCCGTTGTTGATAATCAACTGCGCATCACCATCTTTAATAAACCATAAGGTCATCTTGTTAAAAGTTATTTTGATTTCGGTCTTGACGGCGTCTGTCAGGTCAAGATTGATATAGTTATGTTGTTTGTTTATAGAGATATTATACAAGGGCTGCCGGACAATAATTGTCCAAAGAGTGTCATATAATTTATAGAGCAGAAAAGAACCGGAACTTTTTTGATAAAATTGTTCCGTATTTTTAGACAGATTAATGATAGTTGATACTTGGTCGGCGGTAATATACTGCACGCTTATTAATAACGTAAATTACGATTTAACTTGCCGCCCCCTGCTCAACACCAGAACTTTTATCTGATGATTGTAAGAAATTTGAAAATTAAACAGGGATATAGTATTATATTATCTATTTTACCAGCGCCTGGTGAAATAGATAGTTGGGCATAAAAGAAGAGAGATATTATGATTTTAGACAATAAAAACAATGAAAAAAGAGTTTATGAGTGGCTGAATGAATACACTGAAACCGGAAAGATGGATATGGTTACCGGTTATTTTACTGTTGGTGCACTTGCTTATCTGTCCCGCCAGATTAACGAAAAAATATCGTCTTTCAGGATGGTACTGGGTGATATTGTCAATATCGATATGATTCAAGACAGGACAATAGACCTGCTCAATGAAAATATAACCATAGAAGCAGCATTGAAACTCAGCACGGTTGCACAGGAAGCTGTCAGGTTTTTAAAACAGGAAAAAGTAGAAGCCAAAACATTGGAACCAAACTTTTGCCATGCAAAGATTTATTTATTTAATCCCGAAAATGATGAGCGTCACAAGTATTTCATATCAGGCAGTTCAAATCTTACCGAGGCAGGTATCGGTCTTAAAAGCACAAACAATGTTGAGCTTAATATTGCAGAGACCGGAAATAATAACCAGTACCAGGAATTAGTTAAGTGGTTTGATTCTTTGTGGAAAAGCAAAGAAGCGCATAAAACAAAAACCATTGAACATGTTGACGGTAAAAAAACAATAACCCCTTTTAAAGATTATCTGATTGAAGCAATAGAAAAAATATTCATTAAATACACTCCAAAGCAGTTGTATTATAAGGTTCTTTTTGAATTATTCGGCAAAATCCTCTCTGAACAGGACAATCCTGATTTTAACCGGCAGGTTGGTCGTCTTGAAAATACGGTCATATTCAACACCCTTTATGATTTTCAGAAAAAAGGCGCCCTAAGCCTTATTAAAATGCTCCAGAAATATGATGGAGCTATTCTTGCAGATGCAGTGGGACTTGGTAAAACATGGAGTGCCCTCGCTGTAATGAAGTTTTTCCAGCTTCAGGGTCGGGAAATCATTCTGATTTGTCCTAAAAAATTACAGTATAACTGGCATCGATATAGAAGACACCAGAATTCAAGATTTGAAAAAGACCAGCTTGAGTATTTTATGCGTTACCATACAGATATGCATATGGAGAGGATGGAACGCTACACAGACAGGGCGGATAAACTGTTTATCGATGAAAAACCTAAGCTGATTGTTATAGATGAAAGTCATAATCTTAGAAACGGTAAAAGTCAGCGATACAGATTTCTGGTCGATGAAATTCTCAAAAAAAATGAGGATGCAAAAGTATTAATGCTTACAGCAACGCCTATTAATAACACACTTATTGACATAAGAAATCAGTTCAAGCTTATAAAGCAAGGCAGTAATGACGGTTTTTTTGACAGTCATTTGATAAGAAATATCGACCATTTATTTAACCGGGCACAACACGCTTTTTTTGAATGGAAAGACTCAGATAATCCCAGAATCAATGACTTTATAAAGTTACTACCCCGTGATTTTTTCAGATTAACCGATTCACTGACAGTTGCCAGAACCCGCCCAATGATAGAAAAGCAGGACACCGGTTTGTTTTTCCCCAGGAAAAACAGACCTGAAAACATATTTGTAACCCCGAAAAAAATCGGCAACTATGATAACTTTGAAGAGCTTTTTGAACACTTTCCGCCTTTTTTATCCGGTTATCAGCCTGCGTTCTATGTTGAACAAGCGGAAGATGTTGATAAAATCCACGATGAGAGACAAAGAGACCGGTTTCTGGTACAGATGATGTACATCCTGCTGGTAAAACGCCTTGAATCTTCCTGGTTCTCTTTTAAATCCACTGTTGAAAAAATCCTCGCACACCACCAGAATGCATTAAATAAGGTAAATGAATTTGAAAAAAGTAAAAGTGATACAGAAACTACCGATGATTTTGAACAGGATCTTTTTTCTGATGATGAACAGGAGGAACTGTCAGACGATTTTTCCCTGGGAAAAAAACGTCCTATAAGCCTTGCGGAGATTGATAATGCCGGAAACCTTGGTAAGTTCAAAAAAGACTTAAAAAAAGATATTGAAGCACTTGATGCTTTGAAGAACAACCTATTCAGATTTGATGCTGATATTAAATCTGAGATTAAAAAACCACATAACTATTCAAGTAAAGACGAGAAACTGCAATCGTTAATCAAAAAAATAAATGATAAAAGACATGCCGGTAAAAATGATAATAACCGGAAAGTTTTGATATTTACGGTATACAAAGATACTGCATGGTATCTTTTTGACCAACTTATCGGGCGCGGTTTTAAGGATATAGCAGTTGTCAGCGGTGATGTATCCAAAACCGACGATTCTGAACATGAAACAAAGCTGTTTGAACCGATCCTTGAACGGTTTGCGCCTTATACAAAACTTTTTAACGAGAAGGAATGGCCATTTACACCAAGCATGCCGGACCTTCCCAAAGAAAAACAGTTCAGTGAGTGGGTAGACTGGATTAAAGAAAACGACTCCAAAACACATCAGACACTCCAAAATCCTATAGATATTCTTATTGCTACGGATGTATTAAGCGAGGGGCAGAACCTTCAGGATTGTGATATGGTTATAAATTACGATATACATTGGAATCCTGTCCGTGTTATTCAGCGTATGGGGCGTATTGACAGACTTGGTTCACCCAATAAAGAGATATTCGGGATAAATTACTGGCCATCTGAAAACATCAATACCTATCTGAATCTGAAAGGCCGTATCGAGCACCGTATGGCCATGATGAAGCTTGCCGGCTCTGAAGTACATCTCGAGTTTTCTGATACCTTTAAAGAGATGGCAACAGATGCAAGTTTTGAAGACAAAATGAATGAAAGAATGCTCAAACAGATGCAGACAACCTGGGAAGATATTGAAGAGCATGAAAGCGGTCTGGGCTTTGATAATCTCTCTCTCGAAGATTTCCGGCAGGACTTATCGGAAGAACTGCAAAGAGATGAGGAATACTACAGGAAAATGCCCAAAGGCGTGTACACCGGTTTCAAAAAAAATACGGACTTGTGCAGTACAGAAGGCATAATCGCCCTTCTTGGATTTCCATCCAAACCGCCTAAAGCTATTGACCATGAATACCGCACTTATGACCTGATATATATCGACAAACAGGGAAAACAGGTATTGCTTAACCAGAAAGAGGTGCTTGATGCTCTTTCAGAACATAAAGAGGAAGAACGGTTTGTTCCGGACAGCATCGAAAAAGGAGAATCCTCTGCAATTGCCGAGCTTGTATCTGCATTAAAGGGCTGGCTGGATTCGCAGTCAACAGAAGAAGAGGTGCTTGAGGATGGCACTATTAAAAAACGCGCCGGTAGTGAAACGAAAGATATTCTGGCAAAGCTGAAAACCGGAGACAGCAAAGCGGTCAACCGGGTCAAAGACAATATAAGCGTGAGTGATAAATACAGGCTACAGAATTTTGACTTAATAACATGGTTTCTTGTCAGCTGAGGGGTAAATATGAGTGAAAAAATAAATGTTAAAGGTGTTTTGGTTTCATTTAACAGAGTAAATAAAGAAGATTTTATAAGCTTAACAGATATTGCGAAATATAAAAATCCTGATGCACCGGCAGATATTGTTAAAAATTGGCTACGCAGTAAAAATACCATTGCTTTGCTGGGACTGTGGGAAAAACTATATAATCCTGATTTTAAACTGGTCGAATTCGACCTGTTTATCAGTGAAGCCGGCTACAACCATTTTGTAATGTCGCCAAAAAAATGGATAGATTCCACAAGTGCCATTGGTCTCATTTCTAAATCCGGTAAATACGGTGGTACGTACGCACATATCGATATAGCCCTGGAGTTTGCTTCATGGGTTTCTGTTGAATTTAAATTTTATCTGATTAAAGAATTTCAGTATCTAAAAAGCCAACAGTCAAAGGAACTTGATTGGGATATAAAAAGAAAGCTTACTAAAATAAACTACGGAATACACACAGATGCCATACAACAAAATCTGATCCCGGCAGAACTTTCAAAAAAACAGGTTAATTATGTATACGCTTCAGAAGCCTGATGTTCTGAATATGGCGCTCTTTGGAAAAGCAGCCAGACAATGGCGAGATGAGAATCCCGATAAAAAAGGAAATATCCGTGATTATGCCAATGTTTCACAGCTTGTATGTCTGGCAAACCTTGAAAACCTGAATGCTCACTTCATTGAGGAGGGTTTTACCCAAAGTGACCGCTTGGTAAAACTTAACCAGATTGCAATTAATCAGATGAAAATTCTTATAAATAATGACAGTAAACTATTGGAAGGCAAAAAATGGAATTAGAATTATTTGAGAAGAAATACAATTTTTTCAAAGCATTAAAAACCCTCTTTGGTGATTTGAATATCCCTGTTAACATCATTGATGAGAAACCAATTGCCCCTGAAGAAATCCTTGCCAAAACATATAAAGATAATAATGAATCGTTCCGGATAATGGACGATGTGATTGCATTTGGTATGGTTGATGATGCTGCTTTTTCAGGAAATACAGCAGAATCTCTGGATAATGTTAAAAAAGTAAAAAAGGACTATGACGGGATACTTCTCTTTGGTGTTACTCTGAAAAAACGAAGTAATGGACTTTTACCCACAAGAACACAGCTTGCCGAAATTACCAGGGCTTTTAACAGGGAGTATCATTATACACCGGTGGTGGTAGTCTTCAGGTATGAGGATTACATTTCCATTGCCAATGCCGAACGCATTACCTATAAACAGGAATGGCGGGAAGGAGAAAAAGCCGGTAAAGTTTCTCTGCTGCGTGATATTGATATAAAAAGACCGCATACAGGTCACCTCAAAATCCTGCAGGAACTGACAATTGCCCGTTCGGGAAGAAATGCCGTAACCAACTTCAAGGAACTGTATAAATACTGGCAGGAAGTATTCAGCGTTTCTATCCTTAACAAACAGTTTTACAAGGAACTGTCTGACTGGTACTTTTGGGCTATGCGTGAGGTGTACTTTCCTGATGCGCCGCTTCAGGCAAATTTTGGCGCCGATGGTTTGCTGGACCCGGAAGTGAGAGAGCATAATGCAAAAAACCTGATTCGCCTTTTAACCAGAATACTGTTTGTATGGTTTATCAAAGAGAAAAAACTGATACCGGAAGAGCTTTTTGATGAAGATTACATAAAGACCGAACT
>CAZFAK010000200.1:0-5870 GCA_964517045.1 uncultured Spirochaetia bacterium | reverse complement strand
TCTCTTGTGGCTCACTGCGATTCTCAGCGGCTCTCTGTGTAACTTTTACAGGAATAAAAATTCACTCCCATGATATAATTACTCTTAAGTATGGCCTCCAGGAAGAGCAGCCGCAAACAGCTGCAGCATATTGACCGGGAAATATTAAAACTTGTTGATCAGCGGGCGGAAGTTTATAAATCGCTTGAGCAGCAGGGCAAGCTGCCGCCGCCGGAAACTATTTTTAACACATCAGTTAATTTTACAGCTAAAAGGCGATTAAAAAATTTTAAATATAATAACCTGAAACATATTTTCCGGGAAATAAACTCAGAGTGTTATAATGCTGCCCGGCCTTTGAAAATAACCTATTTAGGGCCGGAAGGTACCTTTACCAATCTGGCTGCAGTGAAACACTTCGGCAATGCTGCCCGTTTTATAGCAGCTAATAGTATCAGTGCTGTTTTTAACACTATCAGTAACCGCAAGGCTGATTTTGGTGTGGTCCCGATTGAAAATAATACCGAAGGTATGGTTAATTATACTCTGGATATGTTCCAGGTTACCTCTGTATTTATACATTCCGAGTTTCAGTTGCCGATCAACCTCTATCTATTATCAAAGGAAAAAAACAGCAAGGCAGTTAAAACCATTTACAGTCATCCCCAACCCCTGGCCCAGTGCCGCAGCTATTTGGAAAATAATTTTCACAGGATTAAACTGGTTGAAACCGTCTCCACCTCGGAAGCTGCTGCTATTGCATCCCGGCGGAAAAACGCGGCGGCCATTGCAGCCCTGTCAGCCTGTCACCAACACAAATTAAACATACTGGCTGAACAGATCGAGGATGCCAGTGATAACAAAACCCGTTTTATCGTAATATCGGGAAAACTTTTTACCGAAAAAAAAAAAACTGCAAGACATCCCTTCTTTTTTCCCTGCGTGACAAACCGGGAACTTTAACCGAGATTCTGAATATCCTGGCTGATAATAATATAAATATGAAAAAAATTCAGTCCCGGCCCTCCAAAATTCTGGCCTGTGAATATACTTTTTTTATAGATTTAGAGGGACATATCAAAGAGCCGCAGGTAAAAGCTTCCCTGGAACAGATCGAGGAGCGTACTACTTTTTTTAAAATACTGGGTTCTTATCAAACCTGCTGATTATTCTTTTTGTTTATTTAACACAAAGGGCTTATAGCGGAAATTACCTGCGCTGTCCTCTGCAAAAATAACCACATACGGCACTTTAATGTTAATATCAAAAGCAAAGTTTTCAGCAGTGCTGTCATATACCTGGTCCACTGGTGAAAGAGCTGTGAAATTGCTTTGGGTATAACTGATACTGCAGATAGTTATTACGGAACGTTCATCCCGTACATTAAAAGAGATACGGTTTTTTTTCTCCTGTGTAAAATCCACAATATCCGGAGCAGTATTGTCAATAATAAATTTCTTGCTGGTCAGCCGGTCGCTGAAGTTCTCACCGGTCTGATTATACAAACGGTCGTCAGCTTCAACTGCGAATATATATTCACCCTCCAGGACAGCATAGCGGTTAAAAACAAAATAGGGATTAAATAATTTCTTTTTTACCACATCCCACTCCCGGGTAAACTCATTTTTATAATAGAGATCATAGACCAGTTTATCATTATCCTTGTCTTCTGCCTGCCAGTAAACCATAAGCTCATTCTGATTCAGATCAATTTTATATTTTTTTTCAAATTTCATATCGCGGCCGATACTTATCTCTTTTACCTCTGGCGGATTGTTTATACGGGCATAATATATAGCAGGATCACTTAAGAGCGGGGAACGATTCTGCTCTGCTTTTAAAACAAATTTTACCTGGATAAAGCGGGAATTAGCACTCATTATTTTACGGTTTTCCGCCATACGCCATGGGCCCCAGTCTTCTTCAGGAAAATAGGAGTTGCCGCTGCGGCTGTAAATACTTACTTTTTTATTGCCGGAGCTGTTAAGATATCTGACATGGCCCCACAATGCAGTTTGATGCGCGTCCAGAATATCGGTTATATAAGAACCTTCCGCAGCATATTCAAGTGAAAGCTTGTATATCTTACTGTTTACACCGGAAGAAAAATAGATATTCTCACCTTTAAAAAAGGAGTTAATACTGGTACCGGGAAGCTGAAATGATTTGGACACATTCATATTCATGATGTTAATAGAGTATATAGCACCGTTTTGCGCAGTGGCTGCGAGAACAACATTATTGGAAAAAGCACATAAAGCGGAAAAGGTCTGATTTTCCACGGAAAAAAGAGTAAAAAAATCACCGTCCGGTTTAATTAATACAGCCTGGTTCTTATAAATTTTATGTTCTTTATTGTTGCCGTTATTACCATTTTGATAACTATTTTCCTGTTCAATTTTTTTACCGCTGGTGATCAAAACTATATGACGGTTCATAAAAATAAAATCATTAATATCCCGGCCGCCTGCGTCATAAAGAATTTTGTATTTTTCCAGGTTTTCTATTCTGTACAGAAATCCCTGACCTGAGGTGGATGCATAGGTAAGGCCGGAACGGCGTTTAATACCAAGTATATTTTCTTCAGTACTGATAAAAGCTGTTTCATATTCAGCATTGATCAGGGAAACTTTATATATCTTGCCGTTGCCGCCGGTAGCAGCATACAGATATCCTTTGTCAAAACATATATCCCAGATAAATTGCTCCGGCAGTATACAGAAGATTGATTTTTTTTCTGTATCCGGATTATATTTGTAAATAATCCCTTTGGGCCCGCTGCCGAAATAAAGCATATCATCCGGACCCTTTTTAATTACAATGATCTCTGCCGCAGCAAGATCCAGGATAGCTGTGGTGTTGCCTTTTTCATCCGCTTTATATACTTTGCCCTGGTGACCGGTACCGATATACATACCGCTCTCATCTTTATAAAGACACCATATAAGCAGTTCATCTACTTCACAAAACTGCTCACACCCGGGCGTAAGTGATAAAACAGCATTCTGTTTTAAGTAGGTGTTGTTAAATTCCCCGCCCTGATAATCTTTATAATCAGATAATTTAAAGTAACCGGTTTTACCCGCGGTCAGGTATAATAAACTTAACCATATAATAGACATAATTGTTTTATTTTTCATTTTAGTTTTCCTGAGGCGATTTATAACGTATATTGCGTATTTCCAGACGGATCATACGGGCGCCGAGCACAACAAAAGGCAGATCAATCTGGTGCTGGGTATAGTTGTACAGCTGTGCCTTCTTGGCATTACCGGCTGCCAGAATAAAATCTTTTTGAAAAACAGGCAGGCGTTTATATTGCTGTCCCTTGATAATACATCCTTCCGACGGTGAATACATCCATACAGCCAGGGTTTTTTCGTTTATATCAACGTTCAGCAGTTCAAAAAAACGCTCCGGTGATTCCGGAATATATTTAAAGGGGCTGGTATACATATCGGTAGACATGTAAAAATAACCGCTGGAGATCATTACCGGATACAGCCCGTCCTCCAGGCCGTCAGGTATGGTAAGTATAATATTGGTTTTGTAAAGCGGTTGTTTATATCTTTTTAACAGTACGTTTAAATTTACCTTTTCTCCGGGATGATATACTTTTTTTTTATATTTTACATCATCAATATAACTGTAATCAATATAATTTTTTAAATTCAGGCGCAGATCAATAGATGTGACGTTAATGGGCAAAAAACGGTTATATTCTATATAATTCAAGATGGAACCAAGATACGCGCGTAATGCTTTCAGGCTTTTATAATTATCTTTCATGGAGATAATGTCCATAATGTGCACTTTTTTCTTTTTATAATCAGTATGGAAAATGATCTCAAAAGCCAGTCTGGATTCTTCAGCTACTGACTCATAATGTAAAAAACTGTTTATAATAACCAGAATAGCATACCGGCTGAAATATTTTTTATCTTTTACCACGCTGTATTGCAGTGTTTTTTCCTGAACAGGGGTATTGATCGCAACATTTACCGGCACTCTGGCAGCATAAGTACCTATTTCGCCCAGTACAGCTGCGCTGCGGTCCTCGGTTATGCGTCCGATCTCGCTGGTAATAGTACCAAGTTTATAAGAGAGGGAGAGGCGGGGAATAGCAGCATCTATGCTGGCTTTGTATAAAGGCAGATTAACTTTACCGCCAAGCTGCATCGGATGTCCGAAAGCCAGCAGCATATTGTTGCTGACATAAGTAACTGTACCCAGAGCTGATATATCAAGGTCCCCGCTTACAAAATTAATACCGCAGGCATCGCCTGCCTGCAGTTGATTGGTATTATTTTTATTACTGCTGCTGCCGCCTGGAAGCAGTAAAAAATGATTATCATTGTTTTGTTTCAGAATATCCCTGATCATGCTGTTATCAAGATAGAGCCCGCCGCTGACAGCAAGCGGGGTTTTTATCTTTTGCAGGCCATATATCTGAGCAGCTTTTTTATAATAGTTGGAACGGTTTTGCTGCTCATATTCAAGGAGTTTTAACATGGATTTTATGGGTGTAATACCAACAACCGGTTTCTTCTGAAAACTGCTGGTGTAAGCTATAGCTCCTGCCAGTTTTCCTTTATAATAAACAGGCGAACCGCTCATACCAGCCACCACACCGGTTTCTCTGAAGTTGGTATTCAAGATCTCCGCCATTATAGCGTCTTCACCGGGCGCACTGTTTTTCAGTACCGACAAAATTTTTAACTTGAAACTGACCATCTCGTTTCCATCCATGCGGGTACGGCTGGAAAGGAGCATACCGCGTTTTAAATTGTCGGTTGTAATAAACTCCTGACTTTTTATGAAAGAAAACAGGGAAATTAATATCAGAAAAAATAAACGGCTTTTTAACATGATCAGGTTTTATATTTTTGTCTTTTGCTTATTAAATAATAAGCGGTAATACCTGCCAGAATCATCAGCAGACATAATAACTGTCCCTTGGTAAAAAGATTGCCAAAATAACCCTGGTCCGGCCAGCGTAAGTACTCGATGAAAAAGCGTATTACACCGTAACCGGTCAGATAAAGCGCCCACAACCGCCTGGAAGTAAAGTTTTTATTGCGTATAAACCACAGCACCAGAAACAGTAATACACCCTCGCCCAAAGCTTCGTAGAGCTGGGAGGGATAACGGGGTAAATTTATATACAGGCCGGTTTTGTCAATAAGATCTGTTTTGATATTGCCGCTGCTGTCGGTTACCGTATGGCCTTTTACGGTCCAGCCCAGTTTATCCAGAATAGTTTGCACCCGCGGTAAACTCAGTTTTACCTTCTGTGCCTGTTCAAAAAGCATGCCCTGTGCCGAAGCTGTAATACGGCCGTAAAGTTCGCCGTTCATAAAATTTCCCAGCCGGCCGAATGTATAACCTATGGGTATAGCAGGAATAAACAGGTCCATAAAAGCAAACATGTTTTTTTTATATTTGCGCGCCAGTAAATAGAAAACCAGTATTAACATGACTACGCCGCCATGATAAGACATACCGGAATAACCCGTGATATGAAAGCCGCCTTTGAAACTGAAAGGCAGTATAACGGAGAGAGGATCCGTAAAAATAGTAGCAGTGTCGTAAAATAAAAAATAGCCCAGTCTGGCCCCGATGATCACCGCCAGCATGAGATAGAAAAAAGAGTCGTCTATAATTTTTTTGGTAAAGCCTTTAGCAAACGGATCATGTTTTATGCGGTAGTTTACCAGAAGGTAACATAATATAAAAGCAATAATATAACCCAGACTATACCAGCGGACACCGAAAGCTGTACCGGGTATACGGAAGATTACCGGTTCCAGATTGTATTGCAGATTGAGCCACCATGAGTTCATTGAAGATTCCTGTTATTTTTTTTTATTTTTATTTTTAAATGGAGATAC
>CAZFAK010000199.1:0-5954 GCA_964517045.1 uncultured Spirochaetia bacterium | reverse complement strand
AAAAACTTTCAGGATGTATATATATATAATACTAGTAATACTAGTCCTGGTAAATTTGTTTTTTTTAATATCATGTAATATCATTTCCAGGTCAGCTCCTGCTTCCCAAAACAGTTCCAGCTCATCAGAGCAATCTTTATTATCCTCTTCAGAGAGTTCGGTCGCTCTTTCCCTTTCGTCTTATTCAAGCAGTGTTTCGAGCGCAGTACAGAGTTCTGCTTCCCAGCCCATCTCATCTGCTTCCAGCAGTCTGCTTACTACTGATGCTTTTTCCCGAATTGAGGCAGAGTCTTATAATAATATGTCTGGTGTACAACTGGAAAACGGAGGCACTACGGTTGGCTTTATAGATGCTGCAGACTGGCTTTGTTATGATAATGTAGATTTTGGATCTGGTATTCTCCGTGGTTATGAGTATTGCTGATGAAAGTGATGACGGCGGTGTGCTGGAGTTACGCTTAGACAGTACCGGCGGTACTTTAATAGGTACTTTTACTCCGGATCTGACCGCTTCCTGGTTTGATTTTCAGGAACAGACAGCAGCTGTTACTGGTGCGACCGGTATTCATGATCTGTATATAGTAGGTAAAAACCAGGCCGGAGTGTGTAATCTGGATTATTTTTCGTTCAGTACTGATAGTTATACTTCATCAGCCTCTTCCTTGTCCTCCTCTTCCTCTTCGGCTGCCGTATCTTCAGCTTCATCCTCTACCGGTGAACCGGGCTTTACCCTGGTCTGGTCCGAGGAGTTTAACGGATCATCGCTTGATACCGGCACCTGGAATATTGATGTGGGTAACGGCAGTTGGGGCTGGGGTAACGGCGAGTGGCAGTATTATGACGCAGACCATGTCACGGTTTCCGGCGGTACTTTAAAACTTACAGCAGATTGTCCCAGCGGCAATCCTCAGCCTGCCTGTGAAGGAACTACTACTATTTATTCCGGTAAAATACAATCGCAAAATAAATATTCATTTCAGTACGGTATTATCAAGGCGCGTATAAAACTTCCTTACAGTACCGGTATGTGGCCTGCTTTCTGGATGCTGGGTAATAATATTAGTTCTGTAGGCTGGCCTGCCTGCGGCGAAGTTGATATTATGGAAATGAGCGGCCCGGATAATGATACGGTAGGCTGCACTCTGCACTGGGATGAGGGCGGACATGCCATGTATGGTCAGGAATATAATAATTCCAGCTGGTTTTCTGATGCTTTTCATGTTTTTGAAGTGGAATGGAATGCTTCCCAGATAATCGGACGTGTAGATGACCAGCAGTATTTTGTCATGAATATAGACGGTGCTAATAAAAGTGAATTTCACCAGCCGTTTTATATCATACTTAATCTCGCTGTAGGCAGCGGCGGTACGGGTAGTGATACTTATGTGGTTGATCCGGACGGTACTACAGTCTGGCCCCAGACTATGGAAGTAGACTGGGTCCGGGTATATCAGTAAACACTTTGCCGCGGGCTCTGCTGCCGCTTTTTATCACCAGCTGATAAAACATACTGTAACCCTGCATTTGAGGCAGACGTTGACTTGCGGTAGTATGCAGCGGCAAGTCTACAGTGGCTATCAAATAATATTGCTATTAACTTTCACTGTGTTAGACTTTAGGCGCAGTTTAACGTTCAAGGACTGCGGCATCAGTTAGGGAATGACCCATACTAAACCAGATTTATTAGTCCGGTTCTATGGTGATAAGTATGGCAGGTTGGTACGTACAGACGGAGTGCTGGTAAAAATGGCGCGTTTATGACCGGCTGTTGTTTTGTGCATGTCAGTTTAAAATAATGATATAATACGTAAGAATTCAGGAGGATTTATGAAAAACGGTTTACTGTATTTTTCACTTATAATTATAATTTTCAGCGGTTTGGGCTGTAGTTCCGGAGAAGATAAAGCGCAGGAAGATGCGGCGCGTTTGAAGGCGTTTGCCGAGGCAATGCGTGAATTGCCGGCTGAAGTATATGTCTTTACCAGGTCAGTGACTCCGGTACCGGATAGAGCCTGGATAGCGGCAGCCCGGAAAACTGAAGCCCAAAAACATTATGCCTTATTGCAAAAGGCCATGGAGGAGCTTTCCTGCAAAGGGCTGCTCCTTTTCAAGCAGCAGCCTGATATCAAAGACGGTTATTTTGTTATGTCCAATGCTTTTGAGGAGCTGGAGTTAAACAGTATTCGCTTTGCCAAAGTATGGCAGCCCCTGCCTGATACCAGAGAGGTTTTTGCTGAAGCGATGACGGAACTACCCTCCGGCATCTGGCTTTTCAGTCGCGCAATGGAAACTTTGCCGGACGGAGTTTACATTTTGACTAAAGCGATGAAAGAATTACCGGATAACCGCGCCCGTTTTGAAAAGGCGATGCAGGAACTGCCTGACGGGATAACGATTATGTCCAACGCATTTAAACCCCTGGCTGATTAGGTTTTACTTTAAATAGTCATGGAACTCGGAGCTGTAGATATCCAGCAGGGTCATAAACATCATTCCGATTAAGGGGCCGATGATAACCCCGCTCAGGCCGAACACAGCCAGTCCCCCCATAGTGGTAAAAAAGATCAGCAGGTCGTGTATGCGTGACTGCTGTCCGACCAGGACAGGGCGGAGCAGGTAGTCGATCGCGTAATTTACTACCAGTGCCACAAAGACAATAATCAGGGCTGACATCGGTTCGCCAACAGCCAGTTTATAGGCGGCAGCCGGCAGCATTACTAAAAATGAACCAACTACCGGTATCACAGAGAGCAGGGTCATAATCACCCCCCAAAGAGCCCAGCCTTTAATGCTGAAAAGGGCAAAAGTAATGGTGCCGGCCGCTCCCTGGAGCAGTCCGATCACCAGGGTTCCTTTGACTGTAGCTTTGGCCATGGTGGAAAAACGGCTGATAAGCCGGTTTTCGTATTTTTCTTTAAGCGGACTCAGATAGCGGATTTTCTTCACAAACTGCTCGCCGTCACGAAAAAAGTAAAACATTGTGTAAAACGTCAGGAAGAGCATGATCACTATCTCTGCAATTCCTGAAGATAAACGGTTGATCATGGCAGATAAAAACCTGCTGCCGGTCTTTAGCAGGTCTTTGGCAAGAGTTAAGAGATTTTCCTGGTTCTTTAGCAGCTGTTCTGCCAGAGGGAGGTTTTTTATTTTTTTTAAAAAGTAGTGGTTCTCATTCAGTTCACCGCTTGTAATCAGCTTTTCAGTGCGGCTGTAAAAATCAGAGGCCTGGAGCACAACCAGGTGGCTGACCAGGTAGGCAGGGACAAGAATGCTCAGGATGATCAGCAGGCAGATAAGGAGAGAGCTCAGGTTTTTACGTCCTTTCAGTTGGTTTCTGATTTTTTTATAAACCGGCATAAACAGGATTGTAAAGGTAAGGGCCAGGAGCAGGGGAATTAAAAAAATTTTCATGATTTTAAAAAAAAGTATGCTGCAGATCAGAAACAGGGCGGTTAAAACCACGATGCTCAGGATTTCACGCCGGTTGTCAGTAAGTTTCATTCTAACTCCTTTGCAGATTAGGGGTAGCCTGGTCACCGAAGAAGCATAGAAGCTTCCATAATATCACTGCCTGATATTATACTAACCTTTTCCGGGATTGTCAATTATTATACAGCGGTTTTTGTCTGAACCCTGAACTCATATAAGATCATTTTTACTATTAATGATGCGCGGCTAAGCTTTGTGTTGCGTAACATTTATCATATAAAACAAATTATCTGTATTTTTTCTAAATTTAATATTATAATCATTGAGTGGTAAAAAATAAATATTATTTTTATAATATATATCCGGGCAGTTTAATGATCAAAAGTTACAGACAAGCATATCCCGGAGGACAATATTTATGAAATCCGGTATTAGCCTTTATCTTCCTCATGTCAGTGACCGTGAACGGAATTTTCAGGGGGGTGCAGCTGGTATGCCGAGGGCTTTCCGTATTGCTCTTGGCAATCTGGTTGCCAATATTGTACCTTGTACTGGCGGTCTGCTTAAAAAGAGAGCGCCTGTGTTGCTGGCCGGATTGGACTATACCCGGCCATGGACCCGCGATTCCGCTATCAATACCATGAACAGTGCAGCTTTGCTTCTGCCTGAGGTAATGAAAAATTCTTTGCTTATTATGCTTGAAAATGACCCTGAATACGGACTGCGTATAGGTGGACAGTACTGGGACGCTGTTATCTGGATTTTGGGCGCCTGGACATATGTTGTACAGACCGGAGACCGGGAGTTTCTTCATACTGCGCTTAAAGCCGGTATTAACGCTTTGCTCTATTTTGAGCAGACTGAATATGACGAGACTACAGGACTGTTCAGAGGAGCTGCCTGTTATGGTGACGGTGTATCAGCATATCCTGACCGTTATGCCGCGACAGTTAAAGGATCGGGCGATATCCGCGACTGGGCGGCAGCCCATCCGGATGAGCGCGTCTGCCGCCGGGGGGAAGGACTGCCAATGCTGGCTCTCTCAACTAATTGTCTGTATTATCAGGCTTACCGTACCATAAGCCGTCTGGAAGCCCTTGCCGGCCAGGAGCCCCAGGCTATCTGGGAGCACAAAGCAAAGAGACTGCGGCAGGCAATTAATAAACATCTGTGGAATGCTCAACGGGGGAGTTATGATTATTTTATAGATGAAAAGGCACGCTGTGAACATCAGGAGGGTATTGGTATAAGTTTTGCGCTGTTGTTCGGTGTGGCTGACAGGGCGCAAAGGGAGTCAATATTCAGCAACGTGTATTTAACTGCTCACGGCATTCCCTGTGTGTATCCGGCTTTTGCGCGTTATAAGCCTTACGGTGATCTGCCCAGGCATGCGGGTACGGTTTGGCCTCATATCAAGGCCTTTTGGGGAAATGCAGCTGCCCGCTGCGGCCGTATTGATCTTTTTAACCGGGAGATGGAAACCTTCACGGATTTGATCAACCGGGATAACCAGTGTACAGAGATATACCATCCTGTATCCGGTAAACCATACGGCGGTTTTCAGGAAAGTCAACCCTGCGGGGAGATAAAATTATTCCCTACATGTCATATACAGGCCTGGAGTGCCACAGCCTATATATCGCTGGTTATTCAGGGCTTGTTTGGATGCCGTTTTACGGGAAAAGGACTCTTTTTTTCTCCCTGTGTGCCGGAAAAGTACAGCAATGCCGTGGTTTCCGGGCTTAAGTACAGAGAAGCTGAATTAACAATTGCTGTTGAGGGATACGGCAAGCAGATTAAAGCGATAAAAATTGATAACCGGCAAGCTGAAAAAGCCTGTTTTCCGGCTGATATTACAGGCCGGCATTCAGTGCAGATAGTAATGGAGAAAACTGTATCAGACTGATGTTAAATATTTAGCATCCGGAGGAGTTTCACTTTAATTTTTAGCCGGCTTATGATATAGTTTAGCGTTTGCTTGTAAACGCTTACTAAATTCATAATACAAGGATCTTTTTATGCAGTATGGTTATTTTGATCAGGAGCAGGATGAATATGTAATTACCAGGCCTGACACGCCCACGCCCTGGATTAATTATCTGGGCAGCGGTGAATACGGAGGTATTATTTCCAATACAGGCGGCGGTTACAGTTTTTATAAAGATCCGGCTCACTGCCGGTTGACCCGCTACCGCTATAACAATATTCCTGCAGACAGGCCGGGCCGTTATCTGTATTTACGCGATCCCCGGACAGAAAAATTCTGGAATCCCGGTTTTCAGCCCACTGCAGCACCTTTGGATTTTTATGAATGCCGCCATGGTCTGGGTTATACGGTTTTAAACTGTGAGAAAGACCGGCTTTACAGTTCGGTACGTTATTTTGTTCCGGAAAACGCCTGTTTTGAGATCTGGCATCTTAAGGTAAAGAACTTCTTACCTGCCCGGCGTAAGATACAGGTCTTCAGTTTTGCGGAATTCAGTTTTCATGACGCAGCTATGGACCAGCAGAATGTAGACTGGGTG
>CAZFAK010000198.1:0-5999 GCA_964517045.1 uncultured Spirochaetia bacterium | reverse complement strand
TATCCGGCAGTCAGGAGGCCGCGGCCAGTATGGACATGTTATCTGTGACTGTAAACCGGCTGAACCAGGACAGGGATTTATTTTTGAAGATAAAATAGTCGGCGGCCGCATTCCAAAGGAGTATATACCCTCAGTGAAAAACGGTGTGCAAGAAGCTATGCAAAACGGTATACTGGCTGGCTATCCCTTGACAGATCTGGTTTTTACCCTGAAAGACGGTTCCTATCATGATGTGGATTCCAGTGAGATGGCTTTTAAGATAGCCGGATCTCTGGCTTATAAAGAGGCTTGTACCAAGGCAGATCCCTATATACTGGAACCGGTCATGTCAGTACAGGTCGAGTGTCCTGAAGATAATATGGGTGATGTTATAGGTGATCTGAACGCAAGACGGGGAAAGGTTCAGGGCATGGAGGACAGAGGTATGGGTAAAGTGATAAATGCCGAGGTCGCGTTGGCGGAAATGTTCGGCTATTCTACTGACCTTAGGTCAAAGACTCAGGGCCGCGCTACTTATTCAATGGAGTTTTCACATTATGAAGAAGTGCCCAAGTCTATCAGTGATGAAATAATAAAAAAAATAAAGGGAGCTTAAAATAAAAAACAGGATAAAAATATGGCAAAAGAAAAATTTGTAAGAGATAAAACACATGTTAATGTTGGTACCATTGGTCACGTTGACCATGGTAAAACAACTCTGACAGCGGCAATAACC
This sequence comes from uncultured Spirochaetia bacterium, assembly GCA_964517045.1. Classification (GTDB taxonomy): domain Bacteria; phylum Spirochaetota; class UBA12135; order COTS27; family CAZFAK01; genus CAZFAK01. The sequence continues at coordinate 5,284 of CAZFAK010000198.1, read as the reverse complement.
TCTTATTGTCACCAAAAGGGTTTGGGAGACGTAAAAAAGTTTGATGAGATTGATAATGCGCCTGAGGAAAAAGAGCGCGGTATAACCATCAATACTGCTCATGTGGAATATGCCACTGAAAAAAGGCATTATGCCCACGTTGACTGTCCCGGACACGCAGACTATGTCAAAAATATGGTTACCGGTGCTGCTCAGATGGATGGTGCTATTTTAGTGATTGCAGCCTCAGACGGTCCTATGGCACAGACACGTGAACATATCCTGCTGGCTAATCAGGTAAATGTACCGAATATTATTGTATTTTTGAATAAGGTGGATCAGGTTGATGATCCGGAACTGCTGGAACTGGTGGAGGTAGAAGTAAGGGAACTGCTGAGTTCCTATGATTTCCCCGGTGACGATATTCCGGTTCTGAAAGGCTCTGCTTTAAAAGCGCTCGATGACCTGTCAGCAGGAAAAACCGATACTGATAATGTTAAACCTGTTGTTGAGCTGCTCGAAAAATGTGATTCCTATTTTCCGGATCCCAAGCGCGATCTGGATAAAGATTTTTTACTGCCTGTTGAAGATATTTTTACTATAAGCGGCCGCGGTACAGTAGCTACCGGCCGTATAGAGCAGGGAAAAGTCAAAGTAGGCGACAAGTGTCAGATTGTTGGTATGGGTGATACCCGCGAGACTACTATTACCGGTGTGGAAATGTTCCGCAAGGAAATGGATGATGCTCAGGCCGGGGATAATGTCGGTCTGCTTTTACGCGGAATCGAACGTACTGATATCCAGCGCGGTCAGGTTATCTGCAAACCGGGTTCCATTACACCGCACAAAAAGTTTAAAGCTGAGGTATATGTACTTAAAAAAGAGGAAGGTGGCAGACATACCCCCTTTTTTAAAGGGTACCGGCCGCAGTTTTATTTCAGGACTACTGATGTTACCGGCAGTATTGAACTACCGGAAGGTACGGAGATGATCATGCCTGGTGACAACACTACTATTACAGTTGAACTTATCAATACTATAGCCATGGAAAAGGGCGTTAAATTCGCCATTCGTGAAGGCGGCAGAACAGTTGGCGCAGGTGTAGTAGCTGAGATAATTGAATAATTACTGAGAGATATTGTATGGCGGGACAACGGGTACGTATAAAACTAAAATCATTTGACAGTAAAACAATTGACCAGTCAACCGGCACGATTGTCGATTCTGTCAAAAGGACCGGTGCCAAGATCGCCGGTCCGGTCCCCCTGCCGACAAGGATACGCAAGGTGACTGTACTTAAATCCCCCCATGTCAATATCACGGCCCGGGAACAGTTTGAGATGCGCACTTATAAACGGCTGATTGATATTTATAATACATCCAGCGATACGATGGAGTCATTAATGAATATTGCTTTACCGGCAGGTGTGCATATAGAGATAAAACAGTAACGGTGTACATTTTATGGAAGGTTTAATAGGCAAAAAAATTGGTATGACCCGGATATTTTCCGAGACAGGTGCAAGCCTGCCGGTTACTGTAGTAGAGGTTAAGCCGAATCTGGTAACAGCTATTAGAGACGTTTCCCGGAACGGCTATACTGCATTGCAGCTCGGTTATGGTCAGAAAAAGAAAAACTCCAAAAAGAAACTACGTCTTAACAAAGCGTTAAGCGGGTATTTTATGAAAAACAAGCTAACCGTACCTGATAAACTACGGGAGTTCAGGGTGGAGGATATAAGCAATTATGAAATAGGACAGCAGATAGGCCTGGATATTTTTAAAGAACAGAAATATGTAGATGTTCAGGGCCGGTCGATCGGGAAAGGATTTCAGGGGGTAGTTAAAAGGCATGGTATGCATGGAGGCGGTGCCAGTCATGGTTCCAAATTTAAACGGCGTACCGGCGCTATAGGTCAGTGTTCCGACCCTTCCCGCGTTTTTAAGGGTAAGAAAATGCCGGGTCAAATGGGCAGAAAAACATGTACCGTTAAAAACCTGGAAATTGTAGAAATAGATACGGAAAATAATTGTCTGTTGATAAAGGGAAGCATTCCCGGCAAAAAAAATAATTACCTTAATATATATAAAACCAGGTTAAAGCAGAGTGAAAAATGAAATTTGAAGTTACACCTGTAAATGACAATGCCAAAGAAACCATTGAACTTAGTGACAGGGTTTTTAACAGCAAGGTAAATAAAAATACAATTTATGAAGCTATTAAAAATGTACTTGCCAATAAGCGCCAGGGTACTGCATCAGTAAAGACAAGACGTACAGTACATGGCACCAATAAAAAACCCTACCGTCAGAAAGGGACGGGCCGGTCACGGGCAGGTTCCAACAAATCGCCGTTATGGCAGGGCGGCGGGGTAATTTTCGGCCCTGCTCCGCGGGAGTATAACTACAGTATACCCCGCAAAGTAAAACAGCAGGCTGTTTGTTCTGTTCTTTCCATGTTCTGCCACAATAACAAACTGACTGTCCTTGCTGATTTCAAACAGGAACGTTATAAAACCAGGGATGTCGCTGCTGTGTTTAGTAAAGTATCCGGCCAAAAAAAAGTTTTATATATACTTAATTCAGATGAACGTGAAAATTATGAAAAAATAAGAAAATCAAGCAGCAATATTCCCTGGCTTAAACTGGTTAATTCCAAAGCTATTAATATAAAAGATTTATATTATGCAGATGAAATAGTACTTTCCCGGACTGCTGCTGCAGAGATAAACCAGCGCTATGGAAATTAAAATGGACATACATAATATTTTACAGAAACCGGTTTTGACAGAAAAAAGTACTTTACTGAAAAGCAGAGGATTCTATACTTTTATAGTAGCGCCGGGAGCAAACAAAATACAAATAAAACAGGCAGTACAGCGTATTTATAATGTTAAGGTTAACTCCGTAAAAATATTAAACAAAAAGCCCAGGGAAAAGTCCATGCAGTTTGGCAGAATAAAAGGAATGTCCCCTGCCCGGAAAAAAGCACTGGTTAAATTAAGCGGAAAAGAAACCATAGCTGAATTAGAGGTATAAGCAACAAGGATTATAATGTGGCAGTTAAATATTTAAAAGCAATAACCCCGGCTTCGCGCGGCAGAGCTGTACTTGATTTAAGTGCTTTAACTACTGATAAACCGGAAAAGACCCTTACCTCCGGTAAAAAATCTATTTCCGGGCGTGATAACCATGGCCGGATATCCGTACGGCGCAGGGGCAGCGGCAATAAAAGAAAATACCGCCGCATAGACTTTAAACGGAATAAACATGACATTGAAGCCGTAGTAAAGAGTATTGAATATGACCCCAACCGCACTGCTTTTATTGCTTTGATTGTTTATAAAGACGGTGAAAAAAGATATATACTGGCACCTGAAGGTTTGAAAACCGGGGACAAGATTATAAGCGGTGAGGATGTTAAATCTGTGACCGGTAATGCTCTCCCACTTGGTAATATAAACACAGGCTCTTTTATACACAACGTTGAGTTACAGCCGCGGAAAGGGGGTCAGATTATCAGAAGTGCAGGCTCCTACGGTAAACTGCTGGGTTGTGACGGCAAGTATGCTTCAGTACAGATGCCTTCCGGTGAAGTGCGTATGATTCTACGCAGTTGTTATGCTACAGTAGGTGCTGTCAGTAACCGGGACCATATCAATACCCAGGGCGGTAAAGCCGGCTGGTCACGCTGGAAAGGACGCCGGCCCAAGGTGCGCGGAGTAGTTATGAATCCGGTTGATCATCCTATGGGCGGCGGTGAAGGACGTTCCTCCGGCGGGCGTCATCCCTGTTCCCCGACCGGTAAGCTACGCAAAGGTTATAAAACTCGTAAAGTAAAAAAATACAGTGATAAATTTATTATCCGTAAAAGGAAAAAGAAAAGGTAAAAAAAATGGCGCGTTCTCTAAAAAAAGGGCCTTACATAAGTGTAAAACTATATAAAAAGATAAAAAAGGCGGATGAGTCCGGCTCTACCCAGCCGATAAAAACTTTTTCCCGGGCTTCTACGATTATACCGGAGATGATAGCCAAAACTTTTATGGTGTATAACGGCCATAAGTTTATTCCTGTCAGAGTACATGAAAATCTGGTCGGTCATAAACTGGGGGAATTTGCTCCCACGCGTTTATTTAAATCTCATGCCGGCGACAGGCAAATGAAGTAGGATCTGTTTTATGGAAAAGAGTGATTCAACTGCAGCGAAAACTGCAACTGCTAATAAAAAATATGTCGGTATCAGTAACAGAAAAGTAGCCCGGCTCGCTAAAATCTGTAAAGGCATGGCTGTGGCTGAAGCAAAAGCTAAACTTGCTTTTCTGCCGCAGCATGCTGCCCGCGAGCTTAGAAAAACCATCCGCTCAGCAGAGGGTAATTTTCTCTTTAAAAATCCTAATTTTAATACTGATCTTTTACGTGTCCGTAATATAAGTATTGACAAAGGTCCTATTTTAAAAAGAATACGTCCCCGGGCGCGTGGAAGCGCTGACCGTATTAACAAGCGGACCTGTCATATAAAAATAGAACTGGGAACCGGATAAGGATAGAATGATATGGGACAGAAAGCAAATCCAAAAGGTCTTCGGCTTAAAATCAACCAGGAATGGGAGAGTAACTGGTATGCGGAAAAGGAAAGATACAGTGACTATCTCATTGAAGATATAAAACTACGCAAATTTATTTACAAATACATTATACGGAATAAAAAATACCGGCGCGTGGAAATATCTGACATTTTAATAAAAAGATTTCCCGACTCTATAAATATTAATATTTATACTTCCCGTCCCGGTTCCTTAATAGGCAAAAAGGGCCAGGATATTGAGCTTTTGCGTAAACAGTTAACCAGACTGGTAGGTGAAGGTAAAAATATAAATCTTAATATCAATGAAGTAAAAAAAGTTGATCTGGATGCCAGGGTGGTATCCCAGTCAGTGGGCAAGATGATTGAAGGCCGTATGAACTATAAAAAGGCAATGAAGCAATCCATCTCCCGCGCTGTCCGCAGCGGCGCCAAGGGCATTAAGATCCAGGTAACCGGCAGACTGGGCGGAGCTGATATGGCCAGGTGCGAGTCATTTAAGGAAGGGTCAATACCTTTGCATACCTTTAATGCTCTGGTAGACTATGCCAAATATGATGCTCTCACCACTTACGGAATTATAGGCGTTACGACCTGGATACATAAAGGCAGCAGTACCAATGAAGCTGTAGATGCGGTAAAAAAATCAATATAACCGAGTAGCAAATGTTAGTACCGAAAAGATATAAATACAGAAAAGTACAGCGGGGGCGGGTAAAAGGG
>CAZFAK010000197.1:5066-6059 GCA_964517045.1 uncultured Spirochaetia bacterium | reverse complement strand
TATCCATAATCTCTCTCGGCAATATGGTCTTAGAGAGCAGCATCCGTATCGGCGGTGACGAGTTTGATGAAGCTATTATACAATTTATCAAAAAAACCCATAGTATTATTATCGGGGAACGCAGCGCTGAAGATATTAAAATGAATTTCATAGACCTGTGGAATTATGATGACAGTCAAACCTATGAAATAAAAGGACGCGATACCGTATCAGGACTGCCCCGTATCCAGGCTATAACCAAAGCTGAGATGCGGGACGCCCTGGAAGAGCCCATCGGACAGGTTATTCAGGAAATAAAACAATCTCTGGATCAGACACCTGCAGAGCTGGCAGCTGACATCATGGACCGGGGCATTGTTTTATCAGGAGGCGGTGCCTTGATTAAAGGTTTTAAAAACCTGATCAGCGATGAAACAGGCGTTCCCATATTACTGGCCCAAAACCCTTTAACCTGTGTGGTTAACGGAGCAGGAAAATATCTTAACGAACTTAAAAATATCAATCGCAGGAAAAGCCTTGCCAGCCTGTAATATTTTATGAAAAAAAGTGCTGAACAAAAGCATAAAAAAATTATTATTTTTTCAGTCATCAGTACGCTGCTGGTACTTATTTTTTATACATCCTATTTGGGAGCGGGGAAATATCTTAAACAGGGTTATCACAGTCTGCTTTACCCTCTGCAAAAAATATGGGACGATTCCACTACTGCCGTAACTGACGGCCTGGCAACTTTTTCCGAGATAACAGCCCTCCGTGAAGAACTGAAAAAAACACAGGAGCAGCTGCTCAAATATAAAACAAGATTAAATGAATTCAAACGTATAAAAAAACAAAAAAACAGACTGGAAAAAATGCTGGCCTATAAAAACAGTCTTTCTTTCAGTACTTTACCAGCTAAAATAATAGCTAAAGATCCGCAAAATCTTTTCAGTACTATCATACTGGATAAAGGTAAAAAAGACGGCGTGACTGCCGGGTTGCCGGTTATAAGCA
>CAZFAK010000197.1:0-5056 GCA_964517045.1 uncultured Spirochaetia bacterium | reverse complement strand
AAAGAGGGAGAGGAAATATTAGCAGGTAAAATCAGAAATGTTTCCCGGGATTCCTGTACTGTACTTACCATACTTGATCCTAGGTGCCGGGTAAGCGTCAAACTGCAGGATTCAGGCAGTATTGGTATAATGAAAGGACAGATTCCCAATGCTTTTAACTGTATTATAGAATATCTTGACCGTAATCTTAAAGATATTAACGGTAAAGTTGTTATAACTTCTCCCATGAGCGCCAAGTATCCAGGAGATATCAAGATAGGTACCATAAAAAAAAATATTAAAAAGCGTTACGGTCTTTATCAGAAAGCTATTGTTACCCCCTACATCAATTATTTCACCCTTGATAATGTTTTTATTCTTGTAAAATGAAAGTTTTTAACATAATATTATTGATATTTCTGTTTACTGCTTTTTTTTTTCAGTCATCCTTATACTATAATAATTATCTTACTTTTTTCAACCTGAAGGTAAACCTGGTTTTTCTTATCCTTGTTTATACCGGACTTTACTGCAGTTTATATTTACTGATCGGATGTGCTCTGCTTGCAGGCATCTGCACTGACCTTGGTTCAACTGCCCCCATGGGATTTTACAGTATAAGTTTTTTTTTCGCAGTACTGCCCCTGCACTTTATAAAAAAATATTTTCTCAACATTAATTTCCCTCTTTTTTTACTTATAATTTTTTTTATATCTACAGGTAAAACCGTTATTGAATTTATACTGTTAACAGTCTATTTTAATGTGCATGGAGCATACAGTTATTTGACAAATATTGCTTTTATTGAAATAATATTAAATACGGTTTTTTCCATACCTGTATATATAGTACTGAGTATTATACGTGTTATATTTAAAAAAAGTAAATAAATAAAATGTATTTTTGTACGGAATGCGGTGCCAACTTTGTTAAATGGCAGGGTAAATGCCACTACTGCGGTCAATGGGATACTATAAAAGAATACAAAGAACAAAAATAAAAATAAAAAAAAAACGGCAGCAAATCCGCTTCCGCTTTTCATACAGTTGCAGCAGAGGGCAAACAGGAAACCATTAACCAGCTTTATAAATTTCGCTCTGCTGAAATAAATACTGTTTTCGGAAACGGACTTACCCGGGGTGCTGTGTATCTGATCTCCGGAGAGCCGGGAGTAGGCAAATCCACTTTACTGCTTACAATGGCTTACCAACTGCAACAGAAAATTCTTTATATCTCAGGCGAAGAGACACCGGCCCAGCTAAAAAAAAGGATGCACAGAACAGCCACGAGTTGTAAAAATCTGTTTTTTTCTACAGAGACGGATACAGACCGCATATGTAAACATCTTGCCCGGGAAAAATATAATCTCGTGTTTATTGATTCAATCCAGACCATCTATACCAGCTCGCTTGATAACATTCCCGGCTCTGTACCCCAGATAAAAAGCGCGGCGGCCATGCTTATTAATGTATGTAAAAATAATTCCATTACCCTGATCCTGACCGGTCACATAAATAAAACCGGGGAGATAGCCGGACCTAAACTACTGGAGCATCTGGTTGACGGTACTTTCCTGATGTACAGTGAAAAATCACCAGGCTCTATACTTGACCTGCGTATCATAAAACCGCTTAAAAACCGTTTCGGCAGTATAGCCGGCAGCGGACTCTTTATAATGACCGGCAGCGGACTTAAACAGGCAGGCAAAGATATTATAAAAAAAAATATCGAGGAAAAACTCAACAACCCCAAGCTGCCGGGAACTGTTTATTATCCCCATTTTATAGGTAACCGTATTCTGTTTAACGAAATCGAAGCTCTGGTTGTACCCACAGACATGAATTACCCCCGGCGCAGCAGTGAGGGTATCTCGCTTTCCCGTCTTAACCGCATGATCGCTGTATTGGAAAAATACAGCGGCATTGAACTAAAAAAGCATGATGTTTATATCAATGTCTCCGGCGGTATAAAAAATAATGATATCTATATGGACATTGCCCTTATGGCCGCCATATATTCCTCCTACCAGGAGATAAAAATACCGGTACGGCAGCTTTTTCTGGGTGAGGCAGGCCTTAACGGTAAAATCAAACCGGTTCAGGACAGCAGCCAGCGCCTTAAGGAAATAAAACAGTTCGGTGATTTTTCCGTGTGCGGCAATATACCTGATAACAGCGCTGCTGTAAAAATCACCAATACAGCCGGTTTAATAGCTTATTTAAATAAAATTTAGCCACTGTAGACCCACTCCTGCATACTGCCCCTGGTCAACTTCCACCTTAAGTGCAGGGTTACAGTATGTTTTTTTGGCTGGTTATGGAAGATTTATCTGTCTTTAGCCCTTGGCGGTTAAACTGCGGCTTAAAATTAACACAGAGTAACTGATATAAATATTTTTTTTAGCCACTGTAGACTTGCTCCTGCATATTGCCTTTGGTCAACTTCGGCCTCAGGTGCCGGGTTACACAATATGTTTGAAGCTAAAGACGGCCGGTCTCTGGCTAACGCTTTCCCGGTTCCCTTTGGGCAGACAAAGAAGAACGAATAAAATTGACATCTGCACCAAAAAATGCTATGATTATTTCAATTAATACAATGGAAATCTTTATGAAAATAAAACGCATAAACTACCTGAAATATTCTATTATATTTTTTAGTATTCTCCTCGGTCTGGCCCTGTATTATCTTTTCAGCCGCACTACCCTGTCTGAAGATCCGCAAAAAATATGCAGTTCATTCAGAGGCAATCTAAAAGGACTTACTCCGGGACTGCCTGGTCACCATAAAATCAAGAAAGCCCGCACCGCTTTTCTGCCCAATGAAAAGATGTCCGTAGAAGGAAGCTGGCGGCCGCGTGCAAAAGACTATGAGGCTGATTTTATCTGGACTGATCCTGAAAATAAAATTATCTATACCAAAAAAATGAATATGCAAAAAAACTGGACCAGGACCCATGTCTATTTCCGGGGCTCCCGCCCCATGGCTGCCGGCAGATGGCATGTACTTGTAAAAAGTGACGGTAAATACCTGGGAGGCACCTCTTTTAAGGTGGTCAGAAAAACGTCAGAGATACCTGTAAAGCAGCAGTTAAAAGCTTTTGCCAGTTCCCGCATACAGCCGGCTGAAGCTATCTTACTGGATAAAGCTATTAGACAGGCTTTGCAGAAAAAAAAACCTTCTCCCCTGCCTGCGGCTCTCTGTAAAAAAAAAGCCAAACTAATAATCAGGATTTTTAAAAACGGTAAAAACATTCATAATATTTATGGAAACAAAAACAACATAGAAAGCTCGCTGCAGCATATTTATTCCCGGCTGCAGGACTTTAACAAACCCTATTCCTGTATCGAAATGTCACTTATCCATAAAAACAGTGAAATTCCCTGCGCCAGTAAACAGGTTGAAATAAAATTACGGGAAAATATGGGTTTTACTATTAAATTATCCAATGATTTTGCTACCCTGCTGCCTTCTGTAATCTGGCAAAAAAATCTTAATCAGGGTCTTGCTGTACTGCGTCAACTCGCTGTAGAGGCCGGACACAAAGAAACAGCCTGGCAGTCTTATCCCAATAAACTCTTTGCTTTTTATACGCAGCAGTATCTGCTTGCCGGAGAAAAATCAGCGCCGCAACAACTATATTTCGGACGTACACCGCAGCAGCTTATTACCGGGTCGGACCTGCAGAGGGCAATTGCCCTGGCAGTAAAATGGTTTATGCAAAACCAGCATCCCGGCGGCCGTTACATGTATCTCTACTACCCGCACCAGGAAAAGGAAGCGGCCAAGGGCTGGTGCCTGCGTGATCTTAATGCCCAGTTTGTCCTGGCTCAGATAGCCATGGATAACAATAACCAAAAACTTAAACAAAGTGTTTTAAAAAACCTGCAGATGTATAAACAGCGCCTGGTCACCAGAAAAGGTAAAACGTTTCTGCACTGGCAGCAGAACCGGCATGACAGCAGCATTGCCGCCACCGCCTTTATACTGGCAACCCTCTCTCTGCTGAAACAGGACACAACTCTGGCCGGCAAACTGGCCGGTTCCATACTGGCGCTGCAGCAGGATAACGGTAAATTTAATACTGATTTTTTAAAAGCTAACCGGCCTATAGATCAGCAGTATTATCCCGGCGAAACTCTGCTGGCACTCAGTCATTATTATGATTTTACGCGCAAGAAAGATATACTCCAGGCAGCAGACAAAGCATTTACTTTTTACCGGGAATTCTGGAAGGATAATAAAAAGGGGCCTTTTGTACCCTGGCAGGCCAGAGCTTACAGCCGTTTTTATGAGATTACAGGCAGGGAAAAATATAAAAATTTTGTTTTTATCCTGATGGACTGGATGCTGGATAAATATCCGCCCCGGGATGACCGTCTTCCCGGTAAAAAGGGAGCTATGCACTGGTGTTTTGCCTCTACCGGGGTATACACTGAAGGACTGGCTGCTGCCTGTAAACTGGCGCAAACCGTAAAAGACCACAAGCGCTTTAATAAATACCGCCGTGCCCTGGCCAGCTGCGCCGGCTACCTGATAAATTTACAATACCATGCCAATGACTGCTATCTTTACCAAAAACCGCGTAAAATAACCGGAGCCATGGCTTTTAAACCTACAGATAATAAATTACGGCTGGATTCTACCTACCATGCCATCTCTGCTTTGCATATGATACACAAATACTGGCCGGATTTGGAAAAAAAGTTTGCTGAACAAAAAAATATTTAATTTACTATCTGGTTATCAGCAGCTTGCCCTGTACCCCGCTGTAATAATTATCTGCATCAGTTATTAAATAAATATAAACGCCGGGGCTTACCGGCATTTCATAGCTGTTTTGCAGATTCCATCCCCCTTTACCGGCTTCTCCCTGCCAGACCAGAGAGCCGCTTAGTGTATAGACAGTAACCAGGCAGGTGTACTGGTCATAAGGTGCTTTAAAATGTACTGCTTTACCGCTTTTAATACTAACCGGATTCGGTACGGCATAAATTTCCTCCGGGAAAATTATATTACTGCCTGAACCAGCAAGACTGCTCTGCGAACTGCCCGCAGAGGAACTAAAAGCAGATAGACT
>CAZFAK010000196.1:0-6060 GCA_964517045.1 uncultured Spirochaetia bacterium | reverse complement strand
GTGTCCAAAATATAACATGTTAAGCAATTTTACAGGTATTAAAAATCACACCCCTGGGGTGCTACTAAAGGCTGGGAGGAATATAAAAGCGGTGAAAGCAAAGCTCATAAAGAGATGCAGCAAAAATATAATATTGATTTTAAGTTTCACGGACAGGTAGGTAAGGGTAAACCACATGCTTCGCGTCTTTATGAAGTTTTAGCTATAGGTTGAGCTTTTAGACCTTTACTAATAAAAATTATTGTAGCCTATTATTTTTGAAAAAAAGTTCGAGTTTATCTCTTTTACCGGTCCGTATAATTTCGCTTCACTTTGCCAAATGTTCATATGGAGGTGTTTTTCTCTTTAAATTATTTTTTCATGCTGAAATCAATAAACAAATTTTCTGTCTGAATAATAGAGTTTCTATCCAGGTTGCTTTTTCCTGATTACATTTTTTATAAAATCTGGAATTGTCGTCAAATTTCTATTTTTAACCGTTTCTTAACAAAATAATGTTAAAATAAATTTGTATTTCAGCTTAAACTTATTCATAATAGCAGTTAAGGGGAATTGATGAGTTCTGAAAAAGCAGTTATTATCGGCGCCGGTGCCGGCGGACTGGCCCTGGCAATTTTACTCAGGCGGCAGGGGTATGCTGTTACTGTTTTTGAGAAAAACAGTTGTGCCGGCGGCAGGGTAGGCCGCATAGAAAATAACGGGCATATTTTTGATACCGGGGCCACGCTTTTTTTACTGCCTGATTTTTTCCGGGAACTATTTAAGGATATGGGGTTTGTTCTGGAGGAGGAGCTGGAGTTAACTGCTGTTAATCCTACCTCCGTAGTGCATTTTGCTGACGGCGCCAGTTTGCGCCTCTCTTCCAATATGGAAATAATGCGTTCCCAGCTGCAGGCATATAGCCCAAAAGCAATGAGCAAATATCTGGCTTTATTGCATGAAGGGAGTGAGAGCTACCGTCTTGCCATACCGGGTTTTATTAAAAAAAATTTTTATTCTGCATTTGATTTTTTTACATTGCAAAATATCTTTTCTTTATATAAAACCAGAGCCTGGCAGACGCATTTCAGGCGTGCCGCTAAATATTTCCGGCATCCCCATCTCAGAGCAGCTTTTACCTATCAGGATATCTATGTCGGTCTCAGCCCCTTTACTGCTTCAGCAGTATATTCCCTGTTTCCTTATATGGAACTGGCCGGCGGACTGTATTTCCCGCGCGGCGGGATGTACGCTATCATGCAAAAACTGCTGGCCATAGGCAGGCAAAACGGGGTGGAGTTTTTTTTTAACAGACCGGTAAGCAAAATACTTATAAAAGATAAAAAGGCTGCCGGTGTTGTGTGTACTGATGAAACAAGTCATGCTGCTTCTCTGGTAGCAGCTAATGCTGATCTGCCCTATGTATATGATAAGCTCCTGCCTGCTGGCAAAAGACAACGGCGGATTAAGCAAAAAAAATATGCTGCCGGTGCACTTACCTTTTATTTTAATGTAGAGCGCTGTATGAACCAGCTCAGGCATCAGCATAATGTTTTCCTCGGCTCTGATTACAAGCGGTCTTTTGCTGCTATTTTTACGGATAATTATCTTGCTGACACACCCCCTTTTTATCTGAATCTGCCTGCCCGGACTCACAATGACAACGCTCCGCCCGGAAAAGATACGGTTATGGCAGTCGTACCCTGCGGTAATATTGATCCGGATAGAAAAACAGACTGGAACAAGATGCGTAATCAGGCCCGTTCCTATATATTAAAACGGCTGTCGCAAAAAGCGGGTTTTAACGTGGAGCAATATATAAGCCGGGAACAATCTTTCACACCTGTTGACTGGCAGGAGAGGTGTAATGTTTACCGCGGTGCAGTTTTCGGCAGTCTGGCTCACACTATCAGACAGGTAGCATGGTTCCGACCGGCCAACCGTCATCCTGATTATAAAAATTTATATTTTACCGGCGCCAGTACTCATCCCGGCGCCGGTGTACCTATGGTGCTGTTGTCCGCCCGCTTGACAGCTGCCAGGATTAAAGCCGGAAAATAGTTATGCCTATTAAACTTGCTCATACCAGCCGGCTGCAGGAACTGCCCATCCTGGAAATCGGTGCCAGCTTGTGGGATGAAGAACGCTATGCAGCTTTCAAGGCCTGTTACGGTGTTATGCGGGCTATAGATGATATTGCGGATCAGCATAAAAAAAACTGTGAACATCTGACAGCAATAGAAAGACAAAAAATTATTATAACTATGCAGAATGTTTTTACCAATGCGCGGCAGAAGAATCCAGTTTATGGCCGGGCCCTGGCTGATTATAACATTCCCGGCTGGATATGGACTGAGTGGATGCAGGCTATGATATATGATCTTTACCATAATAAATTTGCAACCTGGGAGGACTTTCTTGCCTACAGTGAGGGTGCGGCTGTGATCCCCGGTGCTTTATTTATTTTACTTGCGGTTAACGGAACAGAATGCCGTCTGCAGCTGTCATCCCGGAAAATTTTAGCCCTTTCACGCCCGCTGGCGCTTTTCAGTTATATTGTTCACATACTGCGGGATTTCAGAGCAGATGTAAAAAACGGTTTTAACTATTTTGTTGATGATATTCTGCAAAAATATGAAATTGCTCCTGATTGTTTGTCCAAAGCCGCTGGGCAGCCTTTTTTGCCCGTTAATCTGGTAGCCTGTATAGATGAATATCTGCGCCGCGCTGACGCTTACCGCAGACAGGCAAAACAAAAATTATATCTTTTGCCTGAGGGTTCTGTTTTATTTAAAAGTATGACTATAGTTTTTATTTTATATGAACAGCTTTTTTTTAATATAAACACTCATAAAAACACATTAAGCAAAAATAAAATATTATTGCCCGGCAGTTATATAGCGCAGCTGGTAAGGGATAATATTTAAGAAAAAGTTTTTTCATAGTAAGATTTTCTATGTCTTACCCGGAAAAAAAATTAAGTTCTGATCAGAAAACCCTTTTACTGGAAAAGTATTTTACCCATAATATTACGGCCGGCCGGCAGCAGCTTATAAGGAAGATCAGTATGGAAAGGACCCGTTATCTTAGCATTGCCCTGGAGGATATATACCAGCCGCATAACGCGGCTGCGGTCCTGCGCAGCTGTGACTGCCTGGGTATTCAGGATATTCATATTATGGAAACGCGCAACCAATACCGCAGTGCTCCCGGTGTAGAGATGGGTGCGGGCAAATGGCTGGACCTGTATAAATATAACGGCAATGATAATGTTAAACAGTGTTTTTCAGCTTTACACAGTAAAGGTTACCGGATAGCGGCGATGGTATGTGAACCTGATGCGCAACCTTTAACTGAGGTTTCACTTGATACTCCGCTTGCTGTGGTTATGGGTACGGAAGAACAGGGTTTGTCTCCGGCAGCTGTTGCCGGGGCTGACCTGAAACTTACACTGCCCATGTATGGTTTTACCCGGAGCTTCAATGTTTCTGTCTGCGCTGCCTTAACCTTGTATGCGCTGGTAAACCGTCTGCGCAGTTCCGGTATCAGCTGGCGTTTAAACCAGGAACAGCTGCTGGATATGCGTTTAAAATGGGCACGGCGCTGTGTTAAAAACCATAGCCTGTTGGAAAAAAGATTTTACCGGGAACTTGGGTTTGATAAAACAGGTTGAACTTTTTATGGAAGAAAAAAAATATTTTTATTTTATGTTAT
The DNA here is from genome assembly GCA_964517045.1 of uncultured Spirochaetia bacterium. Taxonomy (GTDB): domain Bacteria; phylum Spirochaetota; class UBA12135; order COTS27; family CAZFAK01; genus CAZFAK01. The sequence continues at coordinate 2,367 of CAZFAK010000196.1, read as the reverse complement.
AATAATAAAATTTTACGGAGGATTTTAATGTCTGATGCGTACCAAGAACTGAATGATAATAATTTTGCCGATACTATTAAGAAGGGGGTTACCCTGGTCGACCTCTGGGCGCCATGGTGCGGTCCCTGTAAGCAGCAGGGCCCTATTGTTGAAACTTTAGCTGATAAGTTCAGCGGCAAATGTACCATTGCCAAGCTTAATGTAGATGAAAACGCAGAAACAGCTGCCAAGTATAATGTGATGAGTATTCCTACTATCTTACTGTTTAAGGATAATGAACTCCGGGAACAGCTGGTCGGTCTGCAGCCGGAGGCAGTACTGGAAGAAAAATTAAACAGTTTATTATAACTGCACTTTTTTTATTTTAGATTTTTTTTTATTCTTTCCCAGACTTCAGCTATGCTGCCTGTGCCGTCAACCGGAATCAGTTTGCCGCTGGTGCGGTAATAATCAATACAGGGTTTACTCTGGGAAGTATAGGTATCAATTCTGTTCTGGATAACTTCCGGGTCAGCATCATCAACCCGGCCCTCTTTTTGAGCCCGGGCTGCCAGCCGGTTTTTAACCTCTGCAAAAGGCACTTCCAGTACAATAATGCCGTCTAAGGACAGACCGTTTTTTTTTAATATTTCATCCAGTGCCCGGCACTGGGCCTGGTTACGCGGGTACCCGTCCAGAAGAAAGCCGTTTTTAATATCATCTTGCTGCAAACGGTTGGCGACCATCTGATTGGTTATTGCATCCGGTACCAGTTCGCCGCGGGAACTGTATTCTTTTACTTTTTTACCAAGTTCGGTTTCGTTTTTAATATTTTCCCGGAATATATCACCGGTTGATATATGGGTAATATTTTGCATTTGTATAATATTTTGCGCCTGCGTTCCCTTGCCTGCTCCGGGCGGTCCGAATATAAGTAAGTTTTTGTAAACCATAATTAAGTCCTGTAAGTAGATATTTGCCTGTATTATACTCTGAAGGAGTTTTTTTTTTAAGCGTAATTACAGTAAGCAAAAACAACTATAAATGAAAATGAAAAAAAAATATGTAATCATGATCGGATAAATTGTTATTGATATTAAAAATATCTACCGAAAAGGAAAATTTTATATAAAATTTGACTGAATGTCAGCTGTATATTGACTTTTATTGTTTTTTACTATATATTTTAGATATATATTATAACTATAATTTGATAAAAATTAAAACTTGTCATACCGATAGTTAATAAGGAACATGAGGGTCTTTTGCGCGGAACAGGTAGCCAATAAATATTTTAGAGGAGAAATTATGAAATATACAAAATATATAACAGGATTTTTGTTCGCATTGTATATCGCGGGACAAACGTTATTCGCCTCCGGTTTGTATATTACGCCCCAGCAGATTGATTCCGGTACCAATACTGTGCGGCTTATTGTCTCCAACGAACTGGAACCCTATCCTACCAATGCGGGTATTAACTATCTCCATATAATAAAACCAACCAATTTGACCCTGGTGCCGGGCAGTGTAGTAGTCAGTAATGCTTATGACGGTACTTTTAATGCGCTGACTACTGTTGCTTTTGACTCCAACTGGACTTTTGATAACGGCAATGTAATGGTCAGTAACAGTGCTGATGATATTTATATCTGGCTGGGCAATCAGGTTACCAATCAGGGTGATGCGACTCTGGATGAGATCTATATCTATCTTGATGTAGCGCCGGAAGCTTCTTTTCAGGAAGAATCCTTTACAGCTTACATAGATGCTGTTATGTGGGACAGTATGGATAATAATCCTGCCGGCGAAGCAGGTATCTATGCCACTACCGGGCCCCAGTTATGCGGCGGCAGTGCTGTACTGCAGCAGATGCTGCAGCCGTCCGAGGCTTATGCCAGTATTACTCCCGGTTCCATTGTACAGGGCGGAGGCCATACTTTTACCTATTATGTGCAGGCCACGGAGAACAGCGGTCATTATGATATCGAACAGCTGGCTATTGCTATACCAACCAATTTCAATACAGCTAATTTCTCCAATTTTAATTCCATTAAACTGGGAACCAACACAGTAAGTTACCTGACGATTGGTACGCTGGCAGCTTATCCGGGCACTAATTTTATTCTGGTAGATTACTCCAGCAGCCCTATTGCCTCTCCGGGAGGCCTGGATGTAATATCTTTTGAATACATAGGCAGCCCTACTGATCCCAGTACAGGTATTGACGTGGCCTGGACCAGTTATGTGGATAACAGTGCTATTGACGGTGCCAGTATGCAGACAGCTACCAATGTCAACTATCCCTCCCAGCTTATGACAATCAAAGCCGGCGGCTATAATACCTGGGATTACCGTCTTATTGAAGCAGTTAATTATGCACCGGTT
>CAZFAK010000195.1:0-6072 GCA_964517045.1 uncultured Spirochaetia bacterium | reverse complement strand
CGCAATGCAAACTCCACCAATTCCAGTCAAAATTGTTATTCGTTAACAAAAGCCAATTTGATACATAAGAGTTATCACTATCTCCACCGCCTCCGGATTGACCGCTACTACCACCTTGCTCTTGATTGGAAATAATCCATATTTCTGCTGTATCCGCCTCAGTATAATTCGTCTTATCATCAGTATAAACCTCAAAAACATTTGTCCCGCACAAAATAGTAATCTCATCCAAACCAAAAGTACCATAAACCTGATCAGAACCCTCACTGTTACGAAAACCAACCGCCTGAAACCGGTCCCAGTCACTCTCACCAAAATTACTGGCAGGAATCTCTATCCTGGTCCACTCATCACCAATACTGGCATAATCAGATACAGGACTGGAATCAATATAATTCTGCCAACCCTTCTTAACAACAAAATAAATCTTGTCCCAGCCGGCATTCGAGCCCATCGCAACATTCTTCAGGTAAAAACTAACCGTTTGCGCACCACTAACATCAAACTCCTCATTCTCACTGCCGCAATGCAAACTCCACCAATTCCAGTCAAAATTGTTATTCGTTAACAAAAGCCAGGGACCATCACCATTATCACCGCTGGCCGGAATATCATTTTTATACGATAAACTCATCTTATCTGCAGAGGATAGTAAACGATAGTTACTCACATCATAATCCGGTTGTAATAAAGGATTGAACCAGAACTCAATTGCCCCCTGCTCACTATCTAAAAGCGATGTATTATACTTTACGCCTGCTTCACTATTAAAACTTTCTGCCCGGAATGACTGATTGAACTTACCCGGGTAAATTGAATAATCTCCAACAATCTCTCCACCCTGATCGCCTACTTCACTATTTGCTATATCTTCTTCAGAGTCAAAAGTCGACCACAAAATAAGCTTATCTTCCGGTTCCGGAGGTGGAAAATCCGTTGCATAAACCGGACGGTAAACTATAGGTACAGTAGAAATTAAAATAAAATACAAATAAGAGTAACAGGAAAATATCGAAAAAAGTTTTTTTATCATATCTTCAATACTACCAGGTTAGAGAATTAAATACCTCATCAGCATCAATCGTAAAAAAATATCTATAGATAGAAAAAGATTCCTCAACTACGAACCTTGTTCGTATGCAACACTCCTCTCTTTTTTTTTGTAAACCAAAACTTACTTCACCATCTGTATTTTTTTGGTAAACTGGTTTAAAATATATTTTTTTCAGCAAATAATAACTTTGCGCAACTCCAGTTACATTATTACAATTATAGTGGATGCCGTACTGAATACTGTACACAAGATCAGAAAGCCATTGTTCGTATACAGCAGGATATTTACTTTTATAAGCAGTATGATCATTAAGCTTAAATCCTTCGCCTTTGCTATTTAAATTTTTATAAATCACAAGTGAATCATTCAAAGGTACATCATCAAACCAGTCATCTAAAAGAGAATTAAGTTGTTCACTATCATCTACTATAAATTCATTTGTTATAAAATTTTTATATTGCATATTATACTTCAGTCCAATACCTTTAATAATATTTCCGAAGTCCGGGTCATAGGCTATTATTAACAAAGGATCATTAACTATTACAATGCTTTTTTCATTATCAAAATTATTCGCTGAGCCTATAAAGCCCTTAAAATGTTCCGGAAAGTTTTTAATATATACCTTTCCTGCCAACTCTTGTGTTGAGTAAATTAAATTAAGCCAAAATTCATATATGTTTTTCGAAGTAGCTTGAAAGCATTTAAAATAAATATTCTCTCCATTATCATTAGCTTTTAAAATAAACCCTCTGCCTTTACCGTCCAGATTTTCATGTTCTAATATTTTTTTTACAACAGGGTGATCACTGGAGCTAACATCAGCTAAAAAGCTAATGCTTTTTTTTTCAGCAAAGAAAAATAATGATAAAAAATATATTAAAATAAAAGTCTTTTTTTTCATCTATAAATATCAGCCCTGTCATAAAACTTTTCTTTTTTTATAATTTCAGGCGAATAACCCAATTTTATAATTTTATTGTTAACTACTGAGATAATAAATTTTCTTACTGTATAAAAAAACAATCTTTTTTTTCTTCTGGTTTTATCTATATTTGTATTATAGTACTCTCCTGGTATTATTTCAGAACGGACTTTTGTGCCAGAGCTTAAAGCAAGGTATATTTTTTTCAAACATGAGTCGAAAAATTCTTTATCATCATAACGAAAACATTTATAGTAAGTTTCACCTATTTTAATTCTAAACCCAGGACCTTTATTGTCTAAATCAGTATGAAGATAAAACCAGGAAGTCGTAATGTCAGGAGCAACAGTTAAATAAAATACTTTGCTCTCTCCCCACAGAACTGACTGTAAAGATAAGATAATAATAATAATAAAATATTTATTAAGGTTCATTGATATCATCCCAGGTTACTCTCCCTTGATAATTTACTCCATCATATTTAAATATCATAAAACGTTTTCTTAAACCTAATGCTGTTATTAAATATTGGTTATCTGATATAGGTTCTGTTTGTATTTTTACGCCATAAAAGGATATAATCCGATAAGTAGAGTCTACACTTCTATCAACTTCATCCAAAGAAAAAAAGTCATTTTTTATCCCATATTCCTGTGCTCTATTAAGTAAGGAAAGCCATTTCTTATATAGTATTGGATTATTTTTCTTATAACATTTGTAAAAATATGCTATTGCTTCTGAGTTTTCATCATAATCGATTATTCTAAGTTCAAAACCAGCTCCCATATTATCTAAACTGGCATATTCCATAACATAATCTATATGTATTGCCTCAGGGAACTCTTCCATATGAAACGGAAAAATAGCATAAATATTAACCCTTACAATAATTGTTAATATAGCAACTAATAATGAATACTTGCTTATAAAAAACATAATTTCCCCTTATTGATTATTTTTCAAATACTATTCGCCTAGGATTTCGCTAATATAATCTTCATAAGCATCACCTGACTCATTAAAATATCCATCGCTACCAGCATCAATAGTTTCAGAAACATTGGTTAGTGTATCCTGTTTTTGTTTTATACCGATAACGCAGTCCTTACCATTCTTATAAATATCAAATCCAAAATATAGCATATTAAGTTTACTTTTTATATCAACATCCAAGTTTCTCCCGATTTCTTCTGGAAGAGAGTCAACGTTGCTCCCGAATTCTTCTGGAAGAGAGTCAACACCCTGATCCACATAATCATCAGATGAAGGATAATCCATAGTAATAGCTCCTACAGACGCAGAATGTAGAATAAAAGAAGACAAAGCAAAGTGATCTAAACCCTTAGCTTTAATTATTTGATTATTATTATTAAAGACAGTTTCTAATAAGATGCAATACTGCTTAAAAATATTACTGCCAACATTATTATTAGATATAAAAAGTTGGTGACTTTCAACATTTATTTTTAAAATAACATGCTCTTTATTTGTATAAAAACTATAATAATTATCATGATTAAAATCGTCAATTTCTCGAAAAATGACTTCCATTTGTCCTATATTAATTTCTTCATTGGTTATATTTATATCATCCACATATTCAGCAGCATGTATGTAATTAATAAATAGAAAAAATGTTAATAGTAAAATTTTTTTCAAAATACATTAATCCTCATTCATTTCAGTTCAATTAATACCAAAAATACAGATGATAGGAGTCTCCTGTTTGAATATTAGTACCACTGCTAAACAATCTGGATCTGGAACTTACTATAAAAAATTCTTTAGTGAAGTTTATCTTTATATTAATTGGAGATTCATCAACATTGAGACTTAGTCTATAATAACTACGACAAAAATACAATGACGACAACTCAAGCTGTAATTTATGTTTAAATATATAATTAGTATCTATAACGGTGCCATTAAAAAGACTATAATTACAACCACTATGTAACGGAAATTGCTTATATTCAACCTCTGATCTTTGAAAGGTTAAAAAAGTTTTTTTTATTTTATTATATTTTTTTATGCCATTCTTTTTATAAAACTTTAATTCCGTATTATCAGAAAAATTTACAGTAAATCCTTCTCCTTTACCATCAAGATTATAAAAAAAAGAGATATCTTTTAAAAAAGGCCTGTCTTTATCTAATTTATACGGATCATACTCTTGCTCTTGTGAAAACAATAAAGAATTTATTAACATAGGAATAATAGTAAGACAAATATTTATTCTATACATAAAATACTAGATAAATTTTAACAATAAAATAGCAAATATGTCAACTAAATTCCTAAAAAGTTAAAAAAAATTAAAATTTTTAGCCAAATTTAGCTAAATTTAGTTCCAGATAAAACACATTATTAAAAACCAGAATTTTTTTTTCTTTATAAATTCAAAACAACATTTTACATATTCCCTTGGCCATCTTATAATAAAGCACAGTGAAAAACAGTAAAAAGCTATCTGCATTCTGCAAATTAAAATTTTATCCGCAAAAAATACGTTTTCACCTGGATAACATTATAAGATTTGAAAAATCCAAACTTTTTCCCGTAAAAACAGCAGATTTTAATTTAACCAGCCGTAAAATTACCCAAAATGACCATAAAATCCTGCTTTTGCTAATAGGATACCAGAAAAAACAACAACATCTTTTCCAGGACAAAATACTGGCAGCAGCTCTCAAGGCTGGATTACTAAAACCTAACGCGCAATACCTGCTTGTTTATAAAGACCATCTGCTGGCAGTTAATAAAAATTATCAACTACTTTATTTTTCCAGAGCTGTCAATATTGAAAACAAAAGTCAGGAAATCATTAAATATATTAAAAATTTTTTAAGCTTTAACCCACAAAAATTAAAACTATCCGAAGACCTTTTAATTAATAAAAAAACGTACCTTCTGCCTGTTATAACCAGCTATCCTTTATCAATTCGTAAAGCAATTGTTTCTGCTTTATTGTGTCTTGCGGCTCTTCTCCTGGCAGGTTGGGGCTTTTTAGCACTGCAAAACGGAAATCTTAACCGGCAAAAAACAGAGCTTCTGCTTTTAAAAAAATCTCTGCGAAAGGGAACCGGTTTACATGGTTTCCCCTTAAAACAATATAAACTTTTATCGTCCGGCTACCAGGACTCACGCCGGGCCTGGCACAGCCTGCAGTATATAGCAGCCAAATTGTCTGATAATATCAAAACAGACCGTATAACCAGGCGGAAAAAAAATTTAAAATATACTTTTGTCTGTCCCCGCAAAGATCCCTTGTTCACCCTGAAAAAAAATATTTCTGCTTACTCACACCTGAATTTTAGTACATCGCAAATAATTCAAAACGAACAAGGCGATTATAACCTTAACGTAACCACCAAAGAACGCTATGAATAAAGACAAAAGACTTATCCTGCTTCTTTCTCTCTGTATTATTCTTCTTTTCTTTTTTATAATCCTGCCCAAACATACAGCCAATCAAAAACTCACTACTGAGATCAAACAATTACGCAAAGAGATAGCATCACTGGCAGAGGTAAGAGAGACCCAGAAGAAGAAAAATATCTCTAAAAATCTTTTCCAGTCAGAACGTGCTTTTGCCGGACTGGTTTCCCGAACTGCCCGGAAATATAATATCAGACTGAATAATGAAACGCATAAAGGCAACAATCCTTATACATATAGTGCTGTGGCCCAGGGCAGGCCGCAGGCACTTTTATCTTTTTATTATACATTACTTACCAGGGATAAACTACTTGATTTTCGTCATTATGAAATACTGCCCGGAAAAAAATCAGTAATGCAGTTTACACTCATCTACATGGTAAACAAATGAAAACATTATTATTTTTGATTTTTAACCTTGATTTAAGTATAAGAAAGCGGATAATATTTTACGGAATCCTTACTGTAATCTCTTTACTTATTATGCTAATTATGTATCTTGGTATAATAGATAAAGAAAAAGACATTGCAATAAAAGTAAATACGCAAAAAAATAAAATAACAAAGTTAAAACTTAAACCGGTAAAACGAAATGTCTTTTCTTATAACCTTCCGCAAAAGCAAGTAGTAAAAAAAAAAACCAAACCGGTTAAAA
>CAZFAK010000194.1:0-6104 GCA_964517045.1 uncultured Spirochaetia bacterium | reverse complement strand
GAAAACATATCTGTTTTTATCTCCGCCAAAGCCTTTTCCTGGGAATCGGTCAGCTTAAAAGGAAATTTGCTTTTTAATAATTGTGTTAAATTTTCTTTTTGATAGCGTTGCGGCTCTTTGGCGGTTTTTATCTTTTTCCGTTGTGCCAGCATCTTTTCCTGGAAATTGTAAAGCTCTTCATATACCAGCTGCTTGCGCGCTGCCTTAAGCTTTGACAGGGAAGACGGAAAATGCATAGTCAGCAAATTATCTTTTTTAGAATTAAGTTTATATTTTTTTATGATATGGTCAGGTAGATTATATCGGAGACTGTCCAGGCGCGCATAACAGGCAGCAACACAATAACGTATTTTTTTCTGGGTAAGCCCCCTGGTAGAGGCGTAAACAGGAACTATTCTTCCTATATTAAGACTGTTAAGCTCTTTTTCATCAAAATCTTCGTAATCGGAGATTGCTATCTGATATTCATTATATTTATAACTTATAGAACCGCTTAAAAAATAACAGGAACCTGTAACAAAATAGCGGTGTGCCGGATTAAAGGCTGCAGCAGCAAGCTCTGTTTCCCCGTCGCTAAAAATAAACTTGGGTATCTTTTTATTGCGAAAATTAATTGTTTCCTGTCTGATACAGGAGACGATAACCACCGGAATCCGGTCAGGCGCAGTATTTTTATAAGCTTTTACTATACTCTGAATGGAACTGCGGTCTTCATAGCGTACAGGAAAATATTCTATCAGGTCTCGTATACTGTAAACACCTTTCTGGGCGAAAAGACGGGCAAAATAAGCAGCAATCCCTTTAATTGCCGTGATTTTTTGCGATAAAAAATTAGCTGAAATTTGTGATACCTTTATGCTGATTGATTTTTCATAATCATTTTAATCTCACTTAGTGATAACTGCAATTTTTTAGCGATCAGTTTATCGGATTTTTGCTGTTTTTTTAGATATCTGATTTTTTCCGGAAGAGAGAGTTTATCATAGTCAGAACTGTTTGGAGAATTAAAATAGTTTTTTAATGAGAGGGGTTTTTGTACCCGGCTCTTTCCGGAACGGCCGGCGCTCCCGACTGCAGGTTTCTGCTTTTTCCTGTTATGCTTTTTATTTTTTGGGGAGACCGTCTCAGATAAATTTACTTTTTGCTCAAAAAAGAGTTTCTCTTTCTGACGGGCTATTCTTTTTTCGACAGCCTGCAGCTCATCAATTATCTGTTTTTTGCGGTCTTCCAGTAAGGTAAGATTGCGCTCCGCATACTGATTAAAATCAATAATAAGATTACGTAATTCATCCTTAACTTTTTCTCCGGCAATAGCTTTAGTTATACGTTTTTTAAAAAATACAAACAAAAAAAAGGAAAATAAAATCTGTAATAAAATAATAATCAGATAAAACATAATTATTCAGTTATATCAAGAAAGTTCCCCTTGTATTTGTCATCAAGAGGTGATTTTTTGTTGTCATTTTCATTATCTTTTTTTCTTTTGTTTTGATTTACTTCCGGCTTTTCCCGGCGCGGCTGTTCATGAATAACATTGGAATCAACTTCCGTTTTATCCACATCAGAGACCCCTTCATGCTGTTGTGTACTTTTTATAATAGTGTTACGTTTGGCCTTTTCCTTGTCTTCCTGTTTTTTATTAATTCTTTTTTTCTCTGCTTTAGCCACATTAACCGATTGTTTTAATACCACCTGTAAATCAATAGGACGCATAGTCATTACTTTCTCCTGCCTGTAGATTTTTTATAAGGGTGATACTTGACATACTCAGGGTGCGCCTCATCCACTGTATAATAGGAGGCCCGCTGATCCCGCTTGTTTTCCAGATAGCCTGTATTACAATACATTATCACATTACTGTAAACATTTTTTTGAGCTGTAATTTTTCCTACAGTCTGACTTTTTTCCAGTCTTTCCTGAGCCTGGACAAGCTGTTCTTTTTTCTCCGCTACTTCTTTTTCCAGATTCTCATATTCGTTTTTCATCTCTTCCAGTTTTTGTGTTTTCTCTTCATCCTCTTTATGATTTTCATAAGTCTGTATATCAAGCTTAAGATTACTCAATTTCTCTTCATCTGTTTCAATCTCTGTCTGCAGTTTTTCTATAGTATGCCGTATCTCAGGCAAAACCCCTACAGCCACTATCGTAGTAACCCCGGCCGCAGAACCAAAATCCTTGGCAGTTATCTCCTTTAAAGCAGTACACTTTCCGCCTACTATCCTGGCCTTTTTCCCGTTAAGCAGTATAGAGCCGTTAGTAGAAACCTGGGAATTAAGAATATACTCGGTTACAAAAACATCTCCTGTTATATTGATCCCGGTTTCCTGTATATATTTGGAAAAAAAGTTGCCGTTTTTGGAAACAATACTGCCTTTTTTATGACCATTGACACCCAGTTTAATAGTTATATCACCGGTAGCTTCCAGAGTACTGGCACCTACTGTTCCGGCTACTTCAATATTGCCTCCGGCCTTGACCGTATAACCGTCCAGTACATTCCCGTGTACAACTACATCACCAATATTTTTAATATTTCCGGTCTGTGGTCCTACATCCCCTTTTACTTCATAAACAGGCAGAATGGAGATAACTCCCTGCTTCATAACAGCATGCCCGTTAATAGTGGATTTCAGCTGCATACCGTCTTCAGTAATATAAGTATTTTCACCACCCTTAAGCTCAATATCATTACCGTCCCTGGCTTCCAGCTTGGTATGGTAAATATTATATCCATCCTCTCCTTTACCCGCCGGAACTTTCTCAGCGAGTAACTGCTCGGCCATAACATTAACTATCAAGTCCATCTTTTTAAAATCCACCTGTTCGTCTTCCGGAACATTGGCAAAATTAACTTTTTCTTTTATATCAATCTTGTAATCTATATAAGCGTCCTGGCCATGTTTTACCGGAGTACCTTCAGCAATAAGTACCGGCATATTAAACATTTTTTTATCAAGGGCGTTCTGTATGGCATCCTGTTTTATGCCATGTGTAATACGTTTTTCCCGCAGCAGTATGTCAACATCATCGTTATCTATATAACGGCCGTCTTTCTTGGGAGGAACAATTCGTAAATATGCTTTCATTTTATCATCTGCTACATCTATAAAAAGCTTACCGTCATTGACTTTGTTTTCCACCCACTCACCGATCCGGTATGGCTCAGCGTCGTTGCGGTCAATAAGCATCTGTATAGTGGCATCATCAACATCGGTAATCTCTTTCTCCTGCAACATGGTCTTAGCCTGCTGCAGAGTACATTTTTCCCCCTCGCCGCGCGGGGGATGAATAATTAAAAATTTTCCTTTTTTGGAAACATAAAGTTCGGCAAAACCATCAGCATCCGGAGATACCTCCTCGCCGAAATCCATTACCAGTTCATCGCTTTGAGCTTCCAGGGCATCCTCCAGTGATATATCACTGTCCATAATGGAAAAAGCTATTTTATAAGGACGGGCGGCAATACCGAAAATACCTTTAGAGCCGTTTTCTATTACACGGTACTGTAACTTACTGATATCAACACCGAGGTTGCGGGAAGCTATTTCAAAACCGCTTTCCATATCATCTGCGGTTATGATCAATTCGTCTTTTTGCCCCTGCTCCCCTTTTTTAATACTGAATTGATATTTTTTGGTAAGCAGATCAAAGATATCAGCAACCTCACCGCCTTCCAGTAACTCCTGCTGTCTGCTTTGTAAATAATCAGAAAAAGTTTTCTGCACTTTTACCCCGTTTCCTGTGTTAAATTTAACTTAATTTTGCAATTATATCAATGCTTTTTTTACATTTTCAATACTGGAGCGTATATTCCGTATAGCTTTGGTATGCAGCTGGGAAACACGCGACTCGGTAACATTCAATACCGCGCCTATCTCTTTAAGGGTCAGATCCTCATAATAATATAAAACCAGTACTTTTTTTTCATTAGGCGGTAATTTTTTTATTTCGCCGGCAATGGTTTTCCTTATCTCCTCTTTTTCATTGATATATTCCGGGTTGAGTTTTTCCGGAGAAGCAATAGTATCCAGTACTGATATCTCATCATCATCACTTCCGAGATACCATACATCATCAAGGGAGCCTATAGTAGCATCATTAGCCATATTGGATATACGCTCCACTTCGGAAACGGAAATACCGACAGCTTCCGCTTTTTCCGCTACAGTCATCGGACGCTTTTTATCTTCTTCAAACTGTTTGGATATCTCATCCATCTGTTTATATTTCTGTCTGACAGAACGGGGAACCCAGTCCAGGGTACGCAGCTCATCATAAATAGCACCGCGTATACGGGTAATACCATAAGTTTTAAATTTTATGCCTTTTTCCGGATCAAATTTTTCAATAGCATCAATCAAACCAAAAGTGCCGAAACCGACCAGATCGTCAAACTCAATATTATGCGGAATATTACAGGCAACTTTACCGGCAACGTATTTAACCAAAGGAGCATATTTAATAATAAAAAAATCCTTTAATTTACTGCTATTACTTTTTTTGAATTTCTTCCAGTATTTTATCTCTTCTTTCTCGGTCATATTATAATCTAGATTCATCACTCCCCCCTAATATTTAATCAGTATGTATAATAAACTATACTGAAAATCATTTATTTTTATCCTTTTTTGCATCACTGCTTTTATCTTTTTTCATAACAGTTTGTATCGCTTTGGCCATAGTTTTATTATCCTGATCAAAAGCAGGATTTTCATCCACATTAAGCGCTTCACTGTCAGGCGTTTCCTGGGTATCTATACTATGCTGCGGTTTCTGATCTTCGTTAAGATTAAGATCCACATCCGTATTGTTATCATTCTGCTGCGCTTTTGCTTTATCATCGTCATCAACCGTAAGGTCAATATTATTACCTTTGGTCTTTTCATTTTCGATTGTCTCTTCCTCTGTATTAAACAACGCTTCATACAGCTCCGGAATAAAACGGTTAAGTATTACTTTACAGATTATACCCAAAACAAACCAGATCAAGGCGGCGAGCAAAGGTTTGAAAACAATACTGCTGATACCATCATAATCAAAAATTCCTTTAATAAAAGACAAAAGAAAACCAAAACCGGCGAATACTATTAAAATAATATTTTCGTAAAAAAAATTCTTCATAAACTAGTTTCCCATAGTAAATATTTTTTTAAAAAAACCGCTTAACCCGTTAAAATTACACTCTATAAAATTACTGCCGGTTAGTTTGCCGGTTATTTTTTTTATATTTTGCGAACACACTGCCCTGGGTTCATAAACAATATAGGGCGTCTGTTTATAGACAGCTTTTCGTACTGTTTTGTCACTCAGAACACAACCGCTATAGACTATTTCCCTGTCTAAAAAACGGGAAACTATAGTCTTTATTCTGGCGCTTACCTGCTCTCCCTGGGCTTCTGACTGACACTGGTTAACTATAAGGCGCAGCTCTCCGTCAGCGCCGGCATTAAGCATTGCTTTCATAACAGCATACGCATCCGTAATAGCTGTAGGTTCCGGCGTGGTAACTATTAGAACTATATCCACTGCGCGTAAAAAAGTTGTTACTGTACTATTAATACCTGCGCCGACATCCACCAAAACCACATCATAACGCTGCAGATGTTTCATTTGTTCGATAAAACGGTATCTTTCCGCACCGCTCAAATTAGCCAGTTCATGCATGCCGCTGCCCCCGGAGATAAAATCCACACCAAAGCGGGAAGGATAGATGATCTCATCCAGTCTTTTTTCTCCCCGGAATACGTTATATAATGTTTTAGTGACATTTTCACCCAAAACAACATTTACATTAGCCATGCCCAGATCTGCATCCAGTATTAAAACACTGCTGCCGCATCTGGCCATTGCAATACCGAGATTTACAGCAACATTGGTTTTACCAACCCCGCCCTTACCTGAAGCAACTGCATAGACTATCTGTTTGCTGGGGCGCCGGCTTTTAGCAGCTCTGTCCCGTTTCAGATTAGTACGTTTGACTAACTCTCTTAAGCCGAAAGCCTGATCTCTCATTGCCACTCCTTTAACAGATGCCGGCTGAGGCAATCAGCATCTGCCATAACAATATCACCGGGACACTCCTGTCCATGGGTAATAAAAGAAAC
>CAZFAK010000193.1:0-6181 GCA_964517045.1 uncultured Spirochaetia bacterium | reverse complement strand
GCAGCAGTTTATTTTTCAGCGTTTTGAAAACCCGAATAATAATGAAATTACAGCTGCTTTCAGTAACCTCCCGTTCAGTACGGTTTATCCGGCTATTCTGGTTGATATATCTAACAGTATGGATACAGCCTTAAGCAGTTATAATGAGAATCAGGCGGTTTCCATCAGCAACTCTTTTTTGACCGGGTTTGAAAAATATCTTAGTTACGAAAGCCGCCCCATGTGGGAGCTGATGCTGCCTGTAATTGCAGATCCGGCGGTCAGTAAAAAACGGATGCTTTCTTTTAGTCCCGGATATGAAGAGGAGGGCAAGCTCTGGGGAATAGGTTATAACAGCCGCACTTTAACCCTGTCTGTGAATATTGATACCACCAATACTGTTGATGCTGATCACCCTCTTTATATCCGGGTGGATTCAACAAACGGGAATATCGGATATTTAAATAAAGAATATACTTCTACCAATATAGATATTTATCTGCCTAATCTGGCAGTTGGATATGCTACGGTCAGCGTTTCATATTATCCGGCAGCCAACAACCCGTTACTGCCCTCTTACCGGAATAATATTTCGTTAGGAGCAGCCGGTGATTCCAATCATCTGGATATCAGTCTGGATGATTCCCTTTCTATTGATTTCCGTGTGTTTGCCACTTACACACCTCATAGCACTGACTGGGACGGGAGTTATTATAACTGTGTCCAGATTTCCTACTCCAGCAACTTCAATACAGTTGCGGATGATTCTTCTTTTCTTTATTATAATCATATCGCGATGATGGATCACACCTTTAACAACATTACAAATACTCCAATTTATATCCGGGTCTGGCGTGATACTAATTCAAGTCCAACCGGGATTGACAGTGGTGACTATTATGAGTATTATGATAATCAGGACAGCAGCGGCAGTCCGGCCCCTTATACTTTCAGCGGTGAGCCTTATGAAGTAAACATGGATTACGACACAAGTTATCAGTGGCCGTAACTTAAAAAAAAGGTCTATAAATTAAAATATATCTTTTTTTATAAATATTTAGCGGTATATCAAACTGAGTTTAGTTTTAAATTTTTTCTATATTAATTAATCATAATCAGCAGGCTGAACTGTATTATAATTTTTCAGTAAACAAAAATGTAAATTTTAATCAGATTAAAAATTTTAACTTTGAATTTTTGCTTTTTTTATTTTATAATAGTTTACATTTTCATTTGGAGTTTTTATGTATAGAAAAAATATTTTATCAGTATTTTTAATTCCGTTTTTAACTGTTTGTTTTGTCTATTCCAGGACTAACGCGGAGAAAAAGCAAAAAACACCGCGCCGGCAATCTGTCTCTAAAGCAAAAACCATTGCTCTCAGCGGAGCCGGGGTTGATGAGGTGCTGGTTAAGGCGGTAGAGGCTTTAAAACAGGGAGTCCGCATCCGCGGTAAGATCCCGGCAGTTGCTGTGTTGCCGTTTAAGGATAATTCGCAAAAGCTGAAAAAAAATAATACCGGGGCCGGTTTCGCCCAGATGCTGGGGGTGGTATGGAAAAAACAAACTAAACATATTGTAGTCTCCCGCGCTGATATGAAGTCCCTGCTCAGCGAGATGGAGATGGGTTTGAGCGGTATGGCTGATACCAGGGAGATGCTTAAGGTAGGACACCTGGTCTCGGCCCAGTATCTGATAAGCGGGGAACTTACCGAGATGGGAACCGAAATCATTATTACCTGCCGCCTGGTAAGTGTTAATACCGGACGTATAAGACGTTCAGCCCGGATTACGATTAACAGCAGCGTTATGCTGCCGGCAGCAGCAGCAGCCCTTTTATCACCTATAAAACCAATCACCAGTGCTTTCCGCAGTTTACTGGTTCCGGGCTGGGGCCAGTTTTATAATGATCATAATATACGCGGAGCTGTTTATACAGGTTTATGGGCTGCGTCAATTCTTTCGGTTTTATATTGTGAGCTATCCCGCCAGCAAAGTTACGACAGTTATTTACAAAGCTATAACGAATATAAAACAGCTGATAATAAAAGTGATACACTGGATAAATGGAATAATGCGGAAAAAGAGTATGACCGGGCACTTATGTTTGAAGATGTCAGAAATTATTCTATTTATGCCATGGCTGCTATAACCGGATCCGCGGTTATGGATGCTGTTATAAGCGCTGCTGTTAATAACAAAAAAATGAAAAAACACAAAATTCAGTCTGCCTTTCTGCTTTCACCGCAAAAAGTATCGGCGCAGATTGCGTGGTCATTTTAGTTAATAAGGATTATTATTATGAATGAAGTAAAAAAACAAATATACAAAGTTTTATTTTTTTTAACCATGTTTTTAAGCATACTTGTCTCTTCATGCGCGCAAATGGAAAAGAAACCGCATGTTAATCCCTATGACCCCCAGACACCTAATATACGGCCGGCCAAGTCAGATACCGGCAGACTTGCTTTAATAAAAAGTGACGGAGAAAATGTAAGGCTTTCCTGGCCCCAGTCAGTTGAGCCTGATTTTTATGCTTACCGCTTTTATACAAACAGTACCTCCAATTTTATCTGCAGTGAAGAGCTTGCCTGTGACAGAGTTATCTCTAATCAGACAACCACTGCAGCTGATTTAAGTATTCATAGAGGTAAAATAGACTGCTGGCTTAAAATGCGGGTATATGACAAGGGAGGCAAATACTGTGAATACGGCCCGCTTAAAGTGATGAACGCGCCGGTTATTGAACATGCCCAGGATTTCCCCATAATAGAATTCCGCGCCCCGAGCGCTGACGTCAGCAGCATGGAAATATATGATTTCGCCTATGACAGTGTAAGTAATTACTTTCTTATCGCGTACAAAGCGGAAACCACTTATATCCTTGCCCGTTATAAAGCTGTTTTCAACGGGCCCTCGGAAATAATCGAGGGGTATGGTGAGTTGAATACCTCAAATCTGGGCTTTGAAAACTATTGTAATGCTGACGCTTACGCTCTTTTTACCAGTATTAATGAGCGGACGAATAACGTCCGCATGCGTACTTATTCGGTTGCTGTCAATTCCAATGAATTATTTTTCGGAACTGATCCCGGAAATTTCAGCAGTTCAAGCCATGTCTACTATGTTTCCAATTACTTTGCTTTAAGATTGAACGCCGGACTTACCAACGGTGATACCAATCTTAATTACGCTTGCTTAACCAGTGATCTTTCCGCATCTCCTATTGTAAGTTACGGGCAGCAAAACGATACTCTTTTTTGCGGTGAAACCTACAGGACGCGTTTAATGTTTACAAATAATACGTATAATTCTATAGACGGCGTAGACTATTCGGACTGGCTGGTTGCGGAGTATCCGGACGGGGATCTGCTTTATTTCAACCGCAATACAGCAAAAATCGGACGTCTTGCGGTTGGTACTGGTATGCAGGACACATCACTTCTCTGGCGGCATGATCCGCAAACAACGGCAGGAAATACAGCAGAAAGAATAGCTGATGCTGTTAAGCAGGCCTGGTCTGCAACGGTAGATTCGGACGGCTATGCGTATATCAGCCAGCCCATGCGTAATGAAATTATTACTTTTGATCCGGACGGGAATCTTGTTAGCAAGTGGAATATAGCAGATGTTACCTGCGAACAAAGTGTTGTCAGCAGTGAAGCGCATTACCGCGGTTTAAAAACAGTGTCTTTTGCTATGGATGTAGCTGACGGTCAGGGCAAGGTTATGCATGAGTTTCTCGGCATATGCGCTGGTTCGGCTATTATTTTTATACCTCTCACAGAAGGGTAAGCAAGACCTGTTTGTTCCATAAATATTATTTAATTTCCGGGTTAGAGCAGATTATTTAAATTTTCCGGTAATTACTGGATATTTATTAAATCATTATGCTATAATAAACTGTCTGCCGGCAGCGGCGAATATGAGAATGGGGATTGTTTGCTTTATTTAATTTTAATTTTTACAGCAATTATTGCTTTACTGGTTATTATTTTTATACGGTTACAGTTTAAAGGCCGTATAACAGCAGCCAATGAAAAAAAGCATCTGCGCAAGGCAGCTGCTTACTTTGAGCAGGGATTGTTCCGTCAGGGCATATCGCTTTTAATGCGTATCAATCAGCAAACCCGCAGCCGTAAATCGCATGAAAAGCTGATCAGTGCTTACCTGCATAAAAAAGCTTATCCGCTGGCTTTAATGGAGATTAAGCGTTATCTTAACTTTTTTCTGGAGCATATGAACGAAGGGGAAAAAAAGAGATGGTATTATCATTATGCTGAAACCCTGGAAAAAGCCGAACATTTTCAGGAAGCGGTTAATGTTTATATGAAAATACGTAAAGATGAGCCCCGGGAGGAACTCAATATTTACAAAAAAGTCGGTTTTTGCCTTTACAGGATTAATAATTTAGTGCGGGCCAATGAGTTTTTTAATAAAGCCTATGCTATTGACAGTAATGATCCCCAGGTATTACGTTATCTGGGGATTATCTATTATGAGCAGCAGGATTTCAGCCGGGCCCGGGATTTTCTGCAGCAGGCAGCCCAAAAAAACCGCAAGGATTTTCTGGTACAGTATTATCTTGGTATGATACAGTATCAAAACCGTAAATTTAACGAGGCCTTGACAACTTTAAATATAGTCAGGCGTGATCCGGAAAACAGGCTTAAGGCTATCCATGCTATGGGTAAATGTTACCAGGAGACAGGACAAAAAGCAGATGCGCTGGAGATAATGGAGAGCGCTTTGCCGGAAATTAAAAAGGAAACAGACTGGACATTAAATTTCCGTTATGATCTGGCTGCTGTTTATGAAGATAAAAAAGAGTATCAGAATGCTCTTGATCAATGGCATATCATCTCTGCTGTTGACGGCAATTATAAAGATGTTTCGGAAAAGTTATATAAAAACGCACGTTACGGGCATGACCGTATTGCTGATTTTAAAGTATTATCGCAAAGTGAGTTTGAGACCTACTGCCGTAAAATGCTACCCTATTTTAATTTTAAGTATCGTAAAAAACACGGCAGTGCTTCTGATCATGCAGATTATGAAGTCAAACAAAACCGCAAAAAGACTCTGGTGCGCTTTTACCGCGGCACCATGCCGGTTGGCAAACGGCTGATGCAGGAATTTCAAAATCTTCTCGATAAAAACAATTTTAATTATGGTATTATTATATCAGCTTCCGGGGTAACGCCAAACGCGGGTCAGTATATTCTTGATAAAGATATCCAGGTGTTCGGTATCAGACAACTGATGCGCGCCTTGAAAAAATATGAAAAAAAGTTTACAAAATAATCAAGGAGTAGAAATGCAACACAATTCCCAGGTTATGCGGTGTCTTTTTAACCGCCGCAGTATCCGAAAGTTTAAAGCAAAACCCGTGGCTCAGGACAAATTGGAGCTGCTGATAAAGGCTTTTGAGGCTGCTCCCTCTGCCGGTAATATTCAGCCCTGGTTTTTATATCTGGTTAATAATCAGGCTAAAAAAGAAAAACTGTGTCAATTGTCTTTTGATCAGGAAGCTGTTAAAAATGCGCCCACAGTGATTACTGTCTGCGCTGATCCGGCTTTGTCAGCTGCTGAATATGGCGACGCCGGCCGGGATTTTTTCTGTATTCAGGATACGGCGGCAGCTGTGCAGAATCTGCTGCTGGCAGTACATGATCTTGGTCTGGGTGCGGTCTGGATCGGGGTTCTGAAGGAAAAAGAGATAGCAGCCTGTCTTGATCTTCCGGCCAGGCACAAACCTGTAGCTTTGATTCCGGTCGGTATCCCGGCGGAAAAGCCGGCTGCCTGGGACCGCAAGGGATGGCAGCATATCTACCAGGTAATTAATTAATTATCCGGTTTGCATTTGAGAAAATTATCATAAAAGGAGCTTAAAGCGCGGGCCCGGTGTGATATGCGGTTTTTGGCACCAGGTGTAAGCTGGGCAAAGGTTTGGTTATATCCGTCCGGTATAAATACCGGGTCATAACCAAAACCCCGGCTGCCTGCCGGCTGCGTAGTTATGCGGCCGTTGATACGTCCTGCGCCCTTGATAATTACTTGCCGTCTGTTTTCCAACTCCAGATAAAGCAGCATAACGGTATGGAAAAAGGCTTTTCTCTGGTCGCCTTTACATTTTTTCATATTCTCCAATAATTTAGCAATCAACATAGCAGATGTGGCCACAGCTCCGGCATAACGGGCGC
>CAZFAK010000192.1:0-6210 GCA_964517045.1 uncultured Spirochaetia bacterium | reverse complement strand
TTTGGCTCCGAAACCGCAGTTCATCAACCAGATTGATAATTTCCCGCAGGTTGTAGCCGCTCTGTATCTTGTTTTTGAGCTCACTGAAAATCTCACCGATCTTATATTCGATGGTGTCAGGGTTGTCAGCCTGGGTTTTGAAACTCCGTAAATAAGGAAAGAGTTTCCGGTCGACAAAATCCCGCAGATCATCACCGGTCAAAGCTTTGTGATGGTCGAGTTTTCCTTTTTTTGTTTTGGGAGCCGCCCATACATTCCATTTGTATTCAACTGAAATGATGGATGAATATGATTTTGATGAAAGCCTGGCAGCAGCTTCCTTGTCTTTCTCAAGATCGTCGAGGTATTTCAAAAAAAGGACCCATGAGGTCTGTTCCACATAATCCAGCTCACTTGAACACCCGGCATCTTTCCAGAGGGTGTCATCAATGTTCTTAAAGGTTTGTTCAAACATACTCTTTTCTCATTCTTTTCTTTTTTCTTAGTCCGGCATGGACGGCGGGCTTCTTAGTATGCGGGTATTTGAAGATCTTCCGCATTGTCATTTTAGCATATTCTCAATTGTCTTGGCGGGGAATTGCCTACAACTACAGACTATACGCATTACATTTTCTATTGCATAAACTCACTATCATCTTCCTTACCTGGCCTATAGCTATTGACTGCTACGGCGAAGCGCACCGCGCGCAGGCATAGCGGTATCACTACCTAATTTACCAACCCGCTGGTAAACTACATTCATTATATTATACCGCGGTTTAATTTTCAAATTTTATTTATTTTTCAGACAAACATTTCAGTTATTGGCAAAATACAAAATTCGCGTTATTAACAAGGCTGCTGTAGATAGCTGTAAATAACAGGGTGCTTATTAACAGTTTTATTATTTTTATTTTAAAGTATCGCTTACCGCAGCGCTCATTGAAGCCGGAAAGGCAACTATAAGCGTCCGTTTCAAAGCCAGGGTAAAATCCGCCTGCCAGGGGCAGCGTTGAATAATGGTAAGAATAATACTGACCACTATAAGTGAGAGCAGATACGTGGCAGCTGCGCGTTTCACATACTCTAAAAAATGACTCCGAAGCTGAAAACGGTAAAAATTAAAGTACACAAAAAGTAAAATAAAAAAAATGGACAACCCGCTCAGGAGCGCAACATTTAACAGTGGTAATTCTTTTCCCAGATTCCATGTTTCCTCAGTAAAGGCCACGGGAACAGCCAGGATGGACGCGCCCACAAGCACCTGCATCAGATCCCGGGGCCGAAACTCTACCATCAGAGGCGTAAACGCGTAACTCAATACTTTGCCGGCGCTGTCCATTACAGGAACCGCTTTGTGGAGATAACCGCCTATCCGCTTTATACGCGAGTCAGTATTTTGTTTTTTTTCTTCCATAAAATATAAGTATTATAAATTAACTTACCGCCCTGATCTGTTTGCTCTTAATAATTTATACCATTACTATATAAAAAAAACAATAAATAATATGATCGGAATTACATAATTTCAGGATTATATATCCGTTTCCCTGGTTCTCATACTGCCGCCTTTATGCTATAATAGACTCAATTTAACAGGAGTATAGAGTTATGAATAAAAGCAGTAAAATATTATTAATTGTTTTAGGATCCCTGGCAGCCGTTTTTCTGCTGTTAGCTATCATTATTTTTTCCTCAATAAAAAGCACATACAACGGCGCCATGGAAAGACAGGAAAATGTCAAAAACCAGTGGGCCAACGTAGAAACCGCTTACCAACGCCGTATGGACCTGATTCCCAATCTGGTCAATACAGTCAAAGGTTATGCCAGTCATGAAAAAGAAACTCTGCAGGCTGTTACCGAAGCCCGCGCCAAAGCCCGCCAGACCACTATTGACGCCAACAACCTGGACGCAGAAGCGCTTAAAAAATTTCAGGCGGCCCAGTCAGGTTTAAGCAGCGCCCTGTCCCGGCTGATGATGGTACAGGAACGCTATCCTGACCTTAAAGCCAATCAAAATTTTCTGGCCCTGCAGTCCCAGCTGGAAGGTACGGAAAACCGTATCAGTGTAGCCCGCACCCGCTTCAACGAAGCAGTTAAACAGTATAACATTTTTATCCGCGGTTTTTTCCGGCGCATGATAATAAGCATGTTTTACAGTGACGAATTTGAAAGACTGGAACCGTTTAAAGCGCAAAAAGGCGCGGAAAAAGCGCCTGAGGTAAAGTTTGACTAATGTTTAAAAAAAAAGAGATTAAACAAATAGAAGACGCGGTTGCCGCTGCCGAACTTAAAACCAGCGGTGAGATCGTTCCCATGGTGGTTGGCGCCAGCCGCTCCTATTTGTTTGTTTACCTTATTTTTGCTATTGCCGGGTTTGCCGCAGCGTGTATTTACCTGTTTGTCACGCCGCCGGCCTGGGGCGAGGACCTGAGCCTTAACCATATTATTCTTACCCAGCTAAGCGGCATTGTTCTTTTTCTGCTGCTTTCGCTTTTCCCTTTTATACGGCGGCTCTTACTGCCGCGCAAGTGGCTGAAGGCAATTGTCAACCGGGCCGCCTTATCCAATTTTGTGGCCGGCGGACTGCTGGAGACCAGAGACCGGACCGGTATCCTTATCTATATCAGCCGCTTTGAACGCTGCGCTGTTATTCTTGCTGATAAAGGTATTGACCAGGCCACCCCGGACAACTACTGGCAGGACCAGATAAACATTATCCTTAAGGGTATAAAAAAAAGAAAAGCAGCCGCAGCCCTGACCCGGGCTATTACGGATATTGGCAACAAACTGGCGGAAAATTTTCCGCCGCGGGCTGATGATACGGATGAACTTTCCAATAAGGTCCGGCTGGAACGGGAGGACAACTAAAATGCGTAGTAAAATTTTACTTATAATCAGCCTGCTGTTTTTATATAATGCCGGTGCTGAGATCTATGAAAGTATAAAAGTACCAGAACTTGGCAACCGGACCCTTATTGACAAAGCTGACCTGTTTACACCCGCGGAAGAAGAGGAGATCACAGCTGAACTGCGCGGACTGGCCAACAGCGGCAAACTCTATATGGCTGTCTATGTACCTGCTTCTTTAAACGGCAATCCTATTGAACATGTCAGTATCAAGGCAGCCTCCAAATGGCAGCTGGGAGATAAAACCAAAGATAACGGCCTGCTTTTGGTTATAGCACCGCAGGAACGGCGCATGCGCCTGGAAGTCGGTTATGGTCTGGAGCATAAAATAACCGATGCCCGCGCATGGCAGCTGGTCAACCAGGTCATGGCCCCCTATTTCAAGGAAAAACGTTTTAGGGACGGTGTAATGGCTACTGTTGAAGCTGCTGCTGCTGTGCTTGATATCAAATACCAGGCTGATATAAAACAAAGAATCAGCCCGGAAAACAGTTCTGAGGACGGTATCAGCATTTTCCGTCTTATTTTTCTCGGTATCTTTTTCCTCCTTTTTATCTTCGGCCGGCTTGGTTTTGGCGGCGCTTTGTTAT
Organism: uncultured Spirochaetia bacterium; assembly: GCA_964517045.1. Lineage (GTDB taxonomy): Bacteria > Spirochaetota > UBA12135 > COTS27 > CAZFAK01 > CAZFAK01. The sequence goes on along the minus strand of CAZFAK010000192.1, from coordinate 2,729 downwards.
TCGGCAGTATGCTGGGCGGCTTTGGCCGTTCCTCCGGCGGCTTCGGCGGCGGAGGAGGCTTCGGCGGCCTGGGAGGAGGAGGCGGCTTCGGCGGCGGAGGCGCTTCCGGCTCCTGGTAAATGAATGCTGCTGAGTGTTGCTAATATACATAAAAGTTTTTCTCAGTTTGATATCTTAAAAGGCGTTACCTTCTCCCTGCAGGAAGGAGAAAAAACGGTTTTACTGGGCGCTAACGGTGCCGGTAAAACAACCCTGTGTCAGCTCATAAACGGTAATCTTACTCCGGACCAGGGCCGGATACAGCTTAAGCCGGGTAAAAATATAAATTATATACGCCAGTTCGAGCATTTTTCTCCTGAACTTACTGTAAAAAAATACCTGCACGCCTCCTTCAGTCAACTGCATGAGACTGAAAAGGAAATGCAGCTTCTGGAACCAGACCTGGACCGGGGAAAAGTACAGATAAAATATAATGAGTTACTGGAAAAATATAACCGGCTTAAAATTTTTGCCAATGACCGTACCCTTAAAGCTGTTCTGCAGAAGACCGGCCTGACAGCTGCTGTTCTTAAACAACCGCTAACAGCCCTCTCCGGCGGTCAAAAACAGAAAGTTTTCCTGTGCCGGCTGAAATTAACCAGGGCTGACCTTATCCTCCTGGATGAACCAACCAACCATCTTGATCTGCCTGCCCTTGCCTGGCTGGAACAATATCTTAAACAAAGCAAAGCTGCTCTTATCCTTATTACCCATGATGAACAACTGCTGCGCCGTACTGCCACACGTATTCTTTATCTGCAAAACGGCGTTCTCTCCTCCTATCAGGGTAGTTACCAGAACTATCTTGACAGTTTTACCAGGCATAATTCCCTGTTGTTAAAAAAAATTAAGGAACAGACAACTAAAATGCAAAAAGCCAGAGAGGTAATAGACCGTTTTCAAACCGGCACCAGGGCGAACCAGGCCAAAGCCAAACAAAGGCAGCTGGCCAACCTTGAACTGCCGGACATGCCTTTACAGGAAAAAGAGATAAGTCTGCCTGAGTTTCCTCTGCGGCAGAAACTGCCCAAGGAAATTCTGCATGTGAAGAAAGCAACCGCGGTTTATAAAAAAGAGCCGGTTTTCAAAGGAATTTCTTTTTCAATTTTCCGCGGGGAAAAAACCGCGCTGCTGGGTCCCAACGGCTGCGGCAAATCCACACTTTTGAAACTCGTTGCCGGCAGACTCTCGCCACAACAGGGGGAAATTATCACAGGGGCTGGTATTACGCCTGCATATTTTGATCAGGAATACGCTATGCTGCCCGGACATCTCTCTCCCTTTGCTTTTTTACACAGTCAGTTCCGTACCCTGAGTGAAAAAGAGCTGCGCACAAAACTTGGTAATTTTCTTTTAAGCGGGGATCAGGTATTCACCCCTGTCAACCGCCTTTCCGGCGGTGAAAAATGCCGGCTGCAGCTTTTATACCTGCTCCTGAAAGGAGATAACTTTTTTCTGTTTGACGAGCCGGCCAATAACCTGGATATGGCTTCTGTCAGCATTTTGCAGGCTGCCTTACAAAAATACAGGGGCAGTTTTATAATGGTTTCCCACAACCGGAGTCTGCTTGACAAGCTCTGCCGCAAGTTTGTGCTCTTCACTCCGGATGGTATTAAAATTTTTAAAGGCACCTGGCAGGAGCATGCAGCGGCAATCATGCGCTATTTACAGCCGGCATACCAAATAAAGAAAAAAAACAAACCTCAACCTGCCGGCTGTACCGGCTCTTTGCCGAAAAAGCGCAAAATGAATCCTATCAAACTTAAGCAGCTGGAAAAAAAAATTATTAAGCTGGAAGAGCGCCGGACTGAACTGGAAAACAGTTTCAATGATCCCCGTATACTGCAAAACCATCAGCAGCTGCAGGCATTCCAGGCAGAATACAAGCAAATCAAACAGGAAGTTTCCCGCCTGACAGCCTTGTGGGAAGCCCAGGCCTGAGCTTTTACCAAATATATTTTTTTCCCGGTAAATTTTTAAATTCCGGTTTCAGCCGCGGTAGACTTGCTTTTGCATACTGCCGCAGGTCAACTCCCACCTCAAGTGCCGGGTTACACAATATGTTTGAAGCCAAAGACGGCCGGAGCTACCGGTATCCGCTTTGGAAATTCTTCTTTGCATGGAGGTTCAGGCAGGGAAACAGTTGAGCACGGAGCAGGGAGATTGCCGCTTTTGATGGGGCCTTTTGAGCCGTTGTTCAAGCACGAGGCTTGAACAGGCGAAAACGGAGTGCAGCGTTTGCCAGGAAGGCAAACGCCAGCGTCCCCGAAAAAGCGGCTGTCTCCATGCTCCGGACGCTAAAATTTATAGCCACGGTAGACTGGTGTCTGTATACTGCCGCTGGCAACTTCGGACTTGAGTTCACCGTTACAGTATGTTTTACCGGCTGGTTCATAGAAGATCTATCTTCCTTCAGTACTTTAACGTTAAACTGCGGCTTAAAATTAATACAGAATAACTGATGAAAATATTTTTGACAGCCACGGTAGACTGGTGTCTGCATACTACCGTTGGTCAACTTCAGCCTCAAGTGCTGTGTTACACAATATGTTTGAAGCCAAAGAAGGCCGGTGCTCCGGTATACGCTTTGGAAATTCTTCTTTGCATGCAGGTTCAGGCAGGGAAACAGTTGAGCACGGAGCAGGGAGATTGCCGCTTTTGAAGGGGCCTTTTGAGCCGAAAAAGGTCAG
>CAZFAK010000191.1:0-6211 GCA_964517045.1 uncultured Spirochaetia bacterium | reverse complement strand
ACTGGTCAAAATCATTATGTAAACTTTCATTAGCATCGTCCATCATAACGTACATTAACATTGCTTTTCCCATTAAGGGGCTTGTAGTATCATTTTCCCCGGTCGGTCCTGTTCCGCGCATTGGCCGTAAATAGCCACCCGCGCCTGAACTGGTAATCCAGCGGTTTGTCCATTCATTAAAAGCAGTTTTACATTGAGCAGTCATTTGCGTACGGGTGTAATTGTCCGGTATAATACCTTCCTGATAAAAAGTTCCCCTTGGGAAAGGGAAGTTAATTGCAAGTATTTTTTTGTGAACAGATAGTAAAATTATACCCAGCAGAAAAAATAATTGAAATATATTTTTTAATTTTTTCATGTTTATCCTCCCTGTTTTAAGCAGAGTTTCTAATTATAAGTTCTGGTTCCAGTTCAATATATTGGGGTTTAATAGCAATGCCGTTTTGTTTTTTTTCTATTTCGTCTAACAGCAATTTGATAGCATGGGAGCCAATTTTTTGCTTACCCGGCTCCACGGTGGTTAATGGAGGATGCATGCGTGCTGCAAAATCAGCATTATCATATCCAATAATAGCCAGATCATCCGGAACTTTTATAGATGAAAGACGACAGGCTTCTAGGCAGTCGTATACCAGCAGATCATTCATACATATTACAGCTGAGGGCGCATATTTCTCTAAAAAACTGCGGATAACTGTTACATTTTCAGAAGAATTTTCCTGAAAATCCAATAAACAGATAAAGGTATTATTTGCTTTATAAGCGGCAGCAGCTTTATTATAAGCGCGTAAGCGTTCTTTTGATGGAAAAGAATCTTCGTCCACATGAAGATAAGCAATTTTTTGATGTCCTTTTTTTAAAAGGTAGTTGTAAGCTTTATGGATTCCGGCAAAAGAATTAGCGATAACATATGAAAAATATTCCTTTTTAATATTTTCCAGGTAATTATCAATTAAAACTACCGGTATTGATAAATCCGGCGGAAGCGTTATACCTTTCTCAGGACGTATAATTATTCCTTTAATTTGCGGGTTTTTAATCATTTTGGCAACTGTTTTCCGGGTCGTTTCATAATCATAATCTGTATTGCGGATATTTAAGTCAAGTTCAGAGGTACGGCAAATATTTTCAATACTGCTTACTACCGGAGCAAAAAAGTAGTTAAGATTTGGTATAACCAAACCAATAACACTATTTTCCAGGTCAGTTTTTTTTTTATGCTCTATTTGTTCTTTAATTTTACTATGATTTACATAGGTACCTTTGCCGACTTTTCGGTATAGAAACCCTTCTTTACAAAGTTCTGCTACTGCCTGTCTGACCGTAGCCCTGGATAAAGAAAGAGCGGAGATCATTTCATTATCTGAAGGTAGTCTTTCAATATTATTAAAATTTCCATGAATAATTAATTTAATCAGCTGGCTTTTTAATTGAAAATATTTCGGTAAAGGGTTATCCGCTTCTATTTTTATTTTTTTTAAATCATCTATGCTTTTCATTTATAGTTTTCATTTAATTTTTGTTGACTTACAAGGCGTAGATTATCGATAAATAGAAAACCTTCACCTTGTGTCTGCGGAGCTATATGCAGTTGAGCAATATCATTTAAATCCAATTTTTTATCATATTTGTTGCCGGGTTGGTAATCAGTTGCAACTAAAAAATTAGCAAAATTGACTTGTACTTTCTGCCATTTATTATTTTTAACAAAAGCCATTGCTGTATAAAAAGTTTTACTACCAGCCTCAGCTAGATTAAATTTTATTATTGTCGTTTTATCCGCTTTTGCATAAAACTCGAATCCGGCAAAATCACTCCAGTTTTTACTATTATTATTATAAGTTATACCAATATAATCTTTAAGCGAGTAGTCTGTTTTTAAGCAAAAATTACCTGTAAATTGCGTTTTATTTTTTTTATTAAGTGAATGGATTGTATAATTAATTGATGAATTATCTCCTGCATAAGCCCCCCAGGCGCCGGCGGTTAATTTCCCTTTTTCAAAATCTGTTAATAATAAAGCAAGGGGAGTAAGCTTTACAGATGAAACATTACTATGGCTGAGCGATTGAATTTCCAGATAGTCAGAGTAGGCCCAGTCCTGTAAGGTCTGTACGGTGAAATAATGTTCGCCTGCTTCCAGCATCAGCGGCTTGCTTGCCCTGGTACCCCAGTATTCACCATAAAGATCCGGTTGTTCAGTCAGGGTCTCTTGTTTGCCGTTAAGAAATATTTGTTTATGGTCCAGAGTATATTTGTATTTATTATTTTGCCAGCGATTTTGTTGGTTGTTTTCAGATTTGTCGCCGCTCCTTTCTCTGTGTTTTAAAATATATTTTCCTTTTTGGGAAATAGCAAAGGGTATCTGTAGGGAATCTCCTTTACTTCCCAGTCTGACTGCAGCCTGCGAATCATATTTAAAGTCGCTTATAGCAATTCCATTTCCACCGGTATCTTTTTTTACTTTAAAAGTATTTTCAGTTTCTATTTTACCGCTTGGATTAAAGATAAAGTTTATATTTTGTACACTTTGTATACCGCTTTTTTTTCTGGCAACCAGCGATAATTTATTCATTCCTAACCCGATTTTTTTTAATACAGTTTTATAACGTCCGTTTTCTTGCTTTAAGGAAGTGTAATTAATACCGTCAAGACTATACATTACTTTTATATTCGGTTTGTCAGCTTTAACCATTGCTTCCAGAATTACACCGCCGCCGGTTAGTGAACCGGGAGTAGGGGAGATTATTCTAATTTGGGGAGGATCGTCAATGTTGTCTATTGTAACCGGGTGGTAAATTTTGGCGATTTGTCGCTTCTGGTTGTTTAGAGCGCGTATATATATAACATTACGGCCTTCCGGATAATTTTGCGTTGGAAAAGGCAGTGTATAGTTACTGGTCTTTGAACCGGAAACCGGCATAAATTTTGTTTTGTTACCAATACGGTATTCTATTTTTAAATTTTTATTGTCTCCAAGTACGGAAAAAATTATTTTTTGTTTTCCGGAAACGGTCTCAAAACATAGAGGTTGCTTAATGGAGATAATAACTTTATGTTTTTTTACTACACCGCAATCAAAAAGATACATTGCCGAAGCATCTATACCGCATTCATTATTACGGAAATCACTTTTGCTTTCTTTGTAAAAAGGTTTTCCTTTCCGTAAATACAGACCGGGAACTACGCCGCCGGCAAGTTCTTTATGAGCATGGTGGGTTATATGATTAAAAACTTTTTTCGGATATTTATTGCCATAGCCGATCACAAATGTATAACCAGCCGGATTAAGACCGTAAATCCAATTATGAAATTGAGAAAATTCATCTATTACAGCAGGTTGATTTAAAGATTTGGATATCCAGTAAAGATCAAAAAGTACCCCCAGTACTTTAGCGTTATTTCCCCAGCCAGGCTCGTATGCAGTCCTGACCAGAAAGGGGTTAGCAAAAGTTTTTTTGCGCAGCAGTTTTATGTAGCGGTTGAATTCATTTTCAATATAATTTTTGATATCGGTATCGTCATTCATAATTAAAAGTTTAGCAAGGCAAATGGATTTTTGTGACATCCACCAGAAATGTTCAACATCTGCACCGCTGGTCATTTTTATTTTGCGGTAATTATTTTCAGCATATTTTAAGAATTTTTTTTCGCCGGTAGTTTGATACATTTCAAGCGCTCCCCAGATTACAGCGGAGATATCGCCCGGATATTCACCAAAATGCCAGGGTCCGGGCCATTGTTCAGGGTGATCTTCAATCCATTTCCATGCCCGCTGCGCTGCTTTGACAAGTTTTTTTGCATATTGCGGTTTTGTTTTTTTTAAAACCCGGCTGGCAATAGCAGCTGCGAAAATAAATTTTCCTGTTTCACTGGTAAATTTGTCCTGGTCAAGCGGCCGGTCATCTTTATTTTTTATATTATCCGTTTCTTCTGCCGGCCCTTTTTGGGCACTGAATCCTGAATAAACACGTTCAAAAACACCGCCATCCTCATCCTGCATTTTCAGACACCAATCCATACCCCATTTGATCTCATTTAGAATAGACTTTGTAAGTGCAGTGTCAAAATCAAACTCTTCTACTGCCATGGCGAGATGAGCAATAGCAATGGGTGTATTTCCCATATATTTATTATAATCACCGGCGTCATGCCAGCCGCCGGTTACATCTATATGAGTTCCGGCTTTATAAGTTGGTTTAAGTATTTGCAGCGGTAAATTATTAGCTTTAAACTTTATATTAACACAACGGGAATCATCGAGATGGCAGGCATTATGCCAGTCGTCTATTTCCTGACCGCAGCGCTGAGCATGAAAATAGGTGTTAATTACTTTATCAGCAAGTTTTAAAAAATGTTTTCTATTTACAATTTTTATCTGTTTGCTTATACCGGTTGCTTTTAGGGTGTACGTACCTATTTTAATTATGGAACTTAAATCTGCACAGTAATAATAAGAATCAATGTGATATCCCCAAAAAATAAATTTCCCTGACAATATTTTTTTTCCATTATTATTAATTACAACAAATTTTTTTGCAGGCGCATTATTTTTTGCCTGCAGCAAAAAAGCATATTTTTTTTCATAAGCTGCGTACCCCTCCTGAGCAACATAAAGTTTATTATCGGAAATAAGTGTTGTTAATGAGATCAAGATTAATAAGATAATTAGTTTTATTTTTTTCATAATATGTAACCTTATTTTCCTTTTCTGTAAAGTTAAAAGTTTAATTCATAAAAAATATTAAAGGAGTTAATACCATAATCTGAGTTTTGAGTTGCATCATTCCAGTTCTCATAATTCATAAAAATAAATTCACTGCGTATAGCGCTGCCTTTATTAAATCTATAAAAAAGACCGACTGCATATACTGCGGTTTTAAAATTGGGCGAAATACTTTCAGTTTGGTTAAACTCCAAAGGATTTTTACTAAGATTGTCATTAATATAAAAATCATATTCAGTGTTTGCCAATACATATTGGTCTATTTTTTTAACACCGAAAAGAATCCAGAAATTTTTAAGGGGGCTATAATCAATACCTATCCTGATATCTGTTTTGGTAAGGTCTTCCGTATCGTCCTGAGGTGTGGATACATCATCAAAGCGGCTGTTACGCTCATAAATAATACGGAAGTCAATGCTGGCGTCCATACCGATTTTTTTCAGAAATCTTTTTGCTGATAATTGTAAGCCGGCATCTAATACAGTAAAAGAACGTAATTCAGTAGCGGTTGAACTTATAGAAGAATATTTTTCTTTATCAAAAACAGTACTGATTTCAGCTTTGGCAAAATCAAAAAGATCAGCTTTTAATTCTGCACGCACTCCAACTCTGTTAGGTGTAGCTTCACCAAAGGGCTTTGCTGCTTCAAGAGGTACATAAGTATTACCGAGAAAATCCATTTTATTAGTATAATTATAAAAAAAATAATTATTTTCAAGAGGCTGATTTGAAAGATAAGGTGTATTAAAGTTATTATATACTCTGCTCTGCGCACCGGGAGAGTAAAAAGTATCATCTACAGAATGAAATCCGGCCGCTAAATCAAGCTTTACCTGTTTTTTGTCCATACCCCAGAAGCTTTCTATTTTGTAAGCATTACCACGGTATATATTTAAGCCATTTTCATTTAATCCGTAACTCAAGTAATTGGAAAACTCGGTGGTGTTTTTACTTAAAGCCACTTCCCCCTTTATCCCGGCGCTGAAATCATTTTTGGGTTTAAAATTTTTAAGAATATTTTCTTTAAAATTTGCTGACCAGACAAAAGATGTTAATGGTTTTTTGGGCGGATTAAGTATTTTTGTATTTTCAAAATCTTTTAGCAGTATAAAACTTGATCCGATTTTCATTATTTGTGAACGGTAGATCTGAGTAGTGCCGCCGAAAAGATATTTATCATATTTAGATGCCGGAGAGGTTAATTCCAACTTTGAACCAAGTAGTTTTATAGCGACTGCATTAGGCAGAAAAACAGGACTTAGTTTTAAATCAAAGCCGGCGCTAATATTTATCCCCTGTAAAGGTCTTTTACGTTCATGATCAAGAAAGTTTTGATATAATTCATCCTCATGGTATTTATTGAAAAGCGTAGGATTGAAATCTTTTTTGGCAAAAAGCTGCCCGGGAATATAAAGGGTATAGGGGGTTAAGGCAGCATAGATATCACCAAACCTTAATTTAATAGTACGTGCTATAATAGTCTCC
>CAZFAK010000190.1:0-6214 GCA_964517045.1 uncultured Spirochaetia bacterium | reverse complement strand
AGTGTCCAAAATATAACATGTTAAGCAATTTTACAGGTATTAAAAATCACACCCACAGGCGGTAGTTTTTTTATCTTATTTAAAGTATAATATAGACTATAAATTGTCTATGCTCAACTTTTTAAAAAAACTATTTACCCCTGTAAAGCAAAATAAAATTAATGATACACCTGAACAAATCAAAGCGATTAACCAGTTCAAAAAAAGATTTGTCAGCAAGTTAAATAAAGACCAGGCCCCTTCCCGTACAAAAAGCAAATCCGTCTCAGCACCGGCCTCCCCTCCCGCATCAGATTCCCGGGGAAAAAACAGGATTGATATCCTGATAAGCAAAATTAATAACAATATTAAAAATTTCAGCGGCCAGGAAAAGGCTGTTTGCGATTTTCCTTTTTCCAGCCTGCAGATATCACCTGAACTACTGCAGGTACTTACCGAGAATAATTTCATCAATCCCACCAAAGTACAGGCCCAGACTATTGACCCCTTAATTGCCGGAAAAAATATTATCTGTTCCTCACAAACCGGGTCCGGGAAAACCCTTGCTTTCATAATACCAATGATCGAACGTCTCTACCAAAATAAAATTTCCCAGGCGCTTATTTTATGTCCTACCCGGGAGATCGCTCTGCAAACGCAGAAAGTACTCTCAGTTTTACTTAAACCGTTTTCCTTTACTTGTGCTACCGTTATAGGCGGGACGGATATGAAAGAGCAGAAAAAAAAACTGCGTGAGTACCCCCATATACTGGTTGCCACACCGGGCCGGCTGCTCGATATGCTGCAACAAGGACTTGTATGGCTGGAATATACCGGCTATGTTGTGCTTGATGAGGGCGACAGAATGCTTGATATGGGTTTTGAAGATGAATTGCTGGCCATACATAAACAACTGCCGCAGCAGCGCCAAACCTCGCTTTTCACTGCTACACTTTTTCCGGAATTAAAATATGTTGCTTCCAGATACGGTTCTGACTATAAGGAGCTGATCATCGGGACACAGCTTTCTACTGCTGACAATGTTGAACATTCCCTGCTAAACATTGATAAAAAAGACAAACCAAATATACTTAAAAAAATATTAAAAAACATCAGAGGCAGTAAACTTGTTTTCTTTAACACTATTAATGAGACCTCCGCTACTTTTCAAAAGTTACGAAAAAGCCGCTTCAATGACATTTCCTGTATCCATTCCAAAAAAAACCAGCCGGACCGTATAGAGGCAATTGAAAATTTGCGTGAGCAAAAAGTATCCTCCCTGCTGGCTACTGATGTAGCAGCACGCGGCATAGACATTCCTACTGTTGATCTTGTTGTAAACTATGATATTCCTAATAATCCGGAAGAATACATACACCGTATCGGCCGGACCGGGCGCGCCGGAAAAAAGGGACGGGCCGTAAGTTTTTGTACTAAACAGGATAAACGCTATTTAAAAGCTATACAGAATATTCTGAAAAAAGAGATTAAAACCGAAATCTGACATGGCTGTTTTAACTTTTCTCGGTACCGGCACTTCCGGCGGCATACCGGAAATCGGCTGCAGCTGTCCGGCCTGCAGTTCTACTGACAGCCGGGATAAACGCACCCGCACCTCTGCTTATCTTACCTATAAAAAACAACATATTCTCATTGATGCCGCCACTGACTTAAGAGAACAATTTCTGCGCGAGCATATAAGCAAAGTCGATCATCTGTTTTTAACCCATGCCCATGCTGACCACTGTCTGGGACTGGATGATTTGCGTGCTGTCTCTTTCATCCAGCAAAAACCAATAAAAATTTATGTAAAAAAACACCACCTGACTGAACTGCATAAACGTTTTTATTATATTTTCAACGAACCTTTGCAGCGCGGCGGCGGCATTGTAAAAACCGAAACTGTAACTATTACGGATAAAATTTTTTATCCCGGCGGTCTGGCTGTAACTCCTTTAAAAGTATGGCATGGCAAACTGGAAATAACCGGATTCTGTTTTAATGATAAATTTACTTATATTTCCGACGCTTCAGACTTGCCCCGGGAAACACTGGCTAAAATCAGCAATACCCGAACACTTGTATTAAACGCTTTACGCCACCGTCCGCATGCCACTCATCTATGTTTAAAGCAAAGCCTTGCATTAATCAAAAAAATCAACCCAAAGCGTGCTTATCTGATACATATGTGCCATGATATTCTGCATGCCAGAGACAGCAAATCTCTGCCGGCAAATGTTTTCTTTGCCTATGACGGTTTAAAATTAAAAATAGATATTTAGAATTAAGCTCTTTTTACATTATTAGCTATTTCCAGCAGTTTAACTTCTGACAATGAAGCCAATACATCTATTATTTTTCGTTCCAGCTCAAACTCCAGTTCTTCATCACTGCACTGATCAGTATAATATACAAGCTCCTCCGGATGATCGTAAAAAAACTGATATACATTATGAAAACGGTTAATAATCTGCTGTTCACCAATGACATACTGCGTATTTAAAAAAAGTTTTACATAGATAAACTCATATAATGCATAAAAAGCAGCTGCGGTTGCAGGGTCGAGTTTAATCGTTGATGAATTTTGGGAACTTTTAGTAATACTGCCTGCAAAATGATCTATTCTGTGGGTAAAATTGTCGCCTAAAACAGCTGTAATTTCTACCGGCAGCTGACTGGCCTTGATATAGCCGCAAGCTACCCCATCTTCAATCAAGTAATTTAATAAAAGAAATTTATCAACAAAGCCGGCCAGCTGGCCTTCCAGCGTAAAAGGATATGAAGAAAGGTTTTTACTTTGCTGATTAAAAGGCCAGTTTCCCGAATGTTTCAATATACCATTACGTACTTCATAGGAAAGGTTAATACCGCTGCTGTTTTCCAAATGATCCACCACCCGCAGACTCTGGGAACCATGATCAAAACCGTCATAAAACATCTCCCTTAAAACCCTCTCGCCTATCCGCCCGAAAGGAGGCTGACCCAATTCAAGTCCCAGTGAGATAGCCTCAGCCAGATCTTCATTAAGAGTTAATTTCTCAGCCAGTTCTCTGGAGAGTTCAGCGCATTTTAAACTGTAGTCCAGACGGCTGCGCCGTCCTTTATCAGTAGTTAAACTTACCTGCGAAGCATGCGCTTTCTCAGACAATCCTTTAAAGGCGGCTGCATTCTGGATCGAATACTTATCACGCATAAATATAGTACAATCGTTCGGCTTTTCAACGGAAAACAGAGTACCTTTGGACTCGGTACTTAATGTGGCAAAAGGAGATAATGATCTCTCCTCGCGTTCTTCAAGTTTATATCTGACAATCATATCTATCCCTCCCAAAGATATAACTACCTAAAATCATATATATATCAATCTTTAAGTATATACCTTATCAGGGAAAATTGCAAATAAAATTTTCAAAAAAAAATTTTTCCGTAAAAATTATCATATTTTTTCCAATTTATAACTTTGGCATAAATTTTGCTACAAAAATATAATGCTTTTCTTATACAAAAATCACTGCGGGAAAGCATAAACACAGTATAAACCTGTAGTATATTACTCTGAAAAACAAGCCTGTAAATTTACCGGAAAAAAATTACTTGAAATATGTTAGTTAAAATAGTACAATCTAATGTCATGAAAACTAAATTATGGTTATTGATTATATATATCTCCTTTATCGTCAGTATAATAACAGCTCAGGATATCTGGGATGACGAAAACGGTGAAATTTTTACCGATAAAAAAATACTTCCTTCAGGCACAATTGTTAAAATTATTTTTGATAATGAGCTGGTAGCTTCCTACCAATCCAGCCTGTCAACCATGAACCGGAAACAGGCTGGCACACCGGAAATTAATTCAGAATATTTTAATTTTTTACCTGACATAGCGGTTACTAAATCAGATTCTGCTGATACAGACACTGAAATTAGCCGCGAAGAAAATATCGACGGAAAAATATCAGCTCAGCTGCAAAATTTCAATAAAAAAACAGGAAATTACACTGTACGCGCCTCTCACACCGTTGTTATAAACGGCCGTGATGAAAAGATTGATCTGGCTGCCCTGGTAGCCGGTGATAAGATTAAAAGTGACAAAACCGTAAAATCGGAAGATCTGGCCAATGTACGGTTAGTATTTACCGGCGTAATGGTACAGAAGCAAAAAGAAACTGTGACTGAAGATGATTTTTCTTCATTGGAGTTTATTACCAAAGCATCCAATGAGTCCTCTCTCACGCCGGAGAAAAAAAAACAGTTATTTATCGACTACTTTAATATGATTTTAAAAGAACTTTTCTGAATACAGGTTCGGTGAAATATATTTTTTCCTTTATACTGACCGCGGTAGTATACCTGCACTGCTTTGATGTCCTGAAATACCTGCAGCAGAAAAACTACCAGCTTACTTATGTGCCGGCTGAAGCAAAATATATATTCTCCAAAAAAAAGATGAAAATAATTCTTCAGGAAGATAATCATATATTCTATATATATAAATATTATTTAAATTTCGACAGATTCCCCTATACCTGCGGCAGTCGTCTTTGCCTTGCCGATAAAGATAAAAAATTTTTTACCAAAGTCCTGCATAAAATAGAAAACCGCCTGCACAAGCTGCAGCAAAAAAAAGAAAGAGAAGAATTCCGGCGCGAGCTGGCAATACTCAGACAAAAAATAATACCCGAACCAAGCATTCCCCCGGTTGCGGAAAAAATAAAATATATTTTTATTGATCCCGGTCATGGCGGCAAAGATCCTGGAGCTGTGGCTTATGGTTATCATGAAAAAAACTTTGCCTTGCAAATCGCTACCAATCTGGGAAAGATTATTAAAAAAAAAATCCCCGAAATTAAAATAATTCTGACCAGAACCAATGATACTTTTTTATCACTGGCTAAACGCTGCAATCAGGCCAACCGCAAATTAAAAAAAAATAATGGTATTTTTATAAGTATTCATCTTAACGCCTGGCTTATAACTGACGCCAAAGGATTTGAAGTTTACTATCTGGGACATAGTAAAGATTCTTTATCGGAAAGAATAAGTGCTTTTGAAAACGGTGTCTACCGCGAAGGAAAAACCAATCTTGACAAAATGAAATTTTACGAACGCATCTTTGCCAATATTAATGTAGTCCAGTATCAAAAGGAAAGCCGTATGCTGGCCGGAGAAATTATCTCTTCTGTCTATAACAAAATTACTAACTACACGGTTAACCGCGGCCGTAAATCTGATCTGTTTTATGTGTTAAAGGGAGCTTTAATGCCCAGCATTCTGATTGAAGCCGGTTTCATTTCCAATAAAGAGGATCTTAAATTCTTAACCGCTGCTGATAATATACAACTTTTATGCGAGGCTGTTACCAAAGGCATAAAAAAATATATTAATGCATATGAATTAACGCACGGTTTTACCAGAAAACTTTTTCTTAATGAATAAAAAAGAGTTAAGAAAAATTTGCCGGCATCGGCGGGATGCCCTGCCGCTGCCGGAACACCGGTTCCTCTCCCGCGCTATTTGCAAGAAGCTAACACAGCTGCCGGTCATAGACAAAGCCGCCAGTATCCTGGCATACTATCCTCATAAAACAGAAGTTAATTTACTGCCCTTTTTACAAAACAAAATAAAAACAAAAATTATCTGTTTCCCCAAAATTATTAATAATCACAGTATGACTATCCATGCTGTCAGAAATCTGAAAAAATCATTTACTCCCGGTTTTAAAGGTATCCCGGAACCGGTAAGCAGAACAAAATACCAGGGTCAGCCTGATATTGCTTTAGTGCCGGGATTAGGTTTTAATAAAAATTTATTCCGGCTGGGATATGGCGGCGGTTTTTACGACCGTTTTCTGCCTGCTTGTAAAAAAACAATTAAAATCGGCTGTTTTTTTAACTTGCAGCAATGTGAAGAACTGACAGCAGAAAACCATGATATACCTCTTGATATTATTATAACGGAAAACCGTATAATCGGCTCTAAAAAAAAACAAATGTAAGCCATGGTACACACGCCTCTGCATGTTGCCGCCGTCAACTTTCACCCTGATCTGCAAAATTACAGTGTCTGTTTGAGATACTTATTAAAGATGCATCTTGCTTTAGCCCTTTACTTTTAAACTGCGGCTAAAAATTACCGCCGAATAATTAATAAAAATATTATTCAAACCATGACAATGTAAGGGTGTGAATTTTCATTCCTGTAAAAGTTACACAGAGAGCCGCTGAGAATCGCA
>CAZFAK010000189.1:0-6220 GCA_964517045.1 uncultured Spirochaetia bacterium | reverse complement strand
CCCAGCTGCAGTCCTTCGCTCACTACTGCTATACAGCGTCCTCTTTGCTTGAGGCAGGATAAAATATTATCGGTTATCTGTTCCAGGTTCAGCTTTGACTCAGTCATATAGATCTGTAACGGCATCTCCCGCTGCGGGTCAGCGAGACGGGCTGCTGCCGGTATATAACCTATCCTGCGGCCCATTGCCTGGATAATCATTACCGGGTCTGCCGGAGCTGAGCCGCGGTTTTCTTCGTTAATGTTTCGTATATACTGAGCGAAATAACGGGCTGTGGAGCCGTACCCGGGTGTGTGATCGATCAGTTTAAATTCACTATCACCTACATCGTTATCAATTGTTTTAGGACCCCCGGTTGCTACCAGCTCTATTCCCTTTTCTGCTGCCAGCCGGCTTACTTTATAAGCCGTATCCATGGAATCATTACCGCCGATATAGAAAAACCAGCCGATATTATGTTTTTTAATGACCTCCAGCACCCGTTCAAAATCTTCATCCTGCCCTTTTTTGAGTTTGTAACGGCAGGTTCCTACAGCACCGGCAGCCGGAGTTTTATCCAGAAGCGCTATCTCTTCCTCAGGCTGGGCACTGATATCAAGCAGTTGCTCTTTTAAAACACCTTCAATACCATGCCAGCCGGCGAAAATACGGCCGAAATGATCAGGATAAACGCGGCATTGATCGATAATACCTTTTAAAGTACTGTTAATAACAGCAGAAGGCCCGCCGGACTGGGCCACCAAAACATTTTTTTTCATTGTATTCTCCAGAGTTTAGCTTAACAACAACCAAACCTGAACTCCGGAAAATGAAGCAGTAAACCCTTAATAAAGACTACTGGCTTGACTAACCTTTAATACCGCTGCCGAGTTTGATACCTTTGGTAACATATTTCTGATTTATAATAAACATTATTAAAATCGGTACCACTACTATAACGGTAGCTGCCATCAGCAGACTCCATTCCGTTGTATGCATACCCTGAAACGACTGCAGACCTATCTGAACCACTTTCATATGATCAGAGTTGGTTACAATCAAAGGCCACATAAAATCATTATACACACGCTGAAATTTAAAAATAGCCAGCGTAGCCAAAGCCGGTTTGGATAATGGCAGAATAACCCGCCAAAGTATACCGAACTTGGAACAGCCGTCCAAAGCTGCGGACTCCTCCAGACTCGTAGGTATGGAAAGGAAAAACTGCCGCAGCATAAAAACCGACATTGGATTAAACGCTTTAGGCAGTATCAGGGCTTTGTAACTGTCAATCCAGCCCAGCTTTTTGATTACCACAAATACCGGTATCATAGTTACAGCATAAGGAATCATCATCGTAGCAAGATAAGCAAGAAAAACAGCGTCCCTCCCTTTCCAGCGCAGCCTGGCAAAGGCATAGGCAGCCAGACAGGAAGTCATTAGTTCCAGTATGGTAGCTGAGATAGTAACCACCAGGGAATTGATAAAATAGACAACAAAAGACGGTATCTGTCCGAAAATCATTAATAAAATTTTCAGTATACTGAATCCGGACGGCACCGCCTGATTTTCAATAGGGGGCAAAGCTTTAAAAAAGGCCTTGTAGTAGTTGTCCCAGTGAAATTTTACGGTCTTTTTGTTTTTAAAATAGTTGGTAGTATGATATATGGTAGGTTTACTTAAAATCGAATCAACTTCATTTTCAATTTTTTCAATACGTTCGTAAGCAAGACCCTTTTTATACCGGCTCAGTTTTCGCGTGTCCGCTGCTGATAAGTTTTGCTTTTGCTTTTTTAAACTGTAATATGCATTGGCATAGGTGATCTCCTCTTCCTCTACCAGATCCTCCGGCAGTTTATCTGCTTTCTCTATGGCTGTTTGTTTTAACACATTGGATACAGGATCACCGTAAACTTCCCATTTGAGCTTTTCAGTTTTAAAAATAGCAAACTTTTTATCCGGGTGGTCTTTTAGATAATAGAGTGTTTTGCTTTCTCCCTCCATATCTTCCGCAATCTGCTCTGTCTCTACCAGTTCTGCTTCATTATAAGCAATAAGCGCTGTAGTTCCGCTAAGCTCCGTACGGTCAAAATCACTCAAATACTGAATCTCTGCTTTAAGTTTTTCAGAGTCGCGTACCTTCTTGACAGTAGAACGCCAGGTATCACCTTTATAAATTGTGTTTTCGATTTTTACAGCTTTCTCACTGCCTACAATATTCTGGTCTGCCGGCCGCAGGTCCAGCAGGGAGGAGTCCTCCTCGGTAGCAGGATTAAAAACAGTCTGTTTATAATTGTCTTCATAGAAATTGGTAAGGGTTATACGGTCGCCTACAACTCTGTACTGCTGCTGATTGGTTTGTTTAACAATAACCTCCAAACCGGGTTTATAGCGCCTGACCTTTTTCTGGAGTATGTAAACATCATAAACCTCTCCAAGATGCTGATAGGTCCGGCTGATCTTGCGCAGCGACTCCATAGGCAGGTAACAGGTTGTATTCTGGAAACGATTTACGTTTTTTATTATTTTACAGCGGCAGGAGACATAAGGATCAGCAACCACTTTTTTAACTATCGTATATTGAATTTTAGGTTCAGTAATCCGGGAACTGATCTCCACAAAAAGATCATCGATATTTTTGTCTTCTCTTGTAGAATAATATATTTTTTTTTCTTTACCCTTATATACAGTAGTTAAAACCGAACGGGGTATCCATTCCGGCGGATAAGTAAAAATAGACCCTTTATCTTTTAAGGAGGTAACCAGCATCCAGATAAAAGGTATACTTATGAAAAAACTTCCGAGAATTAACAGAAAATAACTTGTACTTAAGCCCAGTATTCCCAGTATTTTTTTCCGCTTTTTCATACGGAGATACATTATTCGGTCAATATCCTGTGTCATTTATATTTCTCCTCTTTAAGGCAGTTATTCTGTATATAAAGTCTCGCCCGCAACCCGCCAGTTGATCAGGGTAACTACAAAAACCATGGAAAATAAGACCAGGGATATAGCAGCAGCATATCCCATCTTAAACCATTGAAAGGCATTGTTATAAATATAATATACAATAGTAGTGGAAGCACCGGCAGGACCGCCCTGGGTCATAACATACTGCAGACCAAAAGCCTGGAAAGTACCGATAACGCCGGTAATAATACAATAAAAATGGGTTGGCCCCAGCAGGGGAAAAGTAATATAGCGGAAACGGTGCCAGCGGCTGGCCCCGTCTATCTCAGCCGACTCGTAGAGATAGGAAGGTACACCCTGCAGTGCAGCAAGGTAGAGCAGCATTTGATAGCCCATTCCTTTCCATATTTGTAAAATAGCAAGAGCGGGTTTTACCCAGGTAGTTGAATTCAGCCATGCCGGCGGATTGGAAATACCCAGAGTGCGTAAAAAAGAGTTTAACAGCCCATAGTCCGGGTTGTATATCCAGCGCCAAAGCAAAGCCACAGCTACGATGGATGATACCACCGGCAGATAAAATAACACCCGGAAAAAAGTAATCCCTTTTATTCTTTGATTTAATGCTATAGCGAGCATAAGCGAGGCAGCCATACCCAGCGGTACATTAATAAAAAAGAAAAAAGTGTTACCCAGGTATTTCCAGAAAAGCGGGTCGGTAAAAAGTTCTTTGAAATTGGCCCAGCCTACCCAAAGCATCTCGGTTAAAATATCCCATTCGTTAAAAGCCAGATAAATAGCAAAAATAACCGGACCGAAAATAAATATCAGAAAGCCGAGTACATTTAATGACAGAAAACCGAAACCGTCCCGTACAGCAGTCAACATCCGGTTAAGCGCTCCAAACTTTAAGAGACGTACAAAGTCATATACGGTATACGCCCAGAAACCTATAAATAAAAATAATAACACCAGAAATACAATCAGGGACCAGAAACCGGCCTGCTTGTGTTCATAAAGAAGATCAATAAAAGCAGAGGAAGAGAGATAGGAATGGAGTACCGGCGCCAGCGAAGTTTTATAAGCTTCAGCATACTTGTTGTGAACAGCAAAACGGGTCTGCTTAAGTTCTTTTTCTTTTTGCTCCTGCAGATCCTGCACCTCGTTTCCGAGCGCCTCTTTAGTGGTAGACTCTTCCGCTTTTTCCAGTTCCTGCTGAATTTTGGCTTTATATTTAAGTCTTACCTTTTTTTGTTTTGCCTGCAGTTCTTTTTTCACCGCAGGCAGATTGTCTTTTACAGCTTGCAGTTCCTTGATAATAGTACTGAGTCTGGTATTATCCTCAGCAGTTTTTTGATTATACTCATTTTGAAAAATAGTCAATATATTATTAACATGTTTTTCCAGGGTTAGTACCATCCTGGCTCTTTTACCGCTGCGCAGTGCTTTATTAAAAGAGGTTATATCATTGTTCAGGTTTCGTATAAATTTATCTTTGTCCGGACGGGTTGTACTGTAGGAGTCTTTATAGAGAGCAAATTTATGCAGAGAGTTGTATACAGCTCTGATACTGTACTGTCTGGAAAAAGAAAAGATCACCAGTATAATCAACAGCATCCCTGTTACAGGAAATAAAAGGCTTTTCGGGAAAAGACCGGCCTTTAAATGGGCAAACCCCGGAAAATAAAGGGAGGTATAAAAACGCCGGAAAACTTTAAAAGGATCTTTTAATATTTCCGTTTCAAGTTTCTTGATAATCTCTTCATTATGGCTCATCTATGACTATCCTTTCTGGATTATAATATATTAATACTAACATGAAAAAGGAAAATTTAAAAATTTTGGTTGCTGCAGGAACAAGCGCTGAAAAAATTGCTGCAAATTTATAATAATGATATAATAGATTATTATATTAGGTAATACAGGCATCTGATGCAGCTCCCGGTCCGGAGCCGGAAAGATATGCGTCAGCGTGAACCTTTTACATTTAAGACCAAGGAGCTAATATGTCCAAGAAAACCTCTTTTTTTATTTTTCAGGCCTTGTTGATTATTATCGGTTTTTCTGTTTCCGTGCTGTATACACCTGACACCTTGAAAAATCTTAACGGTTTCCAGCTCAGTAAAAGACTTATCACTTATACTCCTGCTGCAGAATATACAGTACAAGACAGTATTACCGCCAGCGGTTCAGAAGAAGCACCGGCGCCTGACGGTTTCGGGCCCGGAGTTTTGTTCGGAATTGCCCTCCTGGTCGCTTTTTTAGCAGCAGTGGCTGTTATACCCCTGGCCTATTTCAACCCCGGACCGGCACGCATGGCAGCTATACTCAGCGGCGTTATCTTTATTATAATTATTTTTGTATTAACTATTATACCTAAAGATATCGGTATCTATTTCGGTTTGGAAGAAAAAAACATCAGTTTTTTCAGCTTACTTTCAATTTTCCGGCAGGGAGCCTATTTGATTGCAGCAGCTATGATATTCAGTATATTCGGCGTCTTTTCCCCGGGAGAAGATTTTGACAAACAACCCCTGAAAGGTAATGTCAAGTTTTTAAAAACCGACCAGGGTAAAATAATAGCAGCCGTTATATTTCTGATCTTTTACCTGCTGCCTGCTTATGCTACTCCCTGGGCAGGCGGTCATGACCCGCATGCGATCACCGGTTTCTCTGATGTGATCGACAAATTTTTTCATGCTTTTTATCCGGGACAGTGGTTAACTACACCTCTGTTTTTTATTTTATTTATCGCCTGGGCCTGGGATCTGTTATCCCTCCTTGTTACGCGGATGGAAATAAAAATGCTGGAAGCAATGCATACTAAAAAATAACCTCCTCAGATTTTACATGCCTTTCCGCGCCCTACGCTACAGTTTTGCTGCTTTTTACGACAATATCTTTCTGGCTCTGATTATAAATTTATGCTGGTTTGTACTGCACTTTGTAATCATCATTCCCCTGCCTGATGCTGACACCCTGGAAAACATGGAAAACAAACATTTTTTTTCCGTCTTTTTACAAAGCGGCAAACCGCCCTCCTCCGCCAAAAATACCGGCACACAGGAACCGGAAGAAGGAGAGAGCACCCGGACAGATGCAAAAGAAAATAAACAGGTACGGGAACGCACCCCAGCAGTCTCCGGCCGGGGATTAACCATTAATCAGCTCACTGCTTTTTTTCTTATACTTACCATCATTATTTTTTCTCCGTTTTCCGTAGCTGTTTATGCTATCAACAGAGACTGGCATAAGCGGCTGCAGCCTACATTTGTTACTTTTTTAAAATATATCAAAAAATATTTTTTAAAAGCACTTTTACTTTTAATTATAA
>CAZFAK010000188.1:0-6238 GCA_964517045.1 uncultured Spirochaetia bacterium | reverse complement strand
TTGCTTTTGGCCTCTTCTATAGTCCAGCCAGTTAATTTTTCTGCAATTCTATTTCAGGTTATCTATTTTACAGCCGGCTTTATGCTGATTTTATACGGATACAACTGTTACTACTATTTATATATTTTCCTGAGAAATAAAAAAAAAGAGATAAAAAAAAACAGCCATTTTTTAAAGCAATTTTATCTGCATTTCCATTCCAGGCATTATCCGGTAGTTACTACCCAGCTGCCGGTTTTTAACGAAAGATATGTAGCGCTACGCCTTATAGATGCAGTTGTAAAAATGGATTATCCCCGGGACAAGCATGAGATACAGATACTGGATGATTCCACTGATGAAACCTATAACATTATTAAAGAGCATATCCAAAAATACCGGCAGCAGGGATATGATATCAAACATATACACCGTACCATACGTACAGATTTCAAGGCCGGAGCTTTACAGGCAGGTATGCTGACTGCGCGGGGTGAGCATCTGGCCATATTTGATTCAGATTTCATACCTCCGGTTGATTTCCTCCGCAATACTATTCCCTATCTTATGGCCAATCCCAAAGTAGGCTTTGTACAAACCAGATGGGGGCATCTCAACCGTAACAGTTCCTTTCTTACCAAAGCCCAGTCTATCGGTATTGACGGACACTTTATTATTGAGCAGTCAGCGCGCAGCTGGGGAGGACTTTTCCTGAATTTTAACGGTACCGGCGGTGTATGGCGCAAACAAACCATTAACGAAGCCGGCGGCTGGCAGGGAGATACCCTTACTGAGGATATGGACCTTTCCTACCGGGCGCAGCTTGCGGGCTGGCATACCAAATTTCTCTACGAGGTTATCTGCCAGGCTGAACTGCCGGAAAATATGAACGATTTTAAATCACAACAGTTTCGCTGGGCCAAAGGCTCTATCCAGACTGCTAAAAAACTGCTTCCTGCTATTTTTAAAAGTAAAAATCCGTTAAAAAAAAAAATACAGTCTTTTCTTCATTTAACACATTATTCCATACATCCTTTAATGGTAATCATGGCGCTCGCTTCCCTGCCCATGATCCTCTATTTTAAACTTGACCTGTATTTTTATCTGTATCTTTTTTTCTTTATTTTAATTATCGGCGCCTCTTTTGCACCTTCCGTAATGTATATTACCAGCCAGTATAAACAATACCCCAACTGGGTATCCCGTCTGCTGATTATTCCTTTTCTTATCGCTATAGGGGTAGGGATAGCTGTTAATAATACCAATGCTGTTATCTCTGCTCTATTCGGAAGCAAAGGAGACTTTATCCGTACGCCCAAAAGCGGCTCCACTGATAAGAAAAAAAATAAACTTAAAAAAAACTATATCCTGAAATTAAAACCTCATTTCATCATAGAGTTATTTCTCGCTGCCTACTGTTTGTACAGTTTTTATTTTTACTTATACGAAACCAAATATATTATCGGTCCCTTCATCCTCCTTTATGGTATTGGTTTCCTGGTTTCATCTATTTTGTCCATAAAACATCACCTGTTTTCTACCTGATACGAGAACAACAGCATGAAAGGCTCGGTAATAAACGGCGGTATAGAGAAAGACAAGCAAAATAACGAGTATCTGGTTATAAACGGTGTACTGGAAAACAGACAGCCTTTCCGCTGGGAAATTAGCAAACCTGCATATACAGCCTTTATCAAAAGCGATTGCGCAGCAGACCTTTCCGGACAAACTGTTTTTAAAAACAGGTTCCGTTCCCTGAAAAATGAAAAGCTGGACGCGGTTATATTCAAATCGCATGAGCTCTTAAAACAGACAGTAAAAAAACTGCCGGATAATACCGTATACGAACATGACCTTGATCCAATAACCAATTTTTTAATCTGCAATAAAATCAAAGGCAGTATTGCTTTTTCCTGTCCCCCGGCTGTTAACCCCAACGGTGTAGCCGTATTTAAAGACCCCCCTTTCCGCCCCGCGGCCGGACTGGTTCCCTACCAATACTTGTCTTTTGACCTGGAAACAGAAGCGCTGAAAAATAAAAAATACGGCAGACTTTACTCTATCTCGCTCTACAGCAAAGACACCGCCAAAGTCCTTATGCTGGATACAACCCGTAAAAACGACTCTTATATAGAATACTATCCCTCGGAGTCCGACTTGATCCGGGCTTTTATCAATGAAGTAAACCGTATCAATCCCCAGTTTTTTATCGGCTGGAATGTTTTAAATTTTGATTTTGATTTTCTACTGGCAAAATGCGCCCAGCTTAATATTGCATTTAATATAGGCTGCGGTAAGACTCCGGCACATCATTTCCGCGGCGGCAATAACAACAAAGACCTTTATATGCGTATTCCGGGCCGGGTTGTCATAGACGGTATTCCTTTACTCAAAGAGATGGGATTCAGATTAAAAAACTACTCACTGGATAATGTCAGTCATGAACTGCTAGGCGAAAATAAACTCATAACTGCTAAAAATGAAGACAAAATAAAAGAGATCAACCGCCAGTTTAAAGAAGAAAAAAAAAAACTGGCTCAGTATAATCTAAAAGATTCCGAGCTTGTCTACCGCTTATTCCGCAAATATCATATTTTCGACTACATCAAAGCAAAAATATCACTCAGCGGTCTGATCCCGGAACGCTCTTACTCTCCTCTGGATCTGCTTGATGCCTTTTACATACCTGCGCTTCATAAAAAAAAATACGCAGCCCCTAACCGGAAAAAAAATACGGCTAAACACTTTTCCGGATTAACCAATTTTTCTTCCTTTACTGAGCAGTTTACCAATATTGCCGCCTTTTCCTTCCCCTGGTTTAACTACTCGGTTTTAAAAACTTTTAAAACCGACCCCCTGGGCCGGATCAAGGCCGATGATGATCCTGACAACAGTCTGTCCACTCCGTCTGGTATAACTTTTCATCCTAAGAAAAATATACTAAATGCTATTTTCCGTAAATTTGACGACAAGATAAAAAATTTCAGCGACAGAAAAAAACATGGCCATATAACAACTTTAAAAACGCTTGCCAACACCCTTACCAGCGCAGTACTCTCCCCTTACAGCCGCTTTGCCGTACCCGGTATAATATCCTCGGTTAAAAACAACAGTCAGGAAATAATAAAAATAACGCAAAACCTCTTACGTAAAATGGGTTACACTACTGTTTACAGCCATAAAAACAAACTTTTTGTAAAGCTACCTGATGAAGCGGCTGATATCCGTAAAGCAATTGAAGTAGCCTCATTTCTAAACGTAAAATTAACCAAATATATAAAAGACCATTTTCAGGTTGAAAACCATCTTAAGCTGCAGGCTGATAAATTCTACCACTCCTTTTTTCTGGGACCCCGGGCACTGGAAAATACCGGTTTTACAGACAATTACTGCGGATACTACACTGACCACTCGGGCAAAAAAACATTTTTCAACGGCTTTAATCTGCGCAGCGGGGACTGGACTCTGCTGGCCAATGATTTTCTGGAGGAGTTGTTAAAAAACATCCTGCAAAACAGATCACAAGAGCAGACAATTACCGCTTATAAAGACAAATTAAAAAAACCGGCCGTCAGTTCTGCCTGTACCTACTATAAAAAAATAACCAAAAAACTGAGCGAATACGAGGCACCCTTCCCGCCGCATATCCAGGCTGCCCGCATGCTGCGGCACAAACCGGAGAAATATATAAAATTTCTTTATACGAAAAACGGGGTTGAGCCTTACCAGCCCCATAAAGAACAGATACCTGATACTGCTCATTACCTTCACAAACAGCTGTTACCCGTAGCCCGCATGGTATTGGAACCGCTGGGGCAAAAAGAGACTCTGGAAAAACTGGCTGACAGCAGCCCGCAGCTGAGTTTCTTCTGAGTGCAATCCATAAACTGCTAACAGAAAATATAAAAATCGCGCAACTCTGTTTTACCGGCCCGGAGCAAATAGTTACGGATTTCGGCGCGCGCTCCGCGTGCTGCTACGGCTGCCAAAACCATTACATTTTGCGGGAGCGCAGCCGGTGGAATTACCCGGCATCCGTAAAGAGTATTGCCCTGTTTCTGCCGGTTGTCGGTAATAAAACCATGCGGCTGACGGCTGTAAGCGTATAACTTTTTAAAAAGTTTCTTACCGTTACGGCCCGCTCCCCAGATATAAATTTGCCGGGAATCAGCAAAATATCTTAAAAAATAGTGTAGTTTCAGATCCCAGAAACGCTGATCAGCGTATTCAGACCGTGTGCGGGAAATGCGTTCCGGGTGATCGCGCCAGTATAAAACAATATCTTTCAGGGAGTGTATCTTATAGCCGGCCGTGATCATTTTAAAAGCCAGGTTATAATCTTCAGGATAAATATTTTCATCATAAAAATCCAGCTCTTTTATATCCTGATTATACGCCAGCCAGGAAGTTGAAACAAACGGGCATTCAATAAATATGTTTTTTTTGAAATCATCATGCTGGTCCATCCGGTTTAACCAGTCAACATAACGTTTATATCCCCTTCCCGGTTTTCCGGCGCAAAAACATTTAACTTTACCGCAAACCACGTTACCTCTTCCCAGCTTGCGTAACACTCTTACCTGCTGCTCAAGACGCGCTGCCGGCATAATATCATCACTGTCAAAACGGCAGACAAATTCTTCCCGTGCTTGTTTAAAACCCGTATTTAAAGCAGCAATAACACCCTGATGCTTACAGTATAAAGGCAAAAACCGTTTGTCCCTTTCCGCATATGTATTAATAACAGCAGTGCTTAAATCATCCGAGCCGTCATCAACTACAATACATTCCCAGTCTTGGTATGTCTGAGCCAGGATTGAATCAAGACAGGCAGATAAAAAATGCTGCCGGTTATATACGGGAATTATTACCGAGATCTTAGTTGACAAACCGCTTTCAAAAAAGAGATCTTTTAATTGCGTTGACTGTACCGGAAAGTACTTTCTTTCTGCCGACCGCGGCATTTATAACTGCAATCCGGCGCTGATCTTTTTCTTTTAATCGGGTAAGCGCTTTATTATAACAGTTATAAACTTTTTTTAAAAAAGCTTTTTTCTCAAAAGCTTCTTTTTGCTGCAGGCGGGATGATATACGCTTCATAGCAGCAGCCGGGGTTAATCTGAAATATAAGGTCAGATCCGGAATAACAGCTCCCCGTTGCCTACCGTAAGCATGTTTTCGGTATATATCTTTAAACGAAACACCCATAGCCATTTGATAGGCATAAGTGGAAAGATCATAGCGGGAACTTAAAACAATAACTCCGGCCGTCATGTTTTTCTTTATCAAAGAGGAGTGCATCTTACGGTCTTTAATATACCAGGAGGCAACCGCAGCACCGGGCCGGGAAGACAAAGATCCGTCCTGCAGTCCGGCAATAATTTTACGGCCGTAAACCGAAGCAGAAGTCGGCTCTCTGGTGCGCAGTACACGCTGAAATTTACTGATAAACAAAGGTGAACTCTCAGCTGTGTAAAACAGCGGGAAAATACGGTTTAAAACCGTATCCTTACCACTGCCGTCAAGACCTTCAAAGGCAATAAAAAAAGAGGTAGCTGTCATGAAAAAAGCAGTTGCGCAATCTTGTCGTAATCGATCTTTTTCTTCTGTAAGTCTGTTAGTAATTGTTTTTGTTCCTCGGCGGAAAGAGCTAACAGCCGTTCATAAGCCTGCAGCAGAGAGTCACGGGAACGTTTTTCATTACCGGCCAGTTCAATTACGGAGTATAAAGCTTTTATAAGGTGGTAGAGATCTTTTTTTTCTGCAGCAGAAAGATTGAAGGTTGATTCCAGCGCAGTAATAGTATCATCACTGCTTTTCCGTTCCTGGGCTGTAAGCGCGGCAACATTTTCCTGGGCTTTAATAACAGCATCTTTGTGCAGCAGTTCATTACGGCTGAGCTCGAGCGTGGCTTCCTGGGCGTCAATAGTATCACTGAGCTGAAGCATCTGCTCCCGGTTCAATTCCGTTACCTTACTATAAACATCAATAATGCGGTCTGCTTCCTTTAACTTTTGCTCAAGTCTTTTAATCTTTTTATCTTTATCAGTCTCTGTAGGAACCATAGGAAATTGTAATATAATTACAATAAAAAAGCAAAAGAACTGGAAGCCAAACTTTTGTTTCAAAACTGCAGTGAAAAGTATAGGGATAGCCACGGTAGACTTACTCCTGCATACTACCGCTGCTCAACTCCCACCTCAAGTGCAGGGTTGCACATTATGTTTGAAGCCAAAGCCGGCCCGAGCGCCGGTTCTTT
>CAZFAK010000187.1:4689-6250 GCA_964517045.1 uncultured Spirochaetia bacterium | reverse complement strand
GCATGCATTGTTCCATTGGATAAATAATTAATCCAGGGTTGAGGCGTATCCGGACGTTTGATTATAAAACTCAGACTGGAATCATCAAAACTGAAAAAGTTCCGGGCCTTGATAATGTTTTCTTCTGCAGCAGCTTCTTTTGACTCTACATTCATATTTAAACCTTACAAATCCTTTCTTAATTTTGGCAGCATACAATTTACTAAAAACATAAAAAAATTTTAGTATAACTGTATATTAACTTAACTATATACCTACAGCACACTGGAACTATCCAGAGGACGGTCCTGTACATTGGTAATAATCCTTTTCAGAAGTTTCTCTTTCATAATCTCCAAAAGAGAGTTAAACCCCTTCTTTTCAGCTAAATTATTATGCTCATGCGGGTCATTATGAAGATCATACAGGGATATCCGGTCAGGGGGAAGATTAACCGGCCGTCCAAAACCAGGTCCGTTATACGGCGGAGACTGCCATTTTTTTCTGGTATCCCTGGTAAGATCACCATACATCAGTTTATAACGTCCGTCGTACAGCATTTTATCACTTCCCATCTCACTGAAAATATCGGGCCGGTGTTCCCTGGTTTCTCCTTTTAACAAAGGCCAGAGACTTTTACCCTGGTCCAGTCTGTGATTTTTTATTCCGAAAAAATCACAGACTGTACTGCCTATATCCAGCAATTCAGCCAGAGCCTGGATGCGACGGGATTTTGTGTTGCCGGGCACCCGAATTGCCAGGGGAATATGAGCTGATGGTTCATGCATGCCGCTTTTATGCCAACGCCCTCTTTCCGAAGCATATTCACCATGATCCGAAGTATATATCACCAGTGTATTATCATAGATACCTTTATCTTTTAACGCTTTAATAATACGGCCTACTTTTTCATCTATCTCAGTAATACAGGAACAGTAAGCACGCCAGTTTTTAAGATCTTCGATCGTATATTCATCATCATGCGGTGGTTTAACCTTGTCATAATAAGAGCGGCATTTAACCGGTGCGTCAAACGGCGGATGAGGTCCAACCAGGCCGGCATGCAGATAAAACGGTTGATCAGGATCACTTTGGGAGATAAACTTTTCCACCTCCCTGGTAATAAACTCATCCTGGGTCGGCAGATCATCAAAAACCCAGGGGGTATAGTTTTTTGCCTGACCGTTATTCTTGCCGAAATCTCCGCACCACTTCCACAAGGCCTCTCTCTTGCCGAGACTGTTTAAATATTTTGTAAAAGCACAGTGGCTGTGAATATAGCCGGCACCCTGTTTGCCGCAGGTCTCCAGATGAGAATCAAAACCCAGCTTTTGAATAATGTCATCATTCTGGGAAACATCCGACCCCGGACCATGGGTAAAATGATGCAGTTTGCCGATCTGCGCCGTACGGATTCCCGCCTGCCGCAACTGCTGCAGAAATGTAGGTGTATCAGGATCAATATTATGCCGGTTACCGAAACAACCTGTATTCATTGCATAACGGCCGGCAGTAAGTGATATACGGGCCGGTGCACATAACGGCGTAGTGGTATAAACCTTGTCCAAAACAGTACTCCCGG
>CAZFAK010000187.1:0-4679 GCA_964517045.1 uncultured Spirochaetia bacterium | reverse complement strand
TCCCGGCAAAAAAATTATCCAGGTTGGGAGTATGCATCCAGTCAGCTCCGTTAGCTTTAATATAATCGTGACGGTGCTGATCGGAAATAATTAAAACTACATTTTGGACTTCAGCTGCCATTATAGAATCCTTTCATACTATGAACGTTAAATTATAAGCCTAAAAATATAAATAGTCTTTAGCAGAAACCGTTTTTTGTTAAAAAAGCAGCAAAAATCAGTGTCAGATAAACGTTACAGATAAAAGGTAATCCCTCTTGCTAAAGACACATAAATTTTGCATAGTATACTTTGAATAATAAATATAAAAACTGTTTGTCAACAGCCAGGTACTATGGTAATATTATTGGTACTGGAATTAAAAATGGACCCGAAAAAAAAGTTAAATTTAAAAAGATGGCAATATAACCGTTTGGGTATATTTATCCACTGGGGGCTTTATGCTCTGGCTGCCAGACATGAATGGGTAAAAGCAAAGGAAAAAATAACCACTGCAGAATATAAAAAATATTTCAAAGCTTTTAATCCTGATCTATACAACCCGGCAGAGTGGGCCCGTGCTGCCAAAGCTG
Organism: uncultured Spirochaetia bacterium; assembly: GCA_964517045.1. Classification (GTDB taxonomy): domain Bacteria; phylum Spirochaetota; class UBA12135; order COTS27; family CAZFAK01; genus CAZFAK01. The sequence goes on along the minus strand of CAZFAK010000187.1, from coordinate 4,107 downwards.
CAGGTATGAAATATGTAGTACTAACTGCCAAACACCATGAAGGTTTCTGTCTTTGGGACAGCCGTTTTACAGATTACAAATGTACCAATACACCTTATAAAAAAGATCTGCTGAAAATTTTTGTCAGAGCCTTCCGTGAGGCCGGACTGCGCATTGGTATTTATTACTCTCTGCTTGACTGGCACCATCCGGATTATACTACAGACTGCCACCACCCCCAACGCGACAACGCGGAGTTTGCAAAAAAGGATAAAAAACGCAAACCAGAGCGTTACGCAAATTATATCTATAACCAGGTCACTGAACTCCTGACTGATTACGGTGAGATTGATCTACTCTTTCTTGACTTTTCAGTTTATGACCATGAAAATAAGGTTATGCAGAAAGGACGAGAGACCTGGCAATCTGAAAATCTAGTTAAAATGATTCGTAAAAAGCAACCGGGAATGCTGATCAACGACCGCCTCGACCTGCAGCACACAAACTGGGGCTGGGATTTCATTACGCCGGAACAATGCATGCTGCAGAACCCGCCCAAAGACAAAACAGGCAATCTGATTCCCTGGGAGACCTGCCAGACCTTTTCCGGCTCCTGGGGTTATTTTCGGGATGAATATACCTGGAAAAACGTCCCCCAGCTGATTAAACTACTGGTAGATACTGTCAGTAAAGGGGGCAACCTGCTGCTCAACGTGGGACCAACCGCCCGCGGCGAATTTGATGTGCGGGTCAATGAACGGCTCCAGGGACTTCGTAACTGGATGGCAAAAAACAGCCGGGCAATCTACGGCTGTACTTTTGCCCCGGAAAACTTTACAACTCCGCAAGACTGCCGCCTGACCTGGCATCCGGAAAGCAACCGGCTTTACTTACATGTATTTAGCTGGCCTGCCACAGGGGAATTATTTTTACCAGGAATGAAGGGCAAAATAGCCTACGCTCAACTCTTGCATGATGCTTCGGAAATCACTTTTAACGGCCGCGCTGACTGGCAGGCAGCCACGGCCGGGGAAACAAACAAAGGGGTTTTATCCCTGAAACTGCCGATTGCCAAACCATGTGCTGTACCGGTAATTGAACTGTTTTTAAAATAACTAGTAAGGAGATAAAATGTTGTTTAAATTTTTCAAAAGCATAATTATGAGCAGTATTTTAAGCACGGCGCTTACCTTTGCCCAGTCCGCAGGTGTGAAACAGATTATTTTCAATGAGCAGAACTGTCCCAAAGTTTTTTATATTGATCCGGTAAAAGGTGATGACACTGCTGTCGGCAGCCGATCTGCGCCGCTAAAAACCCTGAATCAGGGCTGCAAACTGGCCAACAAACATGCCTACAAAAAAAAAGAGGGTGTCCGCCTGATTCTTAACCCAGGCAGTTATCCGGAAACTTTGCAAGTCAGCGGCTGGGAACCGGGCGCAGCCCTGGTAATCGAAGCTGCGCAAACCGGTACCGCGGTTATTGAAGGCGCGGACCGCTTTACAGACTGGGAAAAAAAAAGAGGGTACTACACCCATGCCTGGCCTTATAACTTCAAGCCCTATGATAAACCTCTGCCCATGAATATCGGCAAGATGACTTTACGTGGACAACAACGTGAAATTGTTACTGTTAATGATAAATTACTTTTACAGGTACTGGATAAACGGGAAATGAAAAAAACCAATGTTAACTGTTTTTATATTGATGATAATGAAATTGTAGTTAAATACCCGGATCTTGAAAAACAGGAAGTATATGTATCTGTACGGCCGGCTGAGGAGGACTGGTCCAAACGGGCCGGACAGCTAGTTGATTTTGCTGACTCCCGTAAGATCGCCCTCAAGGGACTGGTGATCAGGCATGCGGCCAGCCCGCCCGAGTCCATGGCCTGCAAATTTCAAAACTGCAAAGAGATTCTGATTGAAGATCTCAAGCTTTACCATAACAACTGGTTTGCCCTTAATTTTTATCATGTGGAAAACGCTACTGTAAAAAATGTAAGCGCCAGCCTGAACGGCGCCAACGGTTTTAATATGCACACCCTGAAAAATGTCCGCTTTGAAAACTGCACAGCCACCAATAACGGCTGGCGCGCCTGGTGGGGAGGCTGGGATGACTGGCTGTTTGCCGGTCTGAAAATCTGTGTTGCCCATGATGTCTCGGTCTATAACCTGACTGCCTGTAAAAATGTGGGGCAGGGTTTGTGGCTGGATTGGGATATGATCAATATCCATGTTTCCAACGCGGTCCTGAATGAAAACTATTCTTTTGACAGGAAAAAAAACGGCTTCGGCTTGTTTGCCGAGTACAGCCTCGGTCCGATCCTGATCGAGGATACGGTAATGAAAAAAAATAACGCCGGCCTTTACAACAGCGCAGCCCAAAACCTGACCCTGCAGCGCTGCACCCTGAAAGACAATCACGTGGCCCAGATCGGCGTGATCCAGCATAAACGGGAAAACCTGCGCAACTTTGAAACCAAAGCGCAAATTCCCTGGAAAAAAGTACCGCCGACCAACAATATTTTTGAAGAGTGTAAAATAAGCGGTAAAATGCTGGTGATCAATTACTATGACTGGTCTCATAAACCAGGCTATAAAGATTTTCTGGATACAGCGGTTTTCCGTAATAACGAATATGCCAGTACTGAAGCGCGGCCCTTTCAAACCGCAGGCGGGTTTGTAGACTTTAGCGGCTGGCAGGAAGCGGTCAATGAGCAGAACTCTAAAATGAAAGCCGGATCAGGTAACAGTAAATGGGGAAAAAAATACTGAACTCGCTCCCCTCTTAAAGCTGTTTTTTTCTTAAATTTTGTAAATTTACTGTAAAACAGACATACAAATCAGTTTGTTGTTTGGGGTAAATTATATTTTTTATTAAAAGCTGTTATCATAATAAATTGCAATATAATAACTTGTAAAAAGTAAACAGGCAATTAAAATCTTAATTGTTTTGGCTAAATTTCTAATTTTAACGCTAAAGACAAAACCGGCCAAAAATTATATACTGATAATGAATAATTGTATTAAGCAGGAAATAACGATGAATTTTTTAAAAATCCTTTTTTTTATTGTAATAAGTAATATCTGGTTACTTTGGGCTAACCCGGCCTGGGGTAGTGACATTGATCCTGATACATGGGACATCACCTATGACTGTACCATCTATGTAGACGTTTCCAATACAGAACCCGGCTCTGGTGACGGTAGTCCGGCCAATCCTTTCAAGGAACTGAATGACGTAGTGATTGGAAATATGTTCAAATCTAATGTTTATCATGGCTTAAACACCCGCATCCTGATCAGTCCCGGGCATTATCTATGTAAAGAAAACATGACCGGCGGTGCTGTCGGCTGGGGAAATACGCATGAACTGAGCGGACGCATGTCTATTGAAGCTGAAATACCGGGAACCGTAGTTTTTACCGGGGTCAGTAATATCCCTTACGCAAACTGGACCCAGACCGCAGCAGATACCTGGCGCATCCCCATGAACTCCCTTGGTGCCGGACCAGACTGGAAATACATGCCTACAACCAATGTGGGGCCATACCGGGACCAGGTTTTTATAAATGACAGTCTGCTCCTGCCCTGTGAAGACGCAGCCCAGGCCGCCGGTGAAAATAACTGCTCCTGGTTTGATGGTGGATATCTTTACATAAAACCGGCCGCGGCCATATCTGCCAGTGACTGTATCGAAGTCACCCGCTATCCTTCAAATATCAATACCCCTGAATACCGAACATATCAATTTCACTCCTGGCGTTATGTACGCCTTGTTGGTCTGACCTGGGAAAAATTCGCGATGCAGCCGTTGTTTATCCAAAACTTTAACGACGGGCTTTTTGAGGATTGTCATTTCCGTTTCAACGCGCGTGACTCTTTTTTCCTGGGAATTTCCTCCAACGTAGTAATCAAAGACTGTACTTTTTTTTCCAATGGCGGCCCGGGCATCGAGATGGGCTCTGGCGTAGCTTCAGCCACCTATACCCGTGATATTACTATGCAGGACTGTCTGATCAAGGGTAATAACTGGCGCGGGCTGCTCGGCGGGTTAACCAAAGAGGTGGTAGCCGGCTTGAAAACCTTTATCGCGCATAATATTATATACCGGCGCTGCGAATTTTC
>CAZFAK010000186.1:0-6259 GCA_964517045.1 uncultured Spirochaetia bacterium | reverse complement strand
AACAAATCCGGTTATTATTGGTAATACGGTTAAAATCACCGTTACGCAGCACAATACCATAAGAGTTACTGGCCAGGGTATTGGCTGTAATTATATTATAATCAGTGGTGGTATCACCTATATAAATACCGGTGGTATTATTAAAACAACGGTTGCTGAAAAGAGTGTTGGAGTAAGCACTGCCCGCCAGATGCATACCATTCTGATTATTGTCAATATAATTATACTCCAGTTGATTATTATCCCCGTAAACAACCATGATCCCCCTGATCCCGTTATCATAAACAGTATTGGCAGTTATCAGGTTATCATCCGCATTATCATCGTTAATATTAACGCCACTGTCCTGATTGGAAAAAATATCATTATTGGTAATCGTATTGGAATAGGAAATGCCCACTATATATACACCGTTAGTATTATGATGGATACGGTTGCTGAAAGCATAATCATGATGAGAATTGGAAATTAAAATTCCGGCCTGGTTTCCGAAAAGATCATTAGCTATATTAGTATTATAGGACATGGAGTTATCATGCATTATACCAGCGGTTGTATTGCTGCAGATCAGGTTATCTGCAATTATATTATATCGCGAGTTACCATATATTTTTAATCCGTTATCCCAGTTACGGATAGAAAACCCCTGTATTTTGTTACCAGAGGAGTTGGACAGTAAAACAGCGTTTCCGTTATTGGTACCGTTAAAAATAGTCATGGTATTATCATTACTTTTATACCAGCTCTCTGTTATAATATTAACATTGGTTTTGCCGACCAGACGGATGGCTTTATTATAGCTGCCGGAAAATATAATAATAGTTTCTCCCTGACCAGCACTGTCAACAGCCGTCTGAATAGCTGCGTAAGCTGCTAAGGTATTTGTATTGGAAGCCACTGCAGGTAGAGTAAAATCATATTCCAGCCATCCTATATCCAGAGCCGGCCCTTTCAAAGCGCCAAGCGTAGCCTGGTGATTACTGCCGCTGTTGACCGCCGGACTGAACTGGCTTGTAATCTCAAACAGGTTGGTTTGGTCAAGAAGCGGATTCTGGCCGGAGATATTGGAAGTTGGTAAAATATAAGAGCCGTTATAATTCCCCTCATGATTTTCCCAAAAAAGGTTATTAGCCAGAACTACGTTTCCGCCGCCTGTATGGGTGGCACCGTATTCGCCGAAGCTGTTGCCATTGGTCCAGAAAATATTATTGATAATCTGTCCATCCATAGTTCCCGGCCAGGCAAGACCGTCATCAGCATTATTATAAAGTGTATTATTAATTACCCTGACCGCATTGGCTGAACCATTAATATATATGCCATCCCCCCGGTTTTCAGTGATCAGATTACGCAGAATATCACCAAAATCACTGTCATTAATATAGATACCGGCATATTCATTTTCATATATATGATTGGAAATGATATCATTAAAATCAGCGTTATCATGCGCCAGCCGGATACCGTCGCCGTTATTGGAAAATATTTCGTTCCCTTTTATAAAATTACTGCAGCTTTGCTGATCAATAAAAATACCGGCGGCATTGGTCTGCTTGAAAACACGGTTTTCTCTAAACATGGTAAAACCGGCATTGATAAAAACCACACCGGCCTGATTAACAGAACGGTGTATATTATTGCTTAAAATAAAATTGGTATTCCAGCCCGGACTGAAAGAGCCGTTCAGTACTATACCGCTGTTTAGGTTCATTTCAATATTATTACTGATGATAAAATTGGAAAAGCTGTTGGCAGTAATCAGTACACCGGCATTCTGGTTATCATGAATATTGTTGCTGAAATAATAATCCTGCTGGCTGTTACTGATAACGATCCCGTTGGTGTTGCCGCTTATCTCATTAGAGACATTGGTATTGAAAGAAGAACTGTTAAAATAACCCAGGCCGGCATTACAGTTAGTTATAATATTATTGGCGATAAAGTTATAACGGCTGCTGCCGTAGACTTTTATACCCTGCTGCCAGTTGCGCATTGTAAATCCCTGCAGAGTTATTCCGGTCGAATTACTTATATAAAAAGCACTGCTGCTGCCGCTGCCGGTAAAAAGAGACTGGGTATTGATCCTGCTCTCTTTCCAGCCCAAACTGATGATTTTAATATTATTTTTATTAAAAATTGTAACCGCATTACTATGGTCATTATTCAGGATTACCAAAGTTTCACCAGAAGCTGTCAGTTCAACTCCTTCCTGAATATTGGTATACTGGATACCGGTAGACATATTACTGGCAGTATAAGGTTGCGTCGGCGGATACTGGCGGGTTAAACGCCAGTCAAACAGTTCCGGGGACTGGCCCTGGTCCTTGAACTCTGCATTCAGACGGATAATATCATAAAAACCGGGATCCAGATTATAAAGATCAATATTATTGCTGCTTAATCCGGTATAAGGTGTATCCAGCCACTGGGAGCCGTTCCAGTACTCTATATCAATGATAATACTGCTTGAAGTCAGATCAGCGTTGTAGCTTAAAAAGCCCCAGCGAGGTACATTGTCCGGAAAGCTGTTAAAATCAACCGGACCAGTAACTACGGTTTTATTTCCGCTGTAAATACCTCTGACCTCTACAACATCTACACCGGCGCTCTGATCATCACTGGGCTGATAATATCTAAACTGTACCCGGAATTTTTTTCCGTCATAAGCGCTGAGATCCACGGTCTGTATATCCCAGCTGTAATCCGGCTCCACACTGTTGCTGAAAGCTGCCACTGTGTTGGTTATACCGCTGCCGTCTTCTACTACCCGTATATAGACCACATCATCAAAGCCGCCGCTTTGATTTAAAGCGAATTTTAATTCAGAAGATGTATAAGATGTCATGTCATATACTTCAGTTTGTAAAATACTGTCAACTACATTAGGCGTATCATAACTTATAATAGCAGCATAGGATCCGTAAAGAGTATTGTCCGGCGATACAAAATCGCCATCATGCCACTCTTCTGCGGAAGTATTTAAGGGACCGGCAAAAACTGACCAGCCGGTTTGCGGAAACATACCCTCAAAACCCTCCGGGCCGTAAGCTGTTTGCGCTGTTCCCCCGGCAGCCGGATCAATCACCAGGGAACCGTCATCCGTATTGGTAACCACTACACCGTTTAAAACATTTTCCCCCAGCTGGCCTCCGGTACTCTGATACCATGCATACTCTGTCAAATTGGTATTCACTGTAAAAGAGGTCGGTTCTGACCAGCTGCCGTACTGGCCGCTGCCGCTTACATCTACAGCGCTTGCCCGCCACCAGTAGGTTTTTCCATGCATAAGCACATCAGCGGGCTGTACCTGATAAGTAATACTGCCCGCACCTTCGCTTACAGGTAAAACCGGAGAAAAGCCGGTCATATTATTCGTACTCTCTCTCGTGGTTACATTAACAGTAAAATACCTGTCTTCCGCCCATTGTATCTTAAAGTGAAGGTCATCTCCATTGGCGTCATCAGGCACCAGCCAGGTAAAAGAGGGCTCAGTACTGAAACTATTACTGCCGATCTCGGCAAAATTTAACGGTGATATATTTTCCGGGGCTGAAGGAGGAGAGCTGAAAAGACCCATAGTAAAATGAGTAGAACCCCAGTCACTTTCCACACCCTGTGCATCCCACACCCGGGCGCTCCAGTAGTAAGTTGATTCACTGTTTAAAAAAGGCCCGCTGTAATTAACCGAGGTGTTATTATTGGAAATAATACCGCTGTCCATCAGGTCGTTCTGTCCGGGCACACTCCCCACCTGTACCTGCCAGGCCAATTGCGGGTCATTGTCAGCGTCATAATAGTTCCAGCTTAAAACAGGTGTTTGATTAAGAACCGCACTGTTTTCAAATATCCCGTCTGTAAGCATCCCCCCCGGGGCATCAGGCGGACTTTCATTCTGCAGCCACTGCATAATATTATACAAGAGGATATCCTCATCACCAGCGCTTTTTATTACAGTATATTTAAAGGCACCAAAGACTATTTGTCCCTTTTCAGGGGTGGAAGGTATTCTGTCATAGGCAAACATTATCTGATTGGTTGATCCCAGAAAATCATATACTACAATACCTTCACTATCGCCATATAAGGAATCAATCTCAGCTCCGCTAAGAGAATTGTTTAACTCAATACTGGCTGGAATGCCGTTATTAGTATTGATAAAATTGGTAGTTGCAGTATCAAGATAAGAGCCGCCGATATCGCCCCACCAAGTATCAATATTAAGTACACGGTCTTTAAAATTGCTGTAGCCGTTACAATCTGCAATAAAACCCACTTCACCGCCAAATATGGCTAGCAGACCGCCGCTGTCAACATAATCCACCAGGGACTGAACTGTCGTACTGTTTTCATCATTGAGCGGGGTGAGGTCATCCTCACTGTTCCATATCAGGTATTTATAATCAGGCCAGGAGGCAGGATCAGTATTACTGGCATTGGTTTTGATCACACTGTAGCCATAACCGGTAAGAATTGATTCAACCGCGTTCATATCTGCGCTGCCGGTATCATTCAGATCACTGATTAGAAGTACACTTTCCGCAGCCGGAGATATAGTCTGAATACCGTTGTTGGATACAGAGACCGCCGGGCCGAACGCATTACTGTGACAGCCCGCACTTAACGGAGGTATAACAGCCTGCAAGGTACTTCCTATGACTGCTCCAGGCGCTACATCCACAGTAACTACAACCGGCATCCCGGGAGTACTCATATCACCGCTGTAATAAAGGCTGCCGTTGGACCAGGAGTTATTTCCCGCGTTCCAGTTCAGGTAACCGATCAGAACATCACCGCTGTCCCATTTACTGCTTGCTGAGCCGACATCATGCCAGAGTTTAACCGCACTGATATCCGAACTTACAGCACTGCCCAGATTTTTAACCGCAAAACTGTCCAGTTTATGTCCGGCGCCGTTATCCAGCAGTTTTACAGCCATTATAGTCCGGTTCTGGGAATTGGTAGCTATATTGCAGTCAGGGATATCAATATTTTTGCTTACTGTAAAAGTATGTACCCGGTTCACGCTAACAGTCCAGTCCAGCATTTCCGGCGGGCCGCCGCTGTTTAAAAACTGACCAACCAGCCTGATCAGACCATGTTCTGTCCGGCTTAGTTTTGCCAGGGGATAATTTGCAGGATCAACAATTCCCCGTTCAGGCGAAAGCTGCCACTTGCTTCCGTCCCAGTACTCAACATCTACGCTGATCAGCCCCAATGTCCCGTTTTTTGTCAGTTCCAGTTCTCCCCAGCCGTACTTCAGTCCGGGAAAATCATTGTAGCAAATGGACGGGCTGATCAGCATACCGGTCCCTGTATCATATCCCTGAATGCTTATCTGATCCAGGCCGCAGTCCCAGTCATCACTCGGCTGATAATAGCGGAAAGCCAATTTAATCATTTTATGATCGTAAGCGGATAAATCAACATTCATCTGCTGCCAGATATAATCCGGTTCGAAAAAATTGGTCCAGGCTGCGATTACCGTATAACCGCCACCTCCGTTAGTGCTTATCTCCACACTCAAAACATCATCATAACCCATTTCCTGATTTAGATAAAAAAAGAGACTGCAGTTTGTATATCCGGCCAGATTTATTTCCGGCGTGGTTAGTACCTGATCTACAACCTGGGTGCCGTCATAGTCAATTACAGCCGCGCCTGAGCCGTAGGGAGTAGAAAGGTTTCCGCGGTACCATTCATTTCCGGAAGTATTAGCCGGGCCGCTGTAGCTGTCCCAGCCGGCCGGAGGAAAATCCCCTCCTTCAAAACCTTCCGGGCCGAAAATATTGGTCAGACCTCCGCCGGCAGCGCTGAGAATTACGCCTCCATCACCGGTTGCAGTTATACTCAGGCCGGGATGACCATCCTGTTGAAACTGATCTGCCGTAGTCTGATACCAGACAGAGTTGGTAAGTGCAGTATCAACCGTAAAACTTTGCGCTTTTGACCAGGGTCCGAAACTGCCGCTGCCTGCCGGGTCTATGGCTGCCACCCGCCACCAGTGCGTAGTACCGCTGTTGAATAAAGGCTCTCCCTGGGCAGTCCAGTTATAGGATACCGTGCCGCTTCCCGGAGCTGTAGGCAGAAAAGGGCTGAACCCGGTATTATCCATACTGCTGTCAATAGTGATCACATTTATTGTAAAAAGAAAATCATCAGCCACCTGCAGTTTGAAATGAAGATTGTCATTATCAGCGTCATCAGGGTTTTCCCAGATAAACAGGGGACTGCGTGAGTTTATGCCGTCCCCTGTTTTTTC
>CAZFAK010000185.1:0-6288 GCA_964517045.1 uncultured Spirochaetia bacterium | reverse complement strand
TGTCCAAAATATAACATGTTAAGCAATTTTACAGGTATTAAAAATCACACCCCGGCAGACTGGTTCCTGCATAGCCCCGTCGGTCATGGTATAATTATTTTATGGTAAAAGTTGCCCCTTCCATTCTCTCTGCTGATTTCAGTAACCTGGGTTCTGAACTGAAGTCCATGGCAGATGCCGGGGCTGACTATCTGCACTATGATGTAATGGACGGCCATTTTGTCCCCAATATATCCTACGGACCGGTAGTGCTGGAGTCAATAGCGCCCGGAACCAGACTAGTCAAGGATGTTCATCTGATGATCACTGATCCGGATAAATATATTCCGGCCTTTGCCCGCGCCGGTGCTGATATTATCAGTTTTCAGGCAGAAGCCAGCCGGGATTACGGAAAAAGTATTGCGCTGATTAAAAAGCATGGGGTTATGCCTGCTATTGTTCTAAATCCCGATACCCGGCCGGAACTGATACTGCCGGTACTGCATACAGTAAAAATGGTGCTGGTAATGAGTGTATATCCCGGTTTCGGCGGCCAGTCTTTTATAAAAGAGGTGCTGAATAAAGTTACGGCGTTGAAAAAATACCGGGAAAGCCATAATCTTGATTTTGCTATAGAGATAGACGGTGGTGTAAATACACAGAACGCTGCAGAGATACGCGCTGCCGGGGTTGACGTTATCGTAGCAGGATCAGCTTTTTTTAAAGCTGACAACCGCGCGCAATTTATAAATTCCCTTAAACACGATTAATAATCAGATATACCATTGACACGCTCACCTGATAAACCACTTTTAATTCAAGGCAGTGACCGGCTGCTGCTGGAAATTACAGCTGAAAAAAAAATTATTGATTTTTTACAAACAGAGATAAGTAAAATTGCCGTATTAATAAGCGCTCCGGAATATGTACAAACCTATAAGTTAAGTAAAGTTGCTGTATGGAATGCCCTTGATCTTGATATTAATATATCCGGTACTTTGGCTGAACTAAGCAAATATACCAGCGGCAATATTCCCCCTGCTTTTCAGGATAAAATTAATACCTGGGTAAGACGTTACGCCGGTATCCTTATTAAACAGGATGCAGCAGGTCAGCAGTTAAGCTTATTACCGGATACCAGTCAAAGTGATATAAAAATATTAAGACGCGTGCTGGAAAATGAGTTGAAATTATCCCGGCAGGGTAACAGCTATATTTTGCCGTTATCACGTCTTTATAAGGTTAAGGAAAAATTATTTAATCATGATTTTAATATTAAAGAGCAGTTCTGCTTGAAACAGGGCTCAAAAAGCGACAAGTTAGCAGCAGGGGAGAAACCAGCTTTTTCCTACCGGAATTATCAGCTGGAGGCCGCAGCTGCGGTTACCCGCAGTCATAAAAGCGGCATAATTGTTATGCCCTGCGGCGCCGGTAAAACGGTTGCCGGAATTAAAATTTTAACTACTTTACAAGTATGGACCCTGATCATAACTCCCCATAAAATCGCCAACCAGCAATGGCAGCGGGAGCTTATACAGAAACCGGGTTTGAAAAAAGAAATTATAGCTGATTACAACCAAACCGGACAGACTGCGCCGGTAACTATAGTAACCTACAGTCAGTTAAACTCACGCAACTGTAAGCTGCTGCAGGATACTTGCCGGGGCTTGATTATTTTTGATGAATGTCAGTTTATAAATGATTTTCTGATAAACAATCTGCCTCTTTATTATAATACGCTTAAGGTAGGTTTAACTGCTACACCGGGTAAAGATGAAAAAACAGCAGCTAAAATTTATAACCTTATCGGCCCCTGTCTTTATAAGCAGGACTGGAAAAAAATGGCAGGCCGGGGCTGGATTGCCCGGGCTGTTTGCCGGGAAATAAGAGTTCCCCTTGCGCGGGAGACAAGATTTAAATATTACCGTTCAGCTGCGTCGTTGAAACAGAAACTGGCCAGCCTTAACCTTAATAAATTAACCGTATGTGAAAAGATTTTAAACAGACATTCGCAGGAACATATTATTATCAGCAAATATATTGAACTGCTTAAAGCCTTAAAAGATAAATACAGCCTTCCCTTGTTAACCGGAAAAAGCTCACCCACAATGATAAAAAAAGTCTTTAATGATTTTCAAAAAGGAGCGCTAAAAATATTTGCTATTTCTGATATTGGTTCCTATGCTCTGGACCTGCCTGCGGCTTCCATAGCTATCCAGTTATCCGGCCACTACGGCAGCAAACAGGAGGAAGCGCAAAGACTAGGCAGGATTATGCGTCCGGGAAAAGACAAGCAAGCGATTTTTTATACAGTGGTTTCCCAAAATACTATTGAACAGCAGTATGCCCTTAAACGCCAGCTCTTTTTAAGTGAGCAGGGCTACCGGTACCAGGTATTACGCAGCAAAGACCTGTAGTTCAAGCGGTTTTATTTTTTATATAGTCAACTGCCCGGGCAGCCTCTGTAATATCGTCACTGCTTATCCAGATGATCAGCCGTCCTTTTTTAAAGGTGTCAATATATTTATAAACATCTTTTGGTTCACACCGTGTAATATGCACAGTATCCGGGTCAGCCGCTATTATTTCCTCCAGCTGGTCAATGGGCCGCCGGTCATAGGGGTCCAGACTGATCTGCAGTGCTTTAAGTTTTTTTACTTTGGCTATCTCCGTATGTATTTTTATACCTTTGGCATGATGATGAATCCAGCAGCCGTCAAAAGCAGCGGCAATTTTTTGGGTAAAAGGCAGGGTGAACTCTTTATATATTGCCGGCGACATCAGATCGCTGTTATCTTCCGATAAAAAAATGTTATGACCCGGTGTCCAGGAGCCCCAGATTACAGTTCCGTTTTCATAAAAAGGTATTTGCCGGAAAAGAGTCTGCTCCAGTTCAATAATAGCCGCAGCTGAGATATCAAGCAGTCTTCTCACCTTGTCCGGCGCATCATAGATGTCAGTAAAGAGGGCAGTGCCTCTCAAGGCATTAGCCATATCCATAGGACCGAAATGTTCAAAGGTCTGCACACAGATATCTTCATCACATAAGGATACGGCTTTATGCAGCATGCTTAGCAATGCCTGGTACCATTGGGATTTGTGATTTATCTTTAAAGAGTCAAGATCAGACCACTCTTTAATAACACATTCGCTCCAGGAGGTTATATTGGAAAAAGTCAGCTCACTTTGAGAAAAATAGGCGCTGTTAATACCGGTGCCCAGCTGCGGTATCAGAGTAGGTATAAAATCATCATTAATACTTGCAGTCATATCCGTAAGCGCCCGGGTTATTTTATAACGATTTTCCATGTAAGCTGTACATTCTTCAGGGAAAGACCATTTATCTAAAGGACGTGTGTCTATATTATATTTTTTTTTATCAATACGGTCTTCAAGCATCCAGGGTATAAAGCAGACCAGCGGTGATCTGCTTTTTTGTTGATAAAAATTTTGGTATCGTTTTATTTTATTTTGTATTACTTTTGATATGCCGGGCATGTATAGTGATGTGAATTATACCATTTATTTTATTCCTGCAAAACAGGCGCTGTTTTGCAGCGCCCATATCTTGTCAGGTTAGCAGCTTGTTAGCTATGTTTACAGCTGAACTGGCTGTATCACTGTAGCCGTCAGCTCCTATCTCGTCTGCATAATTTTGGGTAATGGGGGCACCGCCGATTATAACCTTGACTTTTTCCCGCAAACCTTCTTTATTCAGATTCTGGATGACATCTTTCATTGCCGGCATGGTAGTGGTAAGCAGGGCAGAGAGAGCTATAACATTTGCCTTTTTCTCCTTAACAGCATTGGTAAATTTTTCCGGGGTTACATCAACTCCGAGATCAATAATTTCAAACCCGCCGCCCTCAAGCATGGAAGAGACCAGATTTTTACCGATATCATGCAGATCGCCTTTAACAGTACCGATAGCTACTCTGCCTTTGGGTTCAATATCATCTTCAGCGAGAAGAGGTTTTAATATTTCCAAAGCGCCTTTCATAGCCCGGGCTGCAATAAGCATCTCCGGTACAAAATACTCATTAGCTTCAAACCGTCGTCCTACCTCTGCCATAGCCGTAATCATATATTTTTCTATAGCTTCGCGGGCATTGCCTTTTTCATCCGCTACTGCCTGGGCTACCTCTTTGGCAGTATTGGCATCGCCTTTGATTATTGCTTCATGTAATTTATCCAAATCAGCCATAATTTACTCCATTAATTAATTTATGTCCTGGTTTAATAATAACTTAATGACCGGGAATTGTCAATATAATTCGCGGAAACTTATAGGAAAATATTATAATTTTTTGGTAATATTTGTTTATGAGCAAAACGGCTCTGATTTGTAAAAAATAAAAAAAATTTAAATTCACTTACAATATAATCAGCGGCATTATAAAATTAATAAAAATATTTTTTTTCTGGAAGGAGTAAATATGTCAGATAAAAGTGATTTACGTTTAAAAGTCTGGGGATGCCGCGGCAGTATAGCGGCCCGCAACAAGATTCCGGAGTTTTATAACTCGGTTAAAGATCTGGAAACGAAAAGCAATATTTTCAGTACCGGTTTTGGTATAAATACTACCTGTTTCTCTGTTGAGTCCCGTTTTCTTCCTGCCAATACTATATTATTTATTGATACCGGCAGCGGTTTTTTTACTGCTTCGCCTTACTATTTTAGCAAGGGTTATAAAAAACTTATTCTGATGCAGACCCATTACCATTATGATCATACCATTGGACTGACAATGTCTTTATATATGCATATTCCTGACCCGGATATTGATATCTCGCTTTACGGTCCTCAGGATCAGACTATAGGCGCTAAAAAAGCTATCTCTCACTTAATGCACAAGCCGGTGTTTCCGATCGAGATTTCCGAAAGGGTAGAGCGGTTCAAACAGATGGTACAGATAAACGAACCGCGTAATTTTATTATGTTGATACACCCCCGCTTTGGCGTTAAAAAGATACGTAAACCGCAGTACAATGAAATCTCCGGTGATAAAAAAAGATTTAAAATAAATAAAAACAGTGAAAGTGTTTATCTGTCTGATTGTATGGTTATAAAATGTAATGATTGTGTTAACCATCCGCAAAAAACTTTATCTTACCGTATTGAAGCCGGAAACAAGTCCCTGGTCATACTTACAGATCATGAAAATACAGATGGAATTCATGTTGAACTTAAGCCCCATCTGCAAGACAGTGATGTCCTTATAATGGATTCCCAGTTCACTAAAAAGGGAACTCCGGCCTTTATACCCGGGCTGGGGCACGGTACACCTGATTACTGTGTTAAAGTAGCTAAAGAGGTCAAAGCGCGAAGGCTTTTTCTTACTCATCATGCGCCTAATGCTGACGACCAGCAGATAAAGGCTATAGAGGCTGAAGCCCGCGGTTATGCCGGCAAGGAACTGGAGATAACCTCTCTGCGGGAAGGACTTTCCATCGAAGTTTAATTTTACTGAAACTGTAATCTGTACCTTTACATAATAATCCTGTTTGTATCCCGGATCAGGGCAAAATTCAGAATATGTCAAGTTATTTTTTTTATTGTATATGCATTATTTTTTTTGCCCATTTCGGTTGTGTATATGTTAAAAATAGTAAGAAAAAAGATTAATAAGGTAAAAATTGCATTTTTTGGTATTTTTTTGTTAAATAAATGAAATTAAAATACAATATAACAGCAGCACTCACCGTCAAAATATTATACATCATTATTTTTCTGGTCAATACTTCTTTTTCTGCTGTAGTTTTTTCCGAGGGGTTTGAAAACGGAGGCAGTATTCCTTCAGGCTGGAGTTATGAATATGTATCCGGTTCATTTAACTGGAATTTTATCAGCGGCAATCAAAACAGTATCTCCAATGCCTACAGCGGCAGTTATAATGCCGAGTTTCATGTTGATGCTTTTAATAGCGACACCACCAAACTGATAACTCCGCCTATTAATTTCAACGGCTTTACCTCCAATACTACGCTGACTTTTTATCATTCCCAGGAGGACTGGACCGGGGACCAGGATGAACTGCATGTTTATTACAGAACCAATGCCACTGCGGCCTGGAACCTGCTGCAGTCTTATATAAACCCCCAGCTTAGCTGGACCCAGCGTACGCTATCTCTGCCCGAGGCAAACAGCAGTTACTACATCGCGTTTGAAGGCGTAAGCGGTTATGGTTACGGTGTTACGGTAGACGAGGTTGAAATAACCGGTCTGAACCCCAATCCCAACGCTCCTCTGATCACCCTGGTAAAACCAAACCAGCATGTGGCTGATTCTAATTTTAATATTACCTGGAC
>CAZFAK010000184.1:0-6289 GCA_964517045.1 uncultured Spirochaetia bacterium | reverse complement strand
GTGTCCAAAATATAACATGTTAAGCAATTTTACAGGTATTAAAAATCACACCCTACTGCACGGGTTTTACCATAACAACGAATAATATGACCATTACCTGATGTCAGGATTGTATATCCTTTTTATACAGTATCTGTAAAAACCATATTCCTTATTCTGCATTAGATTATATTATAATATTTCCGTCTAATATTTGGTTGGAAACCGGTATTTTAACTGGTTTTAGATTAAGTATTTTATAAAATAGTGAAACTCGTAATAATACCGGTTTTATGCAACAGGGGAAAAATATGAACAGGGGCATTTTTCACTTTTGATCTACGGTATATTGTTCTAAAAAACGGTAATTTTTATTTTTTTTGGATAAAATTCCCGCCTTTAAGCCCTGAATAAGCGGGGAAATAATATTTCAGGCTATTTTGCGGTAAGTGTTTGCTTATTTGGGCAATTTGTTAACATAATTGATCAGGCACAGCATGAGTTCTTTATCCATAGTGCCCTCGCGCAGACAAAGTTTTTTGGCGCCGAAAAGCCGGTCTGCATAGCGGTAGAAACCGGCCCGGGTTTCATCATAAGATATTCTGGGTGTATGCGGAAAATATTTGAATATGTTCATATTTCCCTCCTTTTTTGTCTTCATACTTAATATAACCGCTGACCAGGGTAAACAGGCAAAGTAATAAAAATAATTTTTTTTTTGCATTTTTTTTATTTTAAAGTGTTATGCAACCTTTTATAAGAATTTTATAAAGATTGTTTTTACAGGTGTTTAATTTTAATCAGTATATCCTGGTATTTCCGGATCAAACCAGGGGGTTCTGACTCCCTGTTCAATAAAGCCGGCATCCGGATTAGTATCTGTTTCCAGCTTGGGAAATTTTTTCCAGTCATTGTTGACAATGCCTTCATTTAAACCGCCGTCCAGCAGATGCCTCTGTAGGATGTGCTTCAGACGGCTGACCTGGTCATTATAGTTGACAATACCGTAACGGTTGCGGTTTTCGTCAGGATCAAGTTTGCGGTCAAATAAAAACTCCCGGTTATCCGGAGCACTGTAAAAGTATTTCCAGTCTTCATTTACAGCCATATAAGTTGAGGTCGCGGCAATCTCTTTTTTTCTTTCTGTCCGGGGATATTTAATAATATTTCTGCTGTTGGTAAGGTTTACCGGCGCTGTATAAGCGTAGTGGGAAAAAACAAAACGGTTTTTATCAGGACTGTTCAAAGTCTGCAGCAGATCTTTACCCTCTGCAGTATGTGTATTAAGCTTGCTCCGGCCCAGGTTTAGAAAAGTAGGCGCCAGGTCCATAAGACTTACAGCAGTAGCGCATTGTTGGTCAGCCGGAAATACACCGGGTAAACGGGCAAGCAGGGGGATACGCGCCGAAGCATCATGCATGGATCTTTTGCCCCAGCTGTTAAGATCGCCCAGCATTTCGCCGTGATCGGAAGTAAAAACTATTAAAGTATTGTCCAGCTGATTATTTTGTTCCAGAGCTTTGAGCATACGGCCTACCTGTTGATCGATAAAAGAGATACAGGCATAGTAATAGGCTTTAATAAGTCGGACCAGGTTTTTATCCTGACCTGCATCCCGTCCTTTGTAACGGTTTTGCGCTCTGTTAACATAAGTCAGCAGGGTTTCATAATCTGCAGGCAGGCGGGGCAGAGGCATGTCATAGCCATGGTAAAGGCGGTGCCAGGGAGACGGCGGCGTAAAGGGAGGATGAGGGTGAATAAAGCTGGTGAAAAGATACCAGGGCTGATCATTTTGCTGTTCCCTGATAAAGCGGACACTGCGGTCACCTATCCAGCGGGTGGGGTGTTTAGCTGCCGGTACTGTGGCTAACTGGGGAATATAATACATTTCACTGCCGGTTCCGTAGGGATTATCAATATGCTGATAGTCAAAATTTTGCTTAAGGTAGCGGGTGTAATCATCCGGTTGATCAAGGCTGCAGTGTCCCTCTTCATATTCACGCGACTGAAATCCCCGTAAAGCGTACAAGTCAGGGTAAAAATGACATTTGCCAATACCATGGGTACGGTAACCGGCCCGGGTTAAACCATGCATAAAGCTGTCTTTTTGTTCAACTTTGAGCTCAGGCTGGGAACAGCAGTTGGCATAATAGCCGGTCTGGTGCGGGTAAAGACTGTGGATCATAGAGCAGCGCGAGGCAACGCATACCGGTGAGGCAGCATAGGCATTGGTAAACGCAGTGCCTTCCCGGCATAATCGGTCCAGATTAGGTGTATGCATTACTGGATTGCCCAGAGCATTGACAGTATCAGCGCGCTGCTGGTCTGTAAATATATGAAGTATGTTGGGTTTTTTGGGGTAAGACATACCGGCTCCTTTAACTAAAATGATTGTAAACTTAATTTTTTTTTAATGCAAGGCATATTGCTTTCCAACAACTGCCTTTTTATACCTTTCAGGCTGCTGTAATGTGGGCAGTTATAATCTTTTAAAAGTGTAAATTTATCATGGCCGGCAGCTGCTATAACTGCCGGTTTTACTTTTCAGGATAAAATGCTGTTTTTATTTAAACCGTTCCAGAGTTATTTCCGGATACGAGGTATTGGCAGGCTGGGAAAGAACAAAAAGAACCAGGGCGGCAATATTATTCGGCTGCAATACTGCTTCATTTTTAATTCTAACTGCTACCTGTGAACCGGCGATAAAATCCGTATCAATTCCGCCCGGAGACAAGCAGCTTACCCGTACCCGGTACGGTTTGGCTTCCATTGCCAGAGCCCGGCTGAAACCGAGTAAACCATGTTTGCTGGCACAGTAAGCTGCCTGATTAAGATGGCCTTTATGGGCTGAAGTACTGGCTATATTAATAATGTGACCGCTTTGCTGCTGCTGCATCAGGGGCAGGAGCAGTTTACAAAGCATAAAAGGTGCTTTAAGATTAACAGCCATTAAACGGTCCCACTGGGAAGGCTCGGTTGCCGGCACAGGTTGTTCCATAAAAACACCGGCATTATTGATCAGTATATCTATACGGTCTTGAAATAACCGGCGGCACCGGGCTGCTGCTTTTTCTGTCTCTCCGGTGTCGGACAGATCAGCAGGCACAGCATAAGCCTGTCCCCGGTACTCTTGAGCAGTGCGGACAACATTATCAAGTTTTTTTTCAGAGCGGGCTATAAGCGCAACGTTAACCTGCTGTCTGCTCAGACTGCAGGCCAGGGCTTGTCCCACTCCTTTACTGGCGCCGGTAATAACCGCGTTTTTTCCTTTAAGCTCAGACATTATCAACTCCTCTTAACTGTATTGCCTGGTATATGCCGTAATTTTATATTTATATAATACTATGTATTATCATGATAAAATAGAGTTATGCAGGTTAAGAAAAGACAAGGTTACCTATCCTGGGATGAATACTTTATGGGCATAGCCCTGCTTTCCGCGCAGCGGAGCAAGGATCCCGGTACCCAGGTCGGAGCCTGTATAGTAAATCAGCAGAAAAAAATAGTGGGAGTGGGCTATAATGGTTTTCCTACCGGCTGTTCAGATGATGAACTGCCCTGGGCGCGTGAAGGAGATTTCAGCGCTACCAAGTATCCCTATGTCTGCCATGCTGAACTTAATGCTATTCTTAACAGTATTGGCCGCAATCTGACCGGTTGTATAATCTACACAGCTTTGTTTCCATGTAATGAATGCGCCAAAGCTGTTATTCAGGCCGGTATTAAAGAGGTAGTTTACATATCCAACAAATATGAACACACAGCAGCTTTTAAAGCTGCGCAAAAGATGTTCAGGATGTCAGGTGTCAAGGTCAGGGCGCTTTATACTGACCGTCAGCAGTGTGTTTTGGACTTCCGTCCGGAAAAGATATAGTTTTTTTTATTAGATGAGACCGCTTAAAGAAAGACTCTACGAGACTTTTTCTGATATTAAAGCAGATGTCTCTCTGGCGCCCTATACCTCTTTTAAAGCCGGAGGCCGGGCTTTATTTTTTTTGGAAACCGGCCGGGAAGAAGATATTATTACTCTTTTTAAACTGCAGGAGGAAATTCCGTTTACAATCGGCTTTCTCGGAAAGGGCACCAATCTTTTAATCAATGATACAGTTATCAATAAAGTAGTAGTCCGTTATCAGCCTCAGGACCCGGTTACCTTTGCGGATAATAACCGTGTAATAATTAAATCCGGCTGTCTGCTGCAGGAAGCATTGCATTTGTGTCTCAGTAATAACCGGGCCGGTCTGGAAGGGGCGGCCGGTATTCCGGGCACGGTAGGAGGAGCGGTCTGTATGAATGCATCATCCGGCCTGGGTTATGTTACCAGCTGTCTGGAGGGTGTAAATATTATTACCGGGCATGATTGCGGTTTCCGGACCAAAGAAGAGCTGGCTTTAACATACCGCAGTTCCAACATCAGGCCGGATGAGTTTATTGCCAGTGCTGTTTTTGAGCTGCCGGAGGTGGATGATAAAGCTGTTTCTGTTATTCGTCAAAAAATAAAAAAGCATTTGCAACAGCGCCGCAGCAGGCAGCCTTTATCCTGTCCCAGTTTCGGTTCGGTTTTTAAAAATCCCCCGGGACACTCTGCCGGGGAGCTGATTGAAAAAGCCGGTTTAAAAGGAGTTTCGCTGGGTGATGTGCAGATCGCAACCCGGCATGCCAATTTTATAATTAACAAGGGCAGGGGACAGGCGCGTCAGGCTTATGAACTGATACAGCTGGCTGCCAAAAAAGTATGGCAGCACAGCGGTATCCGTTTACAAAGGGAAGTTGTTTTATGGGGGTTTAGCGACAGTGACAGTAAGGCAATGATCTTATAGCTTTTCCGTCTTAGTGTTTTTTTTTTAAAACTGTGTTTTGTTTTGCCGGTTGCCGTGCTTGTTGCAGTTTTCCATGACAGTAGCCGTGTTTTTTTTGTTTGTCAACTGAATTTATGAAAAATAAAAAGCCGAAACCCCAATTGCCGCTTCAGCCTGCCACCCGGTTGCGTCCCTTGTGTTTTGCTTTATAAAGCTGGTCATCACAGGCTTTTATCATATCCTGGACAGTTTTAAAACGGGAATGATAGGTCATGATACCAATAGATGCTGTAACATGTATCTTTTTATTTTTAAAATTGAATTCACAGTCTGCAATATTTTTACGCAGGGTTTGCGCCAGCTGACGCCCGTTTTTTTGATTGGTATCAGGCAGTAAAACAGTAAACTCTTCACCGCCGATGCGGGCAAACAGATCACTGCTGCGCAGACGTTTTTGTACTGCCTGAGCAGTTTCCGTAAGAACAATATCACCGGCCTGGTGACCATAGGTGTCATTAATTTTTTTAAAACAGTCAAGATCATACATAAGCAGGGTAAAGGGGTTATCGTATCTGACTGCACTCTTAAACTGCTGCTCCATATAGGACATGAAAAAGTGGCGGGTATAGGCTCCGGTCATGGGATCCAGGTTTATTTTGTCCCGCATACGGTCCAGGAAAATATTTTCCAGGTCGCCGCTCAAAAATTTCAGGACAGTGCTGCCGGTTTTAATCAGATCATTGTTTTTAAGGGCATGGGCATTCGCCAGCAGATGATCGTTTAGATAGGTACCGTTGGAGCTTTTTTGATCTTCGATAAAGAAAGTACCCTCTTTATAAAAAATTTTTAAATGCTGCCGGCTGACCAGTGAGTCGCGCAGGACAAAGTCATTGACTTCCATACTGCGGCCCAGATTAAAACTGTTGCTCAGGGGACAGCCGTTCTGTTCCAGAACAAATTTCTGCGCTTCATTTTTGCCTTTAATAACTACCAGGCAGCTGTCTTTGCTGCCATGGTTTGTAGTATCTCCTTTTGTTTTTAATCTGGTTTTACTGTCTTTTTTCATTGAGTGTTAAATGTCAGATATATTAATAATAAAAATGTTTGATACTGATGTTTTTAACCTGTGCGCCGTCAGCCACAAACAGCATCTCATCATTATTAACATCAATCCCGATTTCCATATCAAGCATATTGTTAAAGGTGCCGGGACTGTCTCCGAAACTGCCGAAACTGCCGCAGAAAACCGGCGGACAGGTATCTGTAAAGACCTGCACCCGGTAATTATACTTGTCCAGAACAAATATGTAGCCATTAAAGGTTTTGACCGCAGTCGGGTTGTTGAACTGACCGTAGCTGCTGCCGCTTTCTCCGATTACAGCAGTCTGGGTATATACCGGCGAACCGTCACTCTGGCGCGGTACGGCAATCACTGCGTCAAATTCATTAAGCACCAGATAAAAATTACTTTTGCTGACTGCAAAGTCAATTATGTCTTCGTAAGCGATATC
>CAZFAK010000183.1:0-6332 GCA_964517045.1 uncultured Spirochaetia bacterium | reverse complement strand
ATCGGCGGTCGTACCGGTTGCCTGAGGCTCCTGATATACCCAGCATGTTTAATATTTTAACACGGGCTGCTGCTGCGGTGCGGTTGTCAGCGCCGGCCTGGTCTGCCAGAAAGCCGGCTGTATGCAGACCGTTTACAAAATTAAAAGTCTGCGTAAGATCCAGGCCGGTATTACCTATGGCAAAAGCCGCGGCCCGGTCCTTGTATTTATCCGGATGAGCCCAGGCTGAAAGGTTAACGTCAACCGCGCCGCCGAGATTAACCGTAAATCCCTGTCCCAGTCCCCACTTTACAAGACTGCCGGCCAGGCTGCTGCTGAACCGGCTCATTGCGTTCAGATTCTCGCTGAACAGACCGTTTAAGGCGATCTTTTCACTGCCTATATCCAGACTGTAATCCCA
This sequence comes from uncultured Spirochaetia bacterium, assembly GCA_964517045.1. Lineage (GTDB taxonomy): Bacteria > Spirochaetota > UBA12135 > COTS27 > CAZFAK01 > CAZFAK01. Next base: position 5,932 of record CAZFAK010000183.1, on the reverse strand, counting down.
GCTGCCGGTCATAGTACCGTCAACATCCTTATAACTGTAACTGGCGTCAATACCGTTACGCTTGAAAATACGTTTGTTAATATAACTGTCCACCCCGACAGCAGCTGCTCCGGCTGCCAGGCTGACTCCGTACCCGGCTAAACTGTTTAAAAAATTTTCTTTCTTCATGCCATGATGCAGATTGCCCTGATCATCCTCGTAGTAAGATGAAAGATAATTAATGCCGGTATTAGCTGTAAAATTAAGAGTCTGCTGTATACCGTCAGCGAGAAGGCGGCCGCCGGTTTTAGCTCCGAGAGGGGTATTTGCCAGCAGCTGATTGCCCACTCCTTTTAAAGACTGGCCCGCACCAAAAGTAGCCACCTGCTGTCCCAAAGAAGCAGCTACCTCTGACCAGGCCATATCATCCTGATAATAGGCTTTGCTGCCCATGGTATCCCCTATACTCAATCCCAGAGAGATGGCGGTGCCGGCGCCCGAAATAAAAGCAGCGCCTATCTGCAGCAGGGAACCCAGGCTGAAAAAATTGGCAAAAGCATTGTGTCCCCGCAACATTTTTTTCTGCCAGAAGGGTTTATCCTCATAACTGAGGCCTTTAAAAAATTGCTGCTGCTGGTCTTCATAGGTAGTGACAATTCTGCCCACCTCCCCGGTACTGGACGCAGCATCGGCTTTACCGATATGGCGTACGGTAAAATCACCATGCTGCTCATTAAATAAAAAATCACTTAACCGTTCCAGACTGCTGTCAGCCCGGTTAAGGATTATCTCCTGCCGGAAAGGGCTGAAACTGTAAAACTCATCCCTGCTCATCTGCATTGCGCTGAAATCAAAATTGGTAATCAGGTAATCACGGTAACCGCTAAGCATCTGGTAGCCGGTATGGGTCTTTAACAGAGTTGCATCAGTTATATATTTACGCCGCCATTTACGCCCGCTTTGCAGCTTATAAGCGCCGTCAATATTGTATTCTATCAGAGTATCTCTCACCCGGTCCACCATGCCTTCCAGACCGGAGCCGGGACTGGCTGCCATGGCATAAATACTCTTGCGGAGAATGTTATCCCGGAGATTATCATCTACTTTTTCATTACCGCGGCTTACAGCTTTTTTAATCCCGCCCAGCCCGTCATTTAACAAATCCTGAAGTTTTTCATACATTTTAAGATTAGCCAGGGCCTGGTTGCGTTCCTGTACAGCTGTAATGTCAGCACTGAGAGCTGCTGCTTGAGCATCAGCAAAATGGTCAAGCCGCAATTCACCCATTGTAAAAAGCTCTCTTCTGTAATCACGCACAGTAAAAAAATCTTTATTAATACTGCCCATCTGCGCCAGGATACTGTTTTTCAGTTCTTCACACTCAGCTGCGGAAAAATCAAGGCGGGGTACTGCAGCAGTGAGTACCTTAAGACCCGCACCTATGTCAGCCAGCAGTTCCTCCTGCATGCCTGCCAGTTTATCAGACATAGCCAGGTTTACAGTCCGCTGCGCCCACTGATCACGGCCCCGGCTTAAATTATCAAGAGCCAGATCATATTTTTCCAGTCCCTTTTCAATGCGCTGTCTGAACTTGACCCGCCATCCGGCATAAGCACTGACATAGGAGCTGAGCATATGCTGCCACTCCTGCCGGCCGCGCTGCTTTATCAAAGCAAAACGCTCCTGCATCTCCCTGAAACGGCGGCTGATCTGCTCCTGCCTGCGGGCCCATTGCTCCTGCTGTCTTTGCCGCGCCTGTTCCCTGGCCAGGGCTCCGGCCTGCTTAAGCACCGCAAAATAGGAATTGTAAGTGTCCGCGCCTGTATCCAGATAAGGATGACGGAGATAATAATTACTTAGTACAGCATATTTGAATTTTTCCAGATAAGCAAGCGCCGCAGCATCTGCATAGCGGCTGTTTACTTTCTGATCCAGCTCAAGCGAAAGAGAATAACTGTTCTGTAAAAGCCGGTTTTTATAGTCAGACATATTACGGATCAAAGTATTGCTCCTGTTATAAACAAGATAGCTCTCTCCTCTGCCCGGTTTATCACTCAAATAAGCAAGGCTGGCAGCAGTAAAATTAAGCGCATTGTTGGTAAGCAGCAGATTGCGGGCCTGTTCGTAAGAGGCCGGTTTAGTATAAGCTGCCAGCTGCGCAGCCAGATCATTCATCCGCTGCTGATTGGTTAATGATTTGTCAAAAAAGGCAAAAAGTTCCTGACGCAGATTATTATGTTTTTTAAGGTTGGATTTAAATTTCTGCTGCGCTTTCTTATAACCCTTTTTTGTCACACTGACGTGTGCACCAAGCATGGCTACATGGCTGGCATAAGCAACTACACCAGACAGCCCGCCAAAAAACAACAGCCACCCGCTGGCTGTATAAGCCAATAGTGTGTTCCTGGCCGCATTGTACTGCCTGTATGCTTTATTTTTTTCATCCTTATATGGATAATAGTCAGCAGCTGTCTGTTGCAAACTATTAAAAATACTGCTCTGCGCCTGGCTGATCACGCTGTTGCTGTACAGGTTACTCTGCAGTAAACGCTCACCGCTGAAAAAATCATCCAGGTAACAGTTTAAAAGCGCCTCACCGTTGGTGGGCCCGGCGGTGGAGAATTTCTCAAGCGACTGTCTGTAGTCAAGTTTACTCTGTTCATACCTTGCTCTTAACGCTGCTATATCCTCTGTCAAAAGCCGGTACCCTTCCTCAGCAGCTATAGCCATACCAGTCATATTAGTCAAAGCCTGATATTTATTACTTACAGCCAAAGGCACTTTGGCTGTAAATAACCGCTCCTGTCTGTAATCAGCCGCGGCTTTTTCCAACTGATTCGAGACATGTTCAAGCCGGTCCTGCGCTTCATAAAGCCGGTACAGGGCATCAGCCTGCAGCAGTGTGCTGTTACTCTGCATCAAAGCCGCATCACCTTTAACAATATAAGGGGTACGGGCATAGTCATACACAGCGCGGCAGCGTTCATATACACTGCGCGCCTGGTTATAAGTACTGGCTGCTGCTTTTATATCCTGCAGGGTGGCACTGTAATGCCGGCGGTAAAGACTGCGGTAGGCTTGCAGTGTCTGTTCATAGGCCTGCCGGTAATCTTTATATTTCTCCCTAACTGCTGTAACTCTGCTAACAGCAGCATCAAGGGTTTGATCAAGCTCGGTCTTGTCAGCACCCCGGCTAACCATAGCTGCTGTTAAATAGTCATTATCCATTGTCCCCAGACCGGCCCTTATAGACGACCATGACGCCACAAGGCTGTTAGCAGCATCCTCCCGGTTGTCCCTTCCGAAGTAATCAGCATTCTGTAAAAATTGCTGCAGTGTGTTTACTCCTCTGACATTGGACATCGCCTCCTGCCAGTCACTATAAGCAGTTGTGATATCATACTGTGTGCTGAATGCCTCTCTGATATCTTCATAATAACCGGAAGCGCTGCTGTTGTGCCGGACAGCAGCTGTCTGCCGGGCCAGGGCGCTGACAGCTGCCGCTGATTTTTTGATCTCCATCTTAATAAAGGCCGCCAAAGGGCCGGCTGTTACCGGCAGCTTAAATTGTTTTCTGTTCCAGCAGCCGCTTTGCAGGCCGGGAGAATGTTCCGTATACTGCTGCCGGTTGGAAACTGCTATGCCGGCATCTGTATTGGTAAGGTTTAAATGATAAGCCGCAGGGTCTGCCAGATAAGATAAACACAATTTGTTTTTATCAATTTCCTGCTCATATTTTTCTTTTAACTGCTGTATAATCGCATTAGCTTCCGGCAGGGTGTCATTAAGAAAAGTATAGCGGCCGGCCTCGTAAGCTGTTACTGCCTCCTGATAGCTGCTGCTGAGATTACCGGCTACACTGCCCGGTTTGAGAAAATCCGGGTCGTAAAACATTTTTCGTACCCGGTCCGGGTCAAGGTTGTTGGCAGCTGCAAAATACTCCGGATTTTGACCGATATAATCTTTATAAGGTAGAAGTTCCGCATAATAAGCAGCAATTTCTTCAGTCGCACCTGAAGACAAACAGGTAACACCGGCATTACTTATGAACCGGCCAAGATTGGTTACAACAGCATGCTCCTGCAATACATGCCGGTAAAGACTGTTTTTAATAATTGTTTTACTGATAAATTCACCGGTAAAATCCAGCGACTGATAATTATTGGAAATAATGTTGGAAACCAGGGTGTAAACAGTATCATAACCAAGCCGCCGGTCGGCACTGGTATTGGTGTGCAGATTATCCAGATAAAATGTAAAGTTGGAAGCTGCTGCTGTCAGGGAATTGGTTTTACCCGGAAAAGAGGCAAACAGTAAAGCAGCGCAAAAGCGGCTGTAGCGAGGTATAACCAAAGCCGGATCAGGAATCAGAACCGGATCCCGGTAATCATTCATAAGTTCTTTATATTTCTGCAGATAATAATGTTCCCTTAAAGCCTGAAGGGCGGTGTCTGAAAAATTGGTAATATTATAACTGTTGTTATTATAATAATTTTGTAAAACCTGAGCGCTGCTGCGCCCACTGTTGGTAAGTAAAACCGCAGCTTCCATGGCAGCTGCGGTACGGATGACCTGCTGTTTGACCTCCGCAGACAAAACCTGACTCACAGCAGCGCTCTGATTGGAACCCGAAAAAGCTTTGACAAAGGGAGTGCTGGTAATAAAATTACTGAAAGAGATAAAACTGCTCTGTTTAAAATCATAAAGCAGTCTGGATTGTAAAAGCTGCTGCGCTCTCTGTTGACAGGTATCCAGACCGCTGCGCAGAGCCGGGAAAAGCGCTCTGTCTGCCCTGTTAAGCGGATTTTCAAAATCAATAAGCAGCCGGCCCAGTTTGATAAATTTATTATAGTTGCCGCTGGTGCGGACATCCTGCAGCACAAGGACAAGTTCCATTACTGCATTATGATTGGATACTGTGTGCTGCTCCAGGTTTTTATTAAAAGCCACAGCCTGGTTTAAGTTATTGGAATAAAAATAGGGACGGTCATGATTTTGATATAAATAGTTATAATTTTGCAGCTGATTTATCTCTTTATCAAGAAAGTCTGCTGCTTCACTGAAAAAGCTGTTTCCTGTAACCGTACTGCTTTGCCGGCAAAAATCAAGCAGGCTTTTATAATTGCTAATAACTGCAGCAACAGGCTTTTCTTTGTTCCGCTTTTCAAAATATATTAGTTCTGCCAGCACAGTACCAGACAAAGGTGTTGCCTGTTCAGGAGCAGTGGAGATTAAACCGCGTACCCTGTTTAAACTTCCCTGCTGCTGTAAATAATTTTTATAGCCCATATAGCTGCTGTAAGCTGCGATACTTTCCGGAGCCAGTAAAGCAGTAGTGCCGGGTTCTCTTACCTCCTGTAAAACCGTCTGCCACACAGACTGTGTCTGCGGACCGGCATTGGAGGAAAAAAGAGGGGCTGCGCAAAGGTCCATATAAGTGGTCTGCACAGCAGTAAAAGTATTGGTGCCGGCAGCAGTATAGAATTTTTTTAAAATGTCAAGCGAAGCTATGCGGTTGGAAACTGCCGCGGCAAGAGCATTATAATACGAACTGTTACTGGTCAGAGAGGAGTTTTCCTGCAGGACGCTCTGCAGCCAGCTGCTTTGCATAATGCCGGCCTGCTGATAAAAACTGCTGCCGGCCCGGTTTAATACGGGGTAAACCATACCCTTTCTGGGAACAGTAGTTATACTTATATCTCCGGCCCGGCCGGCCAGTTGCTGTTTAAAGGCGGTTTTAAAGTATATCTCCCGGTTCCTGACCGGGCTGTCGGCAACAAGATCACTGTCACCGATAAAAGCCAGTATTGCCTGCAAAGCCTGCTTTTCTCTTATAACCCGCTGCTGCGCATAGCTGTAGAACAGACGGTCCAGCCGCCCGCTTTCATTACTCAAACTATCTGTTGCGCCGGTCAGATACTCCCAGGCTGCGGTTTGGCTCTCAAGGCTGCAG
>CAZFAK010000182.1:0-6345 GCA_964517045.1 uncultured Spirochaetia bacterium | reverse complement strand
AAGGCCGAGCCAGATACTCGCTGCAGATTATTGGCCGCTGATACTGATTAAAGCGTTTTATTTTTTTTATCAGGCCGAACAACGAGCCGTAATCATGAAAACTGACAACATCAGACTGCTCCGCTGCATAACTATTAATAATTTCAAAAGCATCAGCTTCAGCGCTGTCACCGGTGCATGGGTCAACACCATCCCAGCAAGCTACGGTCAGCGGCTGATGCGGATTTTCACTGCGAGCCCATTTAAACACCTGCTTTAACAAAGGCAGACTTTCCAAAAGCAACTTGTTATTGCCTGGTTCATTATAGAGATCCCACATTAAAATGCGGCGGTCATCCCCGAAAGCAGCCAGCAGATCCCGGACATATTTTTCCAGACGGGAAAAGTCTGAAGTATCTTTTACCGCCTTGCACCCCGGACTCTGTACCCAGCCGCTGTTATGTTTACCAGGAACCGGGGCAGGCTGCGGACCGTAAACCGGATCAGTCCGGTGACAGTCATCAAAGATAACCAGCATCGGACGGATTTTATAAGCCGCGCAGATATCCAGGAAATAATCGAGCCGCTTAAAAAAATCAGCGCCTTCATGCATGTATAAAAGATCATGCAGAAAGACGCGCAGTGTATTAAAACCGATCGAAGCTGCCAAATCAACCTCATTGGCAATTAACTTTGGTTTAAAAGAGGTTTCCTGCCACATCTCCAGCTGATTAACCGCGTAGGCCGGGATATAATTACACCCCACCAGCCACGGCTGCCGGCTGTACCATTCATTAACTTTAGGCAGCGGCCAGGGCATTAATAAATCATCGCCCATTTTTTTATTCTGACAAAGCTTTCTGCAGCGCATAATAGGCAGGTTTGGCTTCATAATTTTTATTAAAAGGAAGAGCATGGTCATACCCGGACATAAACATGGGAACCCAGGAATATTTATCAGTGAAGCCCCAGGTTACAAACGCGGTTACCTCAGGACGCGCCAGACACATCCCCAGCAAATCATAATATTTCTGCGCCTGGGTTTCTAAAGCCCCGGTATCTGAACCCTGATCATTCTGCAAAGGAATATCACACTCGGTCACCTGTACCTCCAGGCCGAGCCCGATTGCAGCGTCAATGACCGCAAAATAATCATCCAGACCGGTCCAGGTCTTGATATGAAACTGAACACCCAGACCGTCAATCGGCACCCCGTCATTTACCAGATTGGAAAGCAGGGTGGCAACTTTCAGACGCTTGTCCGCGTCCCAGAAAGAAAAATCGTTATAAAAAAGTTTGACATTGGCGGGAGCAGCCGCCCTGGCATAAGCAAAAGCTTTATGGATGTAATTGGAACCGAACGCGTCATAATAGGGGGGATTCTGCAGGTTACCGTTCATATCATAAGCTTCATTTACCACATCATAACAGACTACTGTTCCTGGATAATTGTCCTCACAGTGCTTAATAACCGTCGTTATATGATTACTCATAATCTGTTCCATTTCATTGGAAGTAAAGCTCCCGTTTTTAAACCAGTCCGGTATCTGCTGCGCCCAGACCAGGGTATGACCCCGGGCTTTCATATTATTAGACTGGGCAAAGGCCAGGACTGCATCCACATCACTGAAATCAAACACATCCTGTTCCGGCTGCACCGGTTCCATTTTCATGGCGTTTTCATGGGTTACCAGATTATACTCCCGCGCCAGCACTTGACGATACAGGTCCGCGTTGCTGGTAGTCTGCTGCAAAACAGTGGCGTTAACCGCAGCGCCCATCAGCAGCGGTTTAGCAGCTGCCAAATCACGCAGAGTATTGGTATTGCCGGTGTAAAAACTGCTTACCCAGCTGCTGGAACTGCCCGAAGCTGAAGAATCATTAACTGAAGACAATGATTCTGACGAAGAAGAGGGAGCTTCTTTTTGAATCGTTGTGGAACGACAGGAAAAAGCCATCAGAAGCAGGAAAAAAAATAATTTAACCGAAAAAACGGTTTCAAACTTTATCATAAATAACCCCTTGTTTAATTTATTTCAGAATAATCACCCTGATAGATGTAGCTTTGATCTGTATCCGGCAGCGGAAGATAGGCAATCTCGTTAAAAAAGGCGGTTGCAATAATATCAAATCCTTTTATATCAGGATGAACCCCGTCACTGATATATTTTTTCTTTAACTGCCGGTCAATTCTGACCAAAGAAATACGCCGCCCTTGCCGGTAAAAAGTCTTTATCAGCTCTTTAAGCTGGTCATTATAAAGATCCACATTTTCTTCTTTTACTGTGCCGTTATATATATATGAGGCCGTACTGACAATAATGTGAGTCTCGGGCACGTCTTTCCAGATCTTTAACAAAAGCTTGCGATAGGTTGCAATACTCTGAAGTTTGCCGTCCTTTGTTTTTACCTGGGGTACAATGCGACGGAGAAGGTCATTAGCGCCGAGCAGGATCAGGACCAGGTCCGGCTTAAACTTGCGTACCGCAAAATTCCCCTTTTTATCCCGGCCGTCTCCGTAAAGAGTATTGTGCATAAGTTCTACGGTGTGTCCATGATAACCTTCATGATCCCGGTCCAGCGAGGAAATATCCTGCTGAGTCCCCAGAAAATCAAACACATACCCCTCCCCTTTCATCTTCTCCTGAAGGGGGTTACGCCAACCCTGGTTCCAGGCGGTGAACGAATCCCCGAGCGCCATAACACGCAGCGGATTATTCTCGGTTCCCTTAAACCCGGACTCCGGAACAGTATCCACATAAGAAGTTCCGGCCGCGGTTAAAACACTTATTGTTAAAAGCAACACTGCTATTTTCTCTTTCATTACATGCTCTCCTGCTATTTTTTATTTTTCATCACTATCTCTTGAGCTTAAAATTACTAACCTGAGTCAGACAATTATGCTGATCCACTTTTTTTTATTTTCACCAGTCTGACACCCGGAGAGGCCATGCGAAATTCCAGATAGTACCCGTCTTTTTCCTTACTTACTTTAAGACCGCTCTGTTCGGCAACCGGAAAATTTTTATCCGCCAGTTTGCGCGTCATTGCCGGGGTCAGCTGTGCCGGCGCACCGGCTTTCTGCCAGTCATGGATAATATTATTATGTTTTACGTCTATTGTAAAAACGCAAACCGTTTTGGCAGAATATTTTTCCGGAAGACACAGTTTTACCTTTAGAGGGTCTGGTTTGGAGCGTGGTGCATATTCTGGCTGCATACTGTGTACTAAAATACTGTATTCCTTTTCGCAATCTGTCACAATCGCGTTCTGCAAAGGGGAGAGTCCTTCTCCGTTAATGTCGTAACGGCGGCAGCCCAGCATATTTAATAGCAGATGAGCCATATATGAAGGTTTACGCAGACCCTGCAGACTGAGCATACCGTAGTTGCCGTGAAAAGCCGCGGCCCCGTACCCGGCCTGATCATAAATGTCTGATAAACACCAGTAGGCAAAATAGTCGGCATCCTGGGAAACTTCGTTCATGGTTTTGCAGATATAGGCTGCCTCATAAGCAGTTTCCCGTACCGGGTCAACCGGCAGCCAGGAACGGCCCCATTCATTAAAATGAAGTTCCCCTTTAAAATTAATCTCATCGAGATAATTTTTTACACCCTTCATACAGCGTTTGGCAAAATTCAGATTTTTGCTCTGCTTGTGAGTCTGAAGACCGGCAAAAGGGGAAAGGGCGCCGGACTCTCCGTCATTATTATAAATATGGGAAATCATATAATCCGGTATCATTTTTTTTCGAGAAGCGTATTTAACAAAAGGGCGGATCCACTCACAGCGGGCTGTGGAGGGACCGCCGAGCCGATAACGGGGATCAACCCCTTTAACCGCTTTATAGACCGTGTCCCAGAGTTTGAAAAAATCATTTTGACTGCCGCCCCAGAAAGCATCCAGATTCGGTTCATTCCAGACTTCATAATACCAGGTACGGGTCTCCCCGGCGCCGTAACGCTTACGCAGATGAGAGCAGAGGGCGGTAACCAGCTCGGTCCAGTCTCTCATTTTACGGGGCGGGCTGACAATCCCGTTGGTTGTGAATACCGTCTGTTTTCCGGAAGCCAGTCTGGAGGGGATAAAAGTAGGGGTGATGACCGGCTTCACTCCGATTTCCAGTAGATTGTCAATAATATAATCCACGATCTGCCAGTTGAAAACCGGATCCTTTTTACGATATGTCTGACCACCGATAATGGGACCCGCAACCCGCAGCTCATCATCCAGGATACCTACCGCGCGTACATGCTTTCCGCCCAGCTCCCGGCAAGCTACGGCAAGCTGATCCAGCATATCCTTGCGTACCAGCCAGCGGAACTGATCTACATTGAGATATTGATTCCAGGTATGTTTGAACTTAAATCCTTTCTGTTTCCAGGCTGGTTTGATAGTTAATTTATTCATATTTTCCCTCGAAAAAATAGTTTACCCATTATTTTTTTCCGGAGCAGGATGTATATTCTGATCAATAAAATTAACCATAGCCAAAAGTGCACCCCAATGATAAAACTGATCACTACTGTCCGGATGGTCACAGCCCATACCGGTATCAGCATTATAATTCTCATGTACATGACGATGCTGCCGCCACTCTTTTAAAACAAGAGCTGCTGATTTACGGGCCAGTCTGGATGCGGTCCGGTATTGTTCGGTATAGCGAAGGCCGAGATATACTATAAAATTAAGCGGTGCCCAGATGCGTCCGCGCCAGTATTGCTGATCATGATACGATTTTTCCTTACGGCTGACTGAGGGCAGCACCCATTTTCCCCAGAATTCCTTTTCAATCAGCAGGTGTTTTTTTACCATCAGCCGCGCTTTATCCGCGGGCGCCATGCCGGCCAGCAAAGGATAAAAACAGGTCGGCGCATAGACAGTGCTGTGTTTTTTTGTGCTGGTTTGAAAATTGGCGTAAATCTGATGTTTTGGATCCCAGAGCCGGTCAATATTTTTTTTCAGTTCAGCGGCAAAATTCTGCAGGCGCGCCGCATTCCTTTTATCCTTTAAAACCAGCGCAATCCTGGACAGAGAGAGGCTATCCAGATACAGGAGCCCGCTCAAACCTGCATCCTGCAAAGCCAGTACATTACAGCCCCGGGCCATGGGAATCTGATCATACATCGGCGAGTTGTCCAGTCCTGATTCCAGGGCTGCGCCAAACCGCTTACCAACCCCGTTTATCTCCCAACTGTTAGCAGTCCTGGTTTTATACGGATCAGACCCCCATGCCGGCAGACCGTCAAGCATACGGTATTTCTGCCACCAGCGGTGCCACTTCAGCAGATCCTGATACACCGTTTTCAAAAACCATTTTTCGTGATATTTTTTATAGATCTCCCAGACCACAAAAGAACCGACCGGAGGCTGGGAACGGTCAAAACTTTTACTGCCGGTTGCCCAGGAAAAATTGGGTACAAATCCCTGCGGAGTTTTTTCCTCAAGAATAGCGATTGCATTGGCATAAGCCAGTTCCTTGTTGTCCAGGGAAGCCATATAAGCAGCAAAAAAAGTATCCCAGCAGAAAAGCTGGTAGCCGCCGCCGCGGATATTCCATTGCCGGCTGACCGGGGTAATCACCCTTTTTTTAAGAGGATCATAGATTGTATTCCAGCTCAGGGCAGCCTGCTGTGCCAGATAAAGTTCTGTCAGCTTACCATAGGCAGCCGCTTTTTTCAAATATTTTTTTTTCTCTTTTTTAAAAATTCTTTCGAGTGCTGCCGGGCTCAAAGCTGGTTTTAAACTCAGAGCAAACTTACGTTTTAACGAAAAACACTGATAAGGACCGCAAAACGGCAGCGGTAAAGACTCAATTTTTCCTTTCCAGAAAAGTCTGGTCTTTTTCTTGTCGGCCACTGCCTTAAAACAATTCTTTTTAAGGCTAACCTGACCTGACTGATTCCAGAAATAACCGGCCTGCACAATCAGATTTAAAGGATTATTATTACCGGTCAGCTGCGCAACTGTCAGACTAAGCTGCTCATTACCCAGTACCTGTACCCGTATTTCATAACTCTGCCACTTTACAAAAAGCTCCAGGCAACTGCCATTATATGCATGCACTCCGGGGGTTACCGATAACTGCTTTTCCGGAAAATTGCCGGGATTAATATCTTTCAGAAAGAGTCCCTGTCCCCTTTCCTGAAACATCAGTTTAACTGACAAACCATCCGGCAGCCGGATAAAATTTAGACAGCTGGCTGTATCCCAAGTATTCCAACCATGTAGCATTTTTCTTTTCAAACTGCTGTAGTTCACTGATTAATACTCTTTAATAAAACCTCAGCGGAAAAAGGGACCAATATAATATTCTTGATTTTTCTGCCGCTATGCACCTTTTGCAAGGGAAATTCCAAAGTAAGT
>CAZFAK010000181.1:0-6359 GCA_964517045.1 uncultured Spirochaetia bacterium | reverse complement strand
AAAGTAGAAAAAATAATTATTAAACTGCCTAATCTTCCCATTATCTTTATAGGAAGATCACTGAAGCTGAATAAGCCGTTATAGGCCAGGTTGAATAACTGTTTCCAGGAATATTTTGTTTTGCCTTTACTGCGGGCATCTCTTTCATATTCCATAGCATATTGTTTAAATCCGACCCAGGACCTTATGCCGCGGAGAAACAGATTTTTTTCTTTAAGTTTTAACATCTGATCAAGGACTTTTCTGGTTACCATGGAAAAATCGCCGCTGTCCGGAGGTATATTACATTCGCTTATGTTGGTCAGAAGCCGGTAATACAGCCAATAAACAGCTTTTTTTAAAAAACTTTCTTTACGTTTGGTTCTTACAGCGTAAATTACATCATAACCCTGTTTAATTTTTTCCAGAAATTTTTGAAAAAGCTCGGGAGGATCCTGCAGATCGCCGTCCATAATGCCGATGTAATCCCCTTTGGTATAACTTAATCCGGCCAGTATAGCTGCCTGGTGCCCGAAATTACGGGAGAGCGAAATTATTTTAAAACGTTTGTCTTTGTTATGGGCTGCTGTTAATTTTGCTTCGCTTTGGTCTTTGCTGCCGTCATTGACACAGATAATTTCAAAGTCATTTGTAAAAGAGGCAAGCGCCTGTATGGTACGGTTAAACAACTCTTCAATTATAGCTTCTTCATTATAAATAGGTATTACAATTGAAATCATTTTATCAAATAAAAGATAGTAATTTTTATCTTTAACCGGATTACTACGACCAAAAAATATTATCATATATCATTTTAAAAAGCAATCTTTGCGGCACAGGCCCGCTGTGTGCTCTTTTGGCCTGCAAACCATGCAGGCTTGCAACGGCTCAAAAGGACTGCGTTGAAACTCAAATTGAACGAAAAGTAAAATCAGGATAAAATAAATCAATAAAACAAATGAAACAATTTTTATTATATTTTTGCTGTGCCGGTCTGGCTGCTGTTGTAAATTTTACTACCCGTATTTTATACGATCTGGTACTTGGTTTTGATCTCAGTGTTTGTCTTGGGTATATTACCGGTATTGGTTTTAATTTTACTTTAAGCAAGTTTTTGGTTTTTAAAGCCGGCAAAAGCGGCCGGACAGGAGGAGAACTTTTGAAATTTATTATAGTTGCTCTCTCCGGACTGCTGGTTACCCTGCTCTCTACCAGGTTTTATTATTATTTACTGGGTGCCTGGGATAATTTTTTAGAGGAAACCGGAGAGATGCTTCATATAAAGATGATCGTTCTACGTAAAGGTGCAGCGCATGCTGCCGGGATCGGTACTGCTTTTATATACAGTTTTATCGGACACAAATATTTCTCCTTTTTGAAGCGGAGCTCTGCCCGTAAACAGTAAGCTCATCCCTTATCAGCCATAACCTTGCTAATTGTCGATTCCTCCTGGTAATTTTCATAATCAGTATTTATATGCCAGAGATCATGTCCGCTGTTGTTTATAATATTATCAGCAGCCAGCAGACCCATAAGAATACTGTGATCCTGATTGTTGTATTTAAAGGAACCGTATCTGCCTATCGGTAAAAGACCCTTGATTTTTTTTAAATAGGTAATAAGAGGAGCAAGGTGGTCTTTATATCCGGTTTTATAAACCGGATAACAACGGTGCAGTTTGACCAGGTGGGTATTAATAATATTTGCTTTTTGCAGCAGACCTGTCTGATAAAATTCTTTTTTTCCGGTATCGATAGTAATATTGTCATCCTGGGTCCACAAAGGATCGCTTTCATTGCACCAGTATTCCATAGCTATGATGGTGGTTTTTTTATTGTTGTTTATCTCCGGAACCCAGTTGCGGAAATTGGTTATGCGTCCGACCTGCAGTTCGCCGGCATGGATATATAACCAGTTGTCAGGGAAAAGGTCAACAGCATCGATTTCCAGATAGACCAGGACAGTATTGCGGTAGGTAAGCAGTGATAGTTTTTTTCGTAATCCAGCAGGTAAATCATCCATTCCCTGCAGCAGGTCAGTAAGCGGCATAGTACTGATAACACCGGCAAAATCTTTTCTTTCTCCTTTGGCTGTTACAACTCCTTTCGCCTGATTGTTTTCAACTATAACTTTTTTTACCGGGCAATTTTTATGAATTTTTCCGCCGCTGGCTTCCACATAATCAGCCATTTTTTTGTAAATACTGCCTGTGCCTTGCAGGGGATAGGCAAATTTATCAACCAGCGTGTTATGTTTCCGGCGGGTTAGACCCAGGGCGTTTTTCAGTGCCTGCCCCAGGGAAAATTTTTTTATACGCTGGGCTGCAAAATCTGCATCCAGCTCGGTACAGGGGATACCCCATAATTTTTCACTGTATGACTTGAAAAACATTTTATACAGCATCCAGCCGAAACGGGTAACTACCCAGGCTTCGAAAGTAGTACGCTCTGCAGGAGCAAAAGAGGGCAGTATGAGCTGACGCAGATAGCTGAGAAAGCATAAAACTGCATTTACCGGCCCCATGTTCCATAAAGCATTAAACGGTTTTAAGGGATAAGCAAAAAAACGTTTATTATAATAGATGCGCGTAAGGCGGTTAACCATTTTATAATCTTTACCGGCGACTTGCAGCCAGAAGTTATTTATTTTTTTATCTTTGCTGAAAAAGCGGTGCGGGCCAATATCAACAGTCTGCCCCCATAAGGAGATAGAACGCGCCAGCCCTCCGATATCAGAGGTTGCTTCAAAGACTTCCACCTGAATGCCGGCTTCGGTTAATTTATAAGCTGCGCTCATTCCGGCGCTGCCTGCACCAATGATGGCAAATGGTTTCAAAATCAGTTCCTTTGTTTATTTGATCTGATTAATTGTACTATGTAGTATTTACAAAATAAAGTTTTACCGAAGTATGGCTTTCTATTCAAATAGATAAAATTTATTTATTATTTGCTGTAATATTTTATGGATTTTGCCTGCTCTCATGGTATTCTTTTTCTGTATTTATACTCCATATATTATCTTTACTGACGCGGTTTTGTTTTATGTTATCTACCGCTGCCATGGCAGTAAGCATGGAATGGTCCATGTTGTTATACCTGTGCATACCATTGCGGCCTGTTAAGAATAAATTTTTAATTTTATCAACATATTTTTTAATAATATGAAAATCACTGTAAGTACCAAAATATGCCGGGTAGGTTTTTTTTACCCTTATAATGGTTTTATCAATAATATCCGTCTGTGCTATAATGCCTGTTTTTTCCAGTTCAGCAGCCGCGATGCGGATGATCTCCCGGTCTGATTTTTGCCAGAAAGAATCCCCTTCGGTACAAAAATATTCCAGGCCGATCCAGACAGTATCCGGATCTTTAACCAGATAGGGACTCCAGTTGTTAAAGATCTGCAACCGTCCCAGTTTTACATTTTTTTCCTGAATATATATCCAGGTATCAGGTATAATATTATTAATGGTTTTGATCTTGGTCCGGTTTTTTATTTTAAGCTTATTTAAAAGCAGACCTACGGTAATGAAATCACGGTATACCAGGCCTGCTGCAGTTCGGCATACCAAAGACGGTGCAGCGGGTGTTATGGAAAGAATTAAATCTTTTACCGGCATGGAGGAAATAAAGTAGTCCGCTTTTATTATTTTTGTATTTTTGCCGGAATTATATTTTACTTCCAGGCTCTCTATATGATTGTGATTTATGTTTATCTTAACAGCTTCATGATCAAGATAAAGTTCGCCGCCGTGAGCGGTTATCCGGTCCGCCACGGTCTGCCACATTTGTCCGGGTCCGTACTTGGGGTAATAAAACTGTTCGATCAGACTGGTTTCTGTTTTAATTTTTTTATTTTTTCTAAAGGTAATTTTTTTTTTAAAAAAGTGGACTATGGTTTTACCTATGGATAAGCCTTTGATCCGCTGTCTGCCCCAGTCTGCGGTAATATGACGGCAGGATACTCCCCATACTTTTTCCGTATAATCTTTGAAAAAGGTAAGGTAAAGCTGTTTGCCGAAACGGTTTGTAAAAAAATCCTCCAGACTGGTTTCCGGTTTGACAGGAAAAAGCTGATGCCATATATAGCTGCATCCTATTTTAAAGGTTCTGATAAACCCCAGGTTGAAAATGGTATTAAAATTAAGCGCCACCGGATAAGCAAAAAATTTTCCGAGAAAATAAATACGTGACAAGCGGTTGCGGACCAGGGTAACCAGGTCCTGTTCTTCCGGATTACCTGCACCGGGCTGCCCGGATAGCGGTACCTTTCTGTTCAGAATAATATCATCCCGGGCAGGAGCACCCTGCAGCGGTAATTTGTCAAACCACCACTGCATTATGCGGGGTGATTTGGAAAAAAAGCGGTGTCCGCCGATATCCATACGGTTGCCTTTATATTTTACAGTTCTGGATATACCGCCTACTGTATTTTCAGCTTCGATGATAACCGGTTTGATTTTAGTTTTTTGTAGTAACTCATAAGCAGCAGTAAGACCGGCCGGTCCCGCTCCTATGATGAGTGCTTTTTTTGGTTTCATATTAATAGATAATGCTTCATGGCTTTTTCACAAGGGAGCATGATATAATGACCGCTGATTTATATCAATATGAAAACAGTAGTTATTTTATGCGCGCCCCGTTCCGGTTCCACTATGCTGGCCAGGATTTTACATAGTTTGGGTGTCTATATGGGACGGGGCCTTGTGCGCAAGCATTATCTTAATAATGGCGGTACCTTTGAGGATAAGGATTTTGAAGTTTTAATACGCAAGATATTAATTACATCAGGTTCCAGATTAAACTGGCTGCAGCCGTTGGAATATAACCGTATCTTGTCGCAAGGTAAAAAATTTTCCCGACGTATTAAAAAACTTATCGGTAAAAGATCAGCCTATTACCGGATTTGGGGCTGGAAACTGCCCTTAACCGGGCGGGTTATTCCGCTCTTGCACCCCTATTTGCCTGATCCGCATTATATTATTTTAGAGCGGAACCCGGAGAGTGTTGCCCGCAGTTTTTCCGAAAAAATAGATTCCAGAAATAATGTTTTCCCCCATATCAAGGCTGTTTTAACCAATCCTGCTTTCTGGAATGTGCATTTTTTATACCGGAAGGTAAGTGATATTTTAAGCGGCAGGTGTGATTATAAAGACCAGACTGCAGTAAAGCAAAAAATAAGAGCTTATTATAATGTTTTACAGCGCTTTGCTGCTGATAAAAAGAGTATTACCATGAGTTATGAAGATATGCTGGCAGCTCCCGGAGCTGCAGTTAACAGAATCATTGCTTTTCTGTCAATAGATCAGCACAAAGTCGATAAACAATCCCTTCTTGGTATAATTGATGCTGATAAAAAACATTTTTGATTTCACAGTATCCTTTGGAAACCGTAAAACACTGGCCAGCTTTAGCTTTAAACAACCTGTAAACTTGAAGTTGAGGCCGAAGTTTGACCTGCGGCAATATGCAGGATTGGGTCTACAGTGGATAAAGATCAGAGCGTCCGGAGCATGGAGATACCCGCTTTTTCGGGGACGTTGGCGTTTGCCTTCCTGGCAAACGCTGCACTCCGTTTTCGCCTGAAAAGTCATCCTGACTTTTTTTCGGCTCAAAAGGCCCCTTCAAAAGCGGCTGTCTCCCTGCTCCGTCCTCAATAGTTTTCCTGCCTGAAGATCCATCCAAAGAAGAATTTCCAAAGCAGATACCGGAGTTCCGGCCGGCTTTGGTTTCAAACATATTGTGTAACCCGGCAATTGAGGCGGAAGTTGACCAGCGGCAGTATGCAGGAGTAAGTATACCGTGGCTATTAAATTTATTCAGAAGCTAACCCGTTTTACATACAAATTATCACTGCCGAAATTAATCAGCAGACCGCTTTTAATGCCGGTGGCTTTCAGATAGTGAATGACCTGGGCTAAATGAAGCTTGTTTGTCCGGCTTACAGCTTTAATCTCTATCAAAAGTTTTTTCTCTATAATCAAATCCGCAAAATATTTTCCCACTATCTCATTTTTGTACCAGACATCAAGCTCTTTCTGTTTCTCGGCTTTAAGTCCTGCGTTCTCACACTCCAGCATTAAGCAATTTTCATAAACTTTTTCCAGAAAACCGTTTCCCATACGGTTATATATTTTATGCGCAGCCTGAATAACCTGTGCTGATAGTTTATATTCTTCCATTTTTATCTCCTTTTATTTTTAGCCACCATCAGAGCGGGCAGGGTCAAGGTGGATACTTGCTACTACCTTGACGCTGCCCGCGGCGATGGTATAATCTAAAAAAAGGAGATATTATATCTAAGCATTAAAAAAATATACTGTAACCGTGAACTTAAGAAGGAAGTAGCCCTGCGGCAGTATGCAGAGGCAAGTCTACCGT
>CAZFAK010000180.1:0-6367 GCA_964517045.1 uncultured Spirochaetia bacterium | reverse complement strand
TAAACCAAAAGGCTGCAGCCAAAGCAGGTTATATTTTTGCCGGAACTGTTTTTTTACAGTCTGGTATACCTGTTCGTTATCAAAAATTGGTTTTTTTTCCAAAATAGCGGTAAGAGCAGTGCCTGTATATTCCGGATAGATGTCTATATCCCCGTTTTTCAGCGCTTTGAAGCAGATAAAAGTACCGCCCAGATTAAGTTTGCGTTCCACCTGCAGATCGGTCTCTCTTTCAATCAACTCAGCCATGATTTCACCGAGGATTCGCTGTTCGGTAAAATTTTTCGAGCCGATAATAATTGTATTTTTATTTTTACTGCAGCCCAGAAATAAAAGAACGGTCAATAATAATGTAATTTTTTTCATAATCATCTCCTGTAAGTTAATTTTTTTTCTATTAACAGTAATATAAGATCGGTTATTATTGCCAGCAGTGCTGCGGGTACAGCCCCGGCCAGAATGGTTTTGCTGCTGCTCATAGAGATGCCGGTAAAAATAAAATCTCCCAGGCCGCCGGCGCCGACAGTTGAACACAGGGTGGCAATACCGATACAGATTACGGCAGCTATGCGTATACCGGAAAAAATTATAGGCATGGCCAATGGCAGTTCGATCTTAAAAAGAATCTGGTTTTTGGTCATACCCATACCCGTGCCAGCTTCAATAATAGCCGGATTTATCTGCTGAATGCCGGCAATAGTATTTTTAACTATAGCCAGCAGGGAGTATAAGGAAAGGGCTACGATCGAAGGCAGCAGGCCGATCCCGAAGACAGGCAGCAGAAAACCAAGTAGAGCCAGACTGGGAATGGTTTGAATAATATTGATAATATTAATAACCGGAGCCATGAGTTTTTTAAAACGGGTAAGTATAATACCCAGGGGTATTCCGATACATATAGAGATAAAAATAGAGATACCCACCAGGTTTATATGTTCGATGAGTTTGGTCAGTATTTCGGTTTTTCGTTCTGCGAAAAAAGTAATTGCATCCATGATTATAATATCTCTTTTTGTAATGCTTCTTTATGTTTGGCTGTAAAACGTTTGACAAAATCATCAGCCGGATCACTAAGAATATGCTGTGGCGTACCTATCTGGGCAATTTTACCGTTATTCATAATAGCAACCTGGGTGCCGATTTTAAAGGCTTCAAATATATCATGGGTGACAAAAATAATAGTGGCGTCCAGCTGCTGTCTTAATTTAATAAACTCATCCTGCAGTTCTTCTCTGGTGATCGGGTCTATAGCACCGAAAGGCTCGTCCATGAGAATAGTGTCTGGTTCGCTTATCAATGCCCGGGCAACGCCAACTCTCTGTTTCTGACCGCCGGAAAGTTCATCCGGGTAGCGCTCCAGCAGGCCGGGGGAGAGCCGCACCAGTTGAAGTGTTCTGGTAAGTTTTTTATCTATTTTGGTTTGAGACCATTTTTTCAGTTTCGGAACCACAGCTATATTCTGTCTGATATTCATATGGGGGAATAAACCGATATGCTGGATAACATAGCCTATATTTTTGCGCAGGGAGATAGGGTCCACCCCGTCAATATCCTGTTGGTCGAGATATATATGACCGCTGTTTTTTTCAATAAGGCGGTTGATCATTTTTAAGGTTGTGGTTTTGCCGCAACCGCTTTTTCCCAGCAGCACCAGGGTTTGTTTTTTAGCTACTGAAAAAGAAATATTATCTACAACAGGTTTACCATCATTATATTTTTTAGTGACTTTATCAAAAACTATCATAATTTAAGAGGTTTTAGTATATCAAGAAACAGGTTTTGTGTCAAAAGACTTAAATGCCGGGTGTAAATTTTATTTATGTAAAAATTCAATTTAGTGTTATTGACAATGCTTTACCATAATGTTAAAATACTGCTCTTTTACGGGTGTGTAGCTCAGTTGGTTAGAGCGCAACACTGATAATGTTGAGGTCGGAAGTTCAACTCTTCCCACACCCATTACAGTAAGATAAATTACTGTATTTTGTTTCGGATAAGGGGGCGTAGCTCAGCTGGGAGAGCACCAGATTTGCATTCTGAAGGTCGTGAGTTCGATCCTCATCGCCTCCATTTTTTATCAATTACAAACATTTCACGTAATATATTTTTTTCTTAAATTTGAAATATGTGTAAAATAGATATATAATTAAAACCAAAACATTATTTCAGTTGCATTGGTATACCCGTTATGATAACGGGGGGTGCGGTTTTACGGTAAAATAAAGACAAGGATTAATAATGATAGTGCTGATAATTATTCTGATATCACTAGCGGCTTTGGTCGCAGCTTATATGTTTTATAAATCTTTAAGCAAACCACGCCTGTTAAAGAATGCTGAAAAAGATATGAAGATCAGATACTACAGCCGGGCCATTAAAAATCTGAATAAAATTTTAAAACATGAGCCGGGCAATGTGCAGGCTTTAAATCTTCTTGGCGAGGCTTTACAAAAGAGTAATAATGCTGAGCAGGCAATAAAAGCATACCGGCGGGCGCTTAAGGATCCTGCTCTTATCGGGGTTGATTTTGAAAAAGAGGTAAGAATGAAACTGGCCAATCTTTTATATGATAAGGGAGAGCATACCTATGCTTTTGAAGAGTACCTTATACTTACCAAGCTTGATGAAAAAAATGCCGAAATCTATTACAAAATGGGTTTGGTTTATAAAGAAAGAAATAAACTGGAGGAAGCCGTAAAAAATTTTCAGTTAGCTGTTAAAAGGGATAATAAAATTCCCGCTTATTTTTTTCAATTGGGCGATGCCTATTTCCGCAGTGGTGTTTTTGCCAGAGCCCAGGAAACACTGGAAAAATGTTTACGCCTTGATCAGCAAAATAGCCATGCCTGGTATCTTTTGGGGATATCCTATAAAAATATGAACAATAACCGTAAGGCTATTGAGGCTTTACAAAAAGCTGTGAAGGAAAAGGAATATAAAGACCGCAGCCTGTTATTTATCGGGGTCTGTTATTATAATCTTGAAGAGTATGAGTACGCTATTAAAGAGCTGGAGAACGCGCTTAAGCAGGTAAGCAACGAAAATAAAATAAAAAAAGCTATATATTACTATCTGGGGCTGGCTTACGAAAAGGCCAGTGAAATTATTAAAGCAGTGGAACAATGGCAGAAGGTAGTAAAAATTGATCCGGCTTATGAAAATGTAAAGGACAAACTGGAAAAATACCGTGAAGTAAATGCTTACCAGGAGATTAAAAAGTTTATTGATACTTCCCAAAATGAGTTTTTGGAAAAGGGTAAAGCTGTTATTACATATTTTAATTATGATATTCATGAAGTAGTTCAAACAGAACAGAATCTGTTATATATTGTGGCCAGAGAGAAAACTTCAATGGTGGGCGCCAAGTCTATACTTAAATTATTTATTATAAGCAAGTCTACGGAGCGTTTAACGGAAAAGCATCTGCGTACTTTTCTCGATGATTTAAAAAAATATAAATGCGGCAGCGCCTTGATTGTATCTGTATCATCTCCTACCAGTGACGGAGCCAATTTTATGGATACCAGACCCCTTGATCTGGTAGAACCGCAAGAGCTGGATAAAATCCTGACTGATATTAAAAACGGTATAACTGTCAGACCGGAGGGAACCTGACTGCCGGCACTTTGAACTGGAAATTTTACAGATTTTAAAACTGTATCCGCCCTTTGTTTTTTTTGACATAAGCGCCTAAATATGTTAATATATCCCTCCCTACAGGAGCAGAATATGTATTCTATAGTTGAGATAAAAGGAAAACAGTATCAGGCAGTTCCGGGCGGATATATAACTGTTGACCGTATAGATGCCTCTCCGGGAGAGTCTTATACCGATTTTAAAGTATTGCTTCATAAAGATAAACAGGAAAAGATAGCGGTCGGTACTCCTTATCTGGATAATGTAAAAATAAAAGCTACCATAACTGCAGAGATACGCGGACCTAAAGTTACAGCTTACCGCTATAAACCCAAAAGCCGTTACACCAAGAAAAGAGGCAATAAACAACGTTTCACCAGATTAAAGATAGAAAGTATTTCTGCAGCGTGAGATGATAGTTGTAGACCTTGAGTTTGACCGGGCTGGTATATTAAACTCAGTCAAAAGCAGGGGACATGCTCCGGTTAACGGTTTTTTAAAGTGGTTGGGCTTTGCCGGTAAATATAATGCTGTTTGTGCAGCAGTATCCACCCTGGAGTATACCCTGTTTTACAGTATACAGGAGTTAACCGCTGCCCGGATTGAGGCGGATATTAAAAAGGGAAGTTACAGTTTGCATATAT
The DNA here is from genome assembly GCA_964517045.1 of uncultured Spirochaetia bacterium. Lineage (GTDB taxonomy): Bacteria > Spirochaetota > UBA12135 > COTS27 > CAZFAK01 > CAZFAK01. Next base: position 2,090 of record CAZFAK010000180.1, on the reverse strand, counting down.
TAAATTATGATACAGCCTGTGATGATATAAAACTACTTGGTTCCTCCTTTATACTGGGGATCGAAGCAGTAGCTTCCCGCTATAAAAAGATTATTAAATTACATAAAGGATACAGCAATGTCAAGTAAAAAAGGAAAAGGCTCTTCCAGTAACGGCCGCGACAGCAACCCTAAAATGCTGGGTGTAAAACTTTATGATGGCCAGGCAGTTAAAAGCGGCGGTATTATTATGCGTCAGCGCGGTACCAGGTTTTACCCCGGGGAAAACACCGGTCTGGGCCGGGATCATACTATTTTTGCTAAAACTGACGGCAAGGTCAGGTTTCAGACCAGACGGAAACGCCGCTATATTTCAGTAGTTTAAATATTTAAGTTCATTATAAACTGTTTTACACTTATTCTTTCTACAGCTTATAATAAGCAGCAGCTTCTGCCCGTAGTAAAAAGCAGTCAGTTGTTGCCGCTGTAATACTTTCCGCCATTGGAAAAAGTTTCCGTTTTGTAACGGCTGTATATCATCCTGTCTGATGTTAACTGTTTGCAGATTGGTTAATAACTGCTCCGGCGGAATAACCCGGGGGCTGGTAATTTGTGCTACCTTAACCGCGTCTGCCAGTTTATATTTAGCAATAGCTGTACGTTTTAGCCGGTTTAAACATGCATAATAACCGCTGATACGGCCAATATCCCGCGCTATACTTCTTATATATGTACCGGCAGAGCAGGTAATCTCAGCCCGCAGTCTATTGCCGGCTGCCTGCAGAATGCGGAAGTTATAAACAGTTATCTGACGTTCCGGCATGGTTATATTTTTTTCCCCGGCGCGGGCCAGATTGTAGGCGCGTTTACCATTGATTTTGAGAGCGGAAAACAGGGGAGGCTGCTGTTTAATTCTACCGGTAAAATTTTTTCTGATAATTTTTTTTAGAAAAGCGGTTGAGAGATCGAGTTTGGGAGGCGGCTTTTTACCTCCCGCAGAAGAGTTTTCCGGCCAGCGGTATATTACCGATCCTTCCCTATCACATGTATCTGTCTCGCAGCCGAAGCAGATCTCTGCCTCGTAGGTTTTACTGTGTTCAATTAAAAACTGCTGCAGCCTTACTGCTTCACCGCAGAGCACCAGCATAAGTCCTTCCGCCAGAGGATCCAGGGTGCCGCAGTGTCCTACCTGCTGCTGTTTTATATGCCGGCGTACCCGGGCAACCAGGTCATGCGAGGTTATAGCAGGAGGTTTATACAGCAACAGGCCGCCGTTATAAACGGGCCGGGGTTTATACGCCAATTTTGATTTTATTTTCCGATATTTTTTTAATAACCTGACTGTAGAGAATATGTTCCTGCCGCAGTACTTTTTGTTTAAGCGTCGCTTCTGTTTCGTCAGGAGCTATATCTACCTTGCGCCTGTCAATGATCTCGCCCGTATCCATGCCGCTGTCCACAAAATGAATAGAGCAGCCAGCTTCCCGGTCTCCGGCAGCCAGTGCTCTTTTATGCGTATCAAGACCGGGATATTTAGGCAGCAGGCTGGGATGTATATTGATTATTTTACGGGGAAAAGCATCAATCAACGGTTTTTTTAACAGGCGCATAAAACCGGCCAGGCAGATAAGGTCATTATTGTTTTGCAGGAGAAAATCAGCATATTCCTGCTGCTTTTCTTCTATAAATTTTGTTTTATAGGGTCCGGGATCCAGATAGACTGCTTTCAGGCCCATATTCCGGGCTTTAGACAGTCCCAAAGCTTTAGGTTGATCCGAGATTATATGGTTAATTTGTACATTGGGAAGCTTTTTTTGCTGCACATTTTCGGCAATGGCCTGCATGTTGGAGCCGGTACCGGAAATAAGGATACTTATTTTTAATTTATTTTCAGCGGAAAACATAAATTTCCTTTTTTATTATTGAAGTATTTTATTATATATTAAAAGTATATTATTTGCCAGTTTAGGTTCAGCTACTGTTATAACTTTTATAAAAATTAATTCTGTATTCGAGGACTGAAGTTGACCAGCGGCAGTATGCAAGAGTAAGCTACAGTGGCTAAAGATCACAGCGTCCGGAGCATGGAGATAACCGCTTTTTCGGGGACGT
>CAZFAK010000179.1:0-6399 GCA_964517045.1 uncultured Spirochaetia bacterium | reverse complement strand
GTCCCCGGAAATTTACTGTACAGGAAACCTTGAAACTGTTGGTTGCAATAAAGTTGGTATTAAACAGCGGTATACGGAAAATCTCCTCTGTCCCGTCAGGCACATCGTCGCCGGCTGCAGGCCTTACCGTGTTATCCTGCACGCCAGGGAAACAGCCCTGGTTGGTGCCCAGATGTCTCCAAATCTGATTTAAAGGGGTGTTGCTGAAGGAACCGTCACTATAAAGAAAAGTATCACTGTAAATATCAGTCGGAATAGCTGTTTTTTCCGCTGCATAGCCGCTGTAGTTCTCCCCCTCTGTAGTAATCATTGCCAAATAATAGGGTACACTGTTGGAAAGGTTGGAAAGGATAAACGGACTGCTGCTAACTGTCATACCATCAATATAGGGTGTAATGGCGCGCGGCAAGGTACCGTAATACAGTTTATAATCCTGCCCGCTTTCATTGGTAAAATCAACCTGCACTGCACCGTCTAAAGCCTGGAGTGTAAAGACCGGGGGTGGAAGATTGTCAGCCCAGGGATCGGCAACGTCTGTTGTATCACAGTTCCACAAACCAAGGCAAACCGCCAGAAAACTTAAAACTGTTAATAATCTTTTAATTTTACACATCAATGCTTCCTTAAAACAAATAATACTGCAGTCCAAAAGTGAGATACCACATTTTATCCATTTTCATCTCAAAACCGACCCCGGTGCCGGAGATGTCTTCCTTTTTATAACTGACCGGCAAGACATAATTATAATCCACTTTAAGACGGAAATTAGCGCCCAGGTAAAAATCAAGTCCCCCCTTGATCAGGGGCGCAGCTGCGGTACTGAACCCGGTATCCAGGTTGCGGTTGACATCTGTACTGCCCTCGCTAAACCGGTAGGAAATTTGGGAGATGCCGGTTAATAATACCAGGCCGCCGCCCAGACGCAGATTGATAATATCCCGCCGGGCCTGCCAGAATTCACCCAGATGCAGTCTGAGCAGAGCGCTGCAAATAAAAGCGCGGAAATCAATATCTTTATAACTGATCATGCTTACCTCACGATCCTCAACAAACATCTGCTCCGGGTAAGCACTGAGCTTTTCCCCGCGAAAAACAGCCATTGAAAACGGAATCAGCTGCAGATCAAGAAGACGGAAAGAGGGTATCATCAAATCCACTGTGGGTACCGGCATCATATCCAGACGGGAAACAGAGTTAAAACTGTGCGACCAGTCCTGTTTAAACGGATCACTGTTATCAAAGTTATGGGTCAGACTGATTTGATTGGGTACATAACGGTAGTCAAAACCAATCGCCAGCCTGATCCAGCGCGGGGTATCAATCTTAAACTCCGCTACCCAGATAATCGCGCTTGTATCTACTTCTACAGCCTGGATACTGATTACCAGCTGCTCCGGGTTCCAGGCTGTGCGGGTAACATTGGGATAAACAAATAAAAAGGCGTCCACACTGGCGGTTTTGCCAATCTCCTTCACGGTTTCCGGATCAACCAGGCCTGTCGCGGACAAGGACTGCTCTTCAAAGGCTGCGCCGAGCGCTGACCGGGAAACCAGGGTAAACCGGGAGATTTTTTCAATTTTTCCTGCCAGACAGGCTGTAATTGTGCCGCTGTTATACCGGCCCCGCGGATCTTTTTTAACCTGATAAACAGCGAGAGTCTTAATCTCCGGCGGCAATTGTGCCAGTTTTGCCGGCAGATCTTTTAATGCACGGCTGATATCTTTTTCACTGATGGCAAAAAGCGGCGTACTGACTATAAACAGAGCGCTGATTATAAATAATTTTAATAACTTCATTGTCTGATCCTGTTTAGTTATGATAAAGAAGGGAAAATCTCAAAAACCAGGAAGGCAGTTCCGCCTGACCGTCAACCTGGTATTTTTCCATTATCTGATTATGCAGACCAACTTCCGTACGCGGATAAAAATTAAAATCCGCCAGCAGTGAGACCCTTTTCAAACTGATCTCCAGACCGCCGCTTCCGAAAAAACGGAACGTATTAAAAGCGAGTTTTTCATCACCGATCTGAAACCGGTAACGGCTCTGCGCTTCCCCAAAGCCTAAATGAAAAATCAATAAATCATTTTTATTTCCAAACAGGAAGGGATGGAAACGGATTACCGCGCCCAGGCTGAACGGTTCACTGTAGCCTTTCAAAACCGGCTCCCCGGTTTCCTTAAAACTTTCCGTCTGACTCAGATCACCGGTATAACTGTCATAACTGTAGGCCTGAAAATCGGACGCGGCTGAACCGCTCCCTAACGCAGCCGGATCAAATGTAAACAAATAGGTGAAAAAGGCTGCATCAAACACCCTTGTAAAATTAAGACGCTGGGCCAGGCGCGCGTAAATCCCGGCAGCCGGAGTCGTGCTGTTTTCATGCGCTCCTTCCAAAGCCAGCTGGTTATTCCGCATATTATAAGAAGTAACCGCGGCCTTATGAGTTCCGCCGATCCCGCCGGACAAACCGGCCGCATATTCCAGGCCGGTATAACGGCCGAGAAAAGTTTCTTTCCAGATAACCTTGCTGGTTTCCGTCTCCTGCAGGTTAAGGGAAAGTTCCACACTGTTTTCATCTTTGCCGGTAATTGTACCGTCCATAAAAGCATCCACGCCGAGCAGCTTTCCCATGCGCTGTCTGTCATCTGCGGTCATTCCGGTAATGCTCAGCTGCTGCTCAGCAAGCAGAGTCTTTAGCGCCCGTCGGTCTACAAATCTGTAGCCGCCCTCCTTTACCACTGAAGAGATGATTTTGGATTCCATACTTTTGTCATTTACCGCAAAATTACCATCCACGGAAATGCTATTGATAGCAATGGTTTTAATTTTTCCGGCTAATTGTTCTCTGAATGAAGCAGCTACCAGGGTGACTGCGTCATCCAGTACTTTGTCCTCGTCTTTAAATACTTTTTTTTCAACTGCAGCGGTTTTGTCTGCGGTATTTTTCACCGGCGGTTCATCTCCCTGAAGCTCAATCCGGTCTATATCAGCCTTTTTAACAGTCAATACCCCCACACCGGTTTTTAAAATTATCTGTTCTGCTGTTTTACCCTTAATTGTTCCGGTAACTTTATTTCCGTCTTTTAAATAAACCGTAACTACCTGAGCATCAGTCTTGACAATACGCGCGATATTTTCCCTGGGAACATTCAGTTCACCCATACTGGTTTTGATTTTAACCTCTTTCTCATTCTGTGCTATGATTTTACCGGTTAAACGGCTGCCGTCTTTTAATTCAAGCGTATCAGCTGAGACACTCATAAATAAAACAATTATAACGGTTAGTATTGACAACAGCACGGAATTTTTATAATACATTTCAACTTCCTATATTGATAAGGTAGAAACCCTGTGATACAAGAATTATATCCTTACCCCCTTAAAAAGTCAACTGATTAAAATATTATTCATATTTTGCCCGGCAAAAAAAAAATTTCTCTAATTATAAGCCTGTTCTATTGCAAATATAAAACTGGTATGTTACTATATCAGTCTAATTTTTTTGAAACAGGATATCGCTTATGGCAAAATATATTTATTATTTCGGCGGCAAACAGACCGAAGGCAAAGCAGAAATGAAACAACTTCTCGGCGGCAAAGGCGCCAACCTGGCTGAAATGGCCAATCTGAATGTACCTGTTCCGCCCGGGTTTACCATCACTACCGAGGCCTGTGAGCAGTATTATAAAATGGGAGAAAAAAAACTATTTGCTACAATTAAAACAGATGTTGAAAAAAACCTGCGCAAGGTTGAAAAACAAACCGGTAAAACTTTCGGCAAAGGGCCCAATCCCCTGCTGGTATCAGTACGCTCCGGCGCAGCCCAAAGCATGCCCGGCATGATGGACACTGTACTCAATCTGGGACTAAATCAAAAAACAGTCCAGGCCATGATCAAACTGACTGATAATGAACGATTTGTACTTGACTCCTACCGCCGCTTTATCCAGATGTTCGGCGATGTGGTAATGGGTATTCCCTATGAAAAATTTGAACATGTACTTAGTACAGTAAAAAAAGCACGGAAATTAAAAACCGATAACCAGATGAATGTTGCTGACCTTAAAAAAGTCATAAGCAAATATAAAACTGTCTATAAAAACGCCACCAAAAAGAACTTTCCCGAAGATCCGATGAATCAGCTTTGGGCCGCCATAGCTGCTGTATTCGGCTCCTGGAACAATCCGCGCGCTATCCGTTACCGGGAGATGAACGAGATACGGGGGCTTCTCGGTACAGCTGTTAATGTCCAAACCATGGTTTTCGGCAATTCAGGCGATAAAAGTGCTACGGGTGTGGCTTTCACCCGCGATCCCAGTACTGGTGAACATAAATATTTCTACGGCGAATACCTGATCAATGCCCAGGGTGAAGATGTAGTAGCCGGTATCCGGACCCCGCAGCAGATCACTGTTAAAGGCTCACGCGAATGGGCTAAAAACCAGGGAATATCGGAAGCTGTGCGCAAACGAGACTTTCCTTCCCTGGAAGAAAATATGCCCAAATGTTTTAAAACCCTGGATAAAACCAGAGTTAAACTGGAAAAACACTACAAAGATATGCAGGATATGGAGTTTACCATTGAAAACGGAGACCTGTACATGCTGCAGACCAGAACCGGTAAACGCACTGCTGCCGCGCATGTCAAGATCGCTGTGGATATGCTGCGCGAAAAACTTATAAATGAAAAAACAGCCCTGAAACGGGTTCCACCACAGGCGCTGGATCAGCTGCTGCACCCGGTATTTGACACTGCATCTGAAAAAAAAGTAAAAGCTGTAACCAAAGGACTGCCTGCCTCTCCGGGCGCTGCTACGGGCCGGGTGGTTTTCAATGCCGAGGTAGCGGAAAAATGGGCAGGCAAAGGCGAGCCGGTTATCCTGACCCGCATTGAAACCAGTCCTGAAGATATCGGCGGTATGGATGCTGCCAAAGGTATTCTGACTGCGAGAGGCGGTATGACCTCGCATGCGGCTGTTGTTGCCCGCGGCATGGGTAAATGCTGCGTGGCGGGCTGCGGTGACATTGATATCAATTACAAACAGAAAAAATTCTCCTGTAACGGCAAAACTGTCAAAGAAGGCGACTGGGTATCCCTTAACGGCACTACGGGCCAGGTTTACCCGTCCCGTATCAAAACCGTGGAGCCCCAGCTTACCGGACCGTTTAAAGTTATAATGGATATGGCTGACAAATATCGCAAGTTAGGGGTACGCACCAATGCTGATACGCCTAAAGACGCTGCAGTAGCAGTTAAATTCGGCGCCCAGGGTATCGGCCTTTGCCGTACCGAGCATATGTTTTTTGAGGGCAACCGTATTGTCTCCTTCCGTAAACTTATTCTGGTAGCTGAGGAGGTTAAAAATCTGCGCAAACAGCTGGAAACTGCTGATAAAAGAGAAAAACCTAAAATAGAAGCCAAACTGAAAGGACCGGAAAAATACTATAACGAAGCACTTAAAGAGCTGCTGCCCTTACAGCGCAAGGATTTCACCGGTATTTTTAAAGCCCTTAAAGGAAAACCCTGCACTATCCGCTTACTGGATCCTCCCCTGCACGAGTTTTTACCCCATGACAGTAAAGGCCAGGCGCAAATGGCTAAAAACCTGGGTGTAAAACCGTCCCGGGTTAAAGCAGTGGTCAACTCCCTGCATGAATTTAATCCTATGCTGGGACACCGCGGCTGCCGCCTCGGTACAACCTATCCGGAGATTACTGAGATGCAGGTCCGGGCTATTGCGGAAGCAGCATGCACAGTGTCCGGATCCAAACCGGAAATCATGATTCCTCTGGTAGGAAACGTAAAAGAACTGAGTATGCAAAAAGAGATAACCAAAGCCGTTATTGCTGAAGTCGCTAAAAAGAAAAAGAAAAACCTTAACATCAAGATAGGCACTATGATCGAGGTTCCCCGCGCTGCTGTTACAGCAGACGAGATTGCCAAAGAGGCTGAGTTCTTTTCCTTCGGCACTAATGACCTGACCCAGATGGGTTGCGGTTTTTCCCGGGATGATGCCGGTAAATTCCTGAACGAATACGTAGAAAAAGGTATCTACGAATACGATCCCTTTCAGGTGCTGGATCAGGAGGGAGTCGGCCGGCTGCTGACAACAGCTGTAAAACTGGGACGCAAGACCCGCAAAAATATTAAACTGGGTATATGCGGTGAACACGGCGGCGAACCACAATCAGTAGCTTTCTGTGATAAAGCCGGACTGGATTATGTCAGCTGTTCTCCGTTTCGGGTGCCGATAGCCAGACTGGCAGCTGCCCAGGCCGCGGTATAAAAGTATATTTAGAGTTTATCAAAAACTTTTTCCGCCTAAACTGCTGACCTGAGCCCCTGTTTCCTTTTGAAGCGGCGTTATCTCCCGGGAAACATGGATATCCGCGGCAGAG
>CAZFAK010000178.1:0-6423 GCA_964517045.1 uncultured Spirochaetia bacterium | reverse complement strand
AACTGTTTATTGCGACCATTACAAGGGTAAGTCCATCATTTCCTTTTGCCAGATAACTCCACATAAGTACCATAGCAGTACAGGGAGCAATACCGAGAAGTATAGCACCGGAAATATAGCTGCGCCATAACTCCACTTCCTGACCGCTTTTTATAATTTCAGTTCCCGGTAGAAAGTCTTTAAACACATATCCCAGAAAAAATGTGGCTATCAGATACATGGTAAAAGGTTTTATAGCCCAGTTTATACCCAAAGTCATAAGAACCGGCTTAGGGGTTTTCGCTGCTTTTATTACATTAGTGAAATCAATTTTGACCATAATCGGATACATCATGAAAAACAGACAAATTGCGATTGGAATGGATACCTGATAAATTGACATTCCGTCCAGTTTAACAGCAAGTCCAGGTGCAATTTTCCCCAGGACAATTCCTGCACCAATACACAGCATAACCCAGAGGGTCAGGTATTTTTCAAAAATGTTAAGTTTTTTTTCTGCAGTCATATAGTCTCTCCAATTTTACTTAATTGCCTCTATTGAAGCTGATACTATATATTTTTCAATTCCCGGCATCCAGTTTTTAATAAAATCTTTACTGCTCTTATTGACATTTATTTTTACTTCACGGAAGCCGGCAGCATCGAGCATTTTTTTTATTTCTATTACTGTACTTGCCCCGGAAATACATCCGGAATAAGCTTTCATATCGTTTTTTATCTCCTCAGGTATTTCCTGCTCAGCTACAATATCAGATATAGCTAATCTGCCATTTATTTTCAGAACACGATAAGCCTCATCGAATACCCTTTGTTTGTCAGGTGAAAGATTAATCACACAGTTGGAAATTATTATATCGACGTAATTATCTTTAACCGGGATATTCTCAATCTCGCCTAATCTGAACTCAACATTCGTGGTATTTGATTTTTCAGCATTTTTTCTTGCCTGACTTATCATATCCGGTGTCATATCAATCCCGATTACAATTCCATTTTGACTAACTTTTTTGGCTGCAAGGAAGCAGTCAAATCCTGCACCGCACCCGAGATCCAGTACGATTTCACCCTCTCTGAGGTTAGCAATTAGTTGAGGGTTTCCACAACCTAGTCCTAAATTACTTGATGGAGGAGCTTCATTAATTTCATTTTGAGAATATCCAAGACCAGAATATACAGTATTAGAATTCGAAGAATCGCAGCAGCACGAGGATGCTGAGCAGCAGGAAGTTTGACTATTAACAACTTGTGAATATTGTTCTCTGACTTTTTGTCTTATTTCATCGTTTTTTGTAATTTGATTCATAGTAACTCCAGCTTTTTTAATTTTCAGATATAAAAGACTCTATCTGAGATTTAATATCATCCCTTATCTCCCCGATTTTTTGTAATACCTCATTATCCTCGCCTTTTATAGCGGAAGGATCCTTAAAACTCCAGTGAATTCTTTTTAAACTGGGTCCGGGGAATATAGGACATCTTTCTGCAGCTTCTTTATCACAAACAGTAATTATGTAATTATAGTGCCTGCCGTCTTTGACCAGGTCAAAAAGACTCTTGGTTTTATGTCCGGAAATATCTACTCCGAGTTGCTGCATTGATTTAACCACATTTTGATTTAATTTCCCCGGTTCGAGTCCGGCGCTTTCCGATACAAATCTGTCTCCGGCAAGCTCCCGTAGAAAAGCCTCGGCCATCTGACTTCGTGCTGAGTTGTGAATGCAAACAAATAATACTCTTTTTTTATCCATTAAATATCTCCTTCAAAAATAATAAAATTGTGGTCAGCAATTACCATCACCGCATTTATATTTTTTTTCTTTTCGTAATTTCCTGAGTTTAGTCAGGTCGTCTTGATATTTATCATTTTCCTGAATGCATATTTGTATACTTTTAAGAATAGTTTTAATAAATTTTGAGTCATCTTCATTGATTGAATAATAATTCCATACCCCTTTACGGGTATCATTAACAAGCCCTGAGTTTTTCAGGTATGCCAAGTGTCTGGAAACTGTTGATTGGGGTAACGATAGTACTTCCATAATATGACAGACACATATTTCTCCTTCCAAAAGCAAGGTCATTGCCCTTAGTCTGGTTTCATCCGAAAGAGCTTTAAATATTTTTACTGCATTCATAACAACCCCATATCCGTATAAGCGGATATATAATATCCTGTTATTATTTGTTTGTCAATTCCTTTGAAATATATACATTTATTTCTTTTTCTTTATACGGATAATTGCCTGGTCAAATTTTTCGATCTCGGTTGGACTGAAATGATATGACACCGAATAGTAAAGTTTCGTTTCGTCAGCAAGAACAATCGCAGGAGCATATGACAATTTATAACAATCAAGAATTATTGAAGCATTGCTTCTGTACTGAAAAAAAGGAATATTTGTAATAAATACCTCGGACAATTTTTCATTATCAATAAAATCTTTAATCGTATCATTCATATACTGGCTGTTTTTCCGCATACAGTCACAGCCATTGCTATTAACCGAAATAAAGAAGAGAACAGCAGAGTGATTGGTAAATACTGTCTGTGGTACTACTTTGAATATGTCTCCTGGTTGTTCTGCAAAACCTATGACACATAAGCAACCGATAAATAATAAAAGGTTCAGCTTCATTTACTGTAACTTCATCTGCAGAACTTTAATAAGCTCTTCTTTTGCGAAAAAACCCTCGTGCCTGAAATATTCATTCCCGTCTTTATCCAGAAAAACCTGCGTTGGTATCACTCGTATTTGGAAAGGTTCAGCTTTGGCTTTTCCTTCCGGAGTCCATACATCGTGAAATACGACTTTTACCTTGCCGGTATACTCACGTTCGATGTCATCCATAATAGGTTTCATCATTTTACAGGGTATACAGTTTACAGAACCCAACTCCACAAAAGTGACCTGGTAATTTTCATTCTGTGCTTTACTGTTGATGGCCGTTTCATTTTTAGATCCTTTATCTTTGCAGCTAACGAATAGCATTATAAAGAATAAGGGTATTAATAATTTTTTCATGTTCTTCTCCTCATTTTAGATAAACATTCGAAGTATGTCTTTAAGCATATAGATACCAGCTAAAATAACCAGCACTCCACATACTTTTTTAAAAATTGTTATTATCCCGGATTTTTCATTTAATTTAAGGTATTTGCTTGTCAGCTCAAATGATGAACCGGCAATAATTATTACCAGACAATGTCCAATTGCATAAACAGCAATTAATGAAAACGAGTAAAATAAATTACTCGTTGCGGTTTTGAATACTACTGCCAGCATTGGAGCCATATACGCAAAAGTACATGGTCCGATTGCAATCCCGAAGAGTAGTCCAAGAATGAACGCTCCCCAAAATCCCTTTTTTTGAATGCCGGGTTGCTGTATCTTATTTAAAAATGGGATATTTATTGCTCCCATCAAATACAGCCCAATGAATACAAATATCACCGATACAATTATATTTCCGACAATCCCGATATCACCAAGCAGCCTGCCGAGAAACCCGGTAATAAGTCCCACTAAAGCAATTGTTATAAGAATACCAATAGAAAATAAAGAAGAAATAACAAAGGCTTTTTTAAATGTCAGTTTGTTACCCTGACCGCTCATAAATCCTACGATAAGCGGTATACTGGATAAGTGACATGGTGACAGTATAATACTGAGAATTCCCCACACAAACGAACTGGTAAGAGCGATGTGTGGAGAACCTTCTAATGCTTGTGACAGCTTTGAAAATAACTCAAGAATCATTACGTCCTCTTAAACTACTTTAAAAATGCGCTGATTTCTTGCGGCGAAAGAACCTTACCGGCAGATTTTACTTCTTCATCAATTACCAGCGCAGGTGTTACCATAACTCCATAGTTGATAATGTCATTAAGCTCAGTTACTTTTACCACTTCAGCATCTGTCCCGGTTTGGGCAACCGCCTTTCCTGCGTTTTCCTCAAGCATTTTACATTTGGGACACCCGGTTCCCAATATTTTTATTACCATGTTTCTCCCTGCCTTTAATGTATTATTTTTCCGAAAATGAGTCCGGATACGGTCGCCATAATAATAACAAGTGATATATACGTAAAACTTTTTTTAGTTCCAAGAACGCTTCTTATTACAAGCATATTCGGCAATGATAGAGCCGGTCCGGCAAGCAGGAGTGCCAAAGCAGGCCCTTTCCCCATTCCAGCGCCCATAAGACTCTGTAGAATTGGTATTTCTGTCAAGGTAGCGAAGTACATAAACGCTCCCGCTATGGACGCGAAAAAATTGGAAAAAACGCTATTACCGCCGACAAGTTTAACCACCCATTCCTGATGAACAATTCCCTCATGTCCCGGACGTCCCAACAGGAAGCCCGCCACCAGTACACCGCCAAACAGCAGGGGAAGTATTTGTAAGGCAAAATCTTTTGATGAAATAACCCAGGCCTTAATCTCAGATTTTTTAAACCATTTTAAAAGCATAAATAATAATGACAATAGAAAGAATCCAGTGATAAAATATTTTGCTTTATAAATCATATTCCAGATTTGAATATTTTCATCCTTACCCCAGTTTACAAAAACAAGAATTGCTATAAGTGAAAAGAAATATAAACCGGTCTTAAGAAGTGACCGTTCATTCCCATCTTCCTGAATAAACAAATTTCCATTCTCCATTTTTTCTTTTTCTTCTTTGATAAAAATCAACTGCATTAAAATACCTATAATAACTGAGAATACAATTGCGCCAACCGCTCTGGCAATGCCGATTTCCATGCCTAATACACGTGCTGTCAGTATTATGGATAGAACATTAATAGCCGGTCCCGAATAAAGAAAAGCTGTAGCAGGGCCGAGTCCGGCCCCCCTTTTATAGATTCCGGAAAAAACGGGAAGAACAGTGCATGAACATACCGCAAGAACTCCTCCGGACACTGAAGCCACAGAGTAGGCCACGATTTTATTCGCTTTGGCTCCCAGATATTTGATAACGGATCCCTGACTGATGAAATTGGATATCGCGCCAGCGATAAAAAAAGCAGGTACCAGACAAAGTAATACGTGTTCTCTGGCATAGTCCTGCAGCATATGAAAAGCTTCAATAATTGCATTTATAATTCGTTCATTTCCGAACGGAGTAAAGTATGCAACAATGAAAACACCTACGACGATTAATCCTTTTTTCCAATCTTTCATAATTAATTTCTCCAAGTGTATGCAAAATAGTGCATACTAAAAGCATAAAAAATATATCAGCTGTTGTACGTTACAACAACCTTTCCGTTTTCTCTTAGTGACAGTCGGTCATTAAGATTATCAATGTCAACAATCAAATCGGCATTTTCTTTTAAATCCACTTTTTCAACTGAGGTGAATAATTGTTTATTCAACGGATCCGACAAATCAGGACTGTGCATTAGAAGCCGGCCATCTCTTTCTTCTGTAATCAAGTTTGCTTCTTTTAATATTGACAGACAACGGGAAATTTTATATTGCGGTTTATGTAGAACATCCATTAGTTCACAAATACAAAGAGGGGTTTCAGCTTTGATGAGTAAATGCATTATTCGAAATCTGCATTTTTGAGATAGGGCCTGGTATTTGCTTAGCACATTTTTCATATGCATTAATTATGCAATAAAGTGCATAATTTGTCAAGAGTGGGCTGATACGATTTTACAACTGTATTCCGGTGCCATTTCCGGTTGTTTTTGGTAGGTATATCATTTTCGTTTAAATAGCGGGTAATATAACCGATTGTGTATTCTTTATGAATTAAGTTACGCATCAATGTGAATATACTTTGTTCATTTTTATTTTCAATAAGACCCCGTCCTGTACCATAAATCCGAATGGAGTTTGCCCCTTTGGTAAGTTGGGTATGGCTTTGCTCAGAAAGAAAATTTTGTCTAAAAAAAAGAAGGAAATGATGATAAAATTAATGAAGCTAATGAAAGACAATAAATTATATTTAGACACATCTGTTATTTGCGCTCATAATGACTTTTCCAAACCATTACGGCAGCTTATTACTCAAAAATGGTTTGAAAATGAGGCAAAAGATTATGAATTATTTTTATCAGTAGTAACTACGAAAGAGATCAACAATTTTCACGAATTTAAAAAACAGAATGTGCTAAAAATCATTGAAAATTATCAAGTCAATATCCTGGACTATACTGATGATGCCAAGAAGCTGGCACAGGAGTATATAGAGAAAGGTGCTATACCACCAACTGAGCCGGAAGATGCAGCGCATATTGCAATTGCTACAATAAATAACATTGAATTTCTGGCTTCCTGGAATTTTTCTCATATTGTGAGTGTTAATCCTGTACGTAAAGTACACGAAATTAACAGGAAAAATAATTATATGCAAATTGAAATTCGTACAATAGAATTTTATGGAGGTGCAAAATATGGAAAACTATAATA
>CAZFAK010000177.1:0-6514 GCA_964517045.1 uncultured Spirochaetia bacterium | reverse complement strand
TGCTTAAAAGATCAGGAATGGTTTTTTGCAGCTGGTCGGTTACACCGGTATAAATAATTTTATTATCTTTATTATAGAAGTAATATACACCGGGAGCAGCCGGCAGTTCATCGTTTTTTTGTTTTATTTTTTTTTTTATATTGGGATAGTCTTTGCTGTGGTAGAGATCATATATATGGATAGTATTAAGTTTTTTTAAAAGGTGATAGGTGGCGGCAGCGTCGCCGTTAGCGCGGTGATGGTTTTTCAGCTTAATATCAAAGTGATTGCAGAGATTGAGCAGGCTGTAGGAGGGCAGGTCAGGCAGCAGTTTTTTACTTAGTTCCCAGGTGCATAACAGTTTACGGTCAAAATTACGGTTGAGAGCGGCAAAAGCTTTTTTCAGAAAAGCGTAATCAAATTTAGCATTATGGGATACCAGAACAGTATTGGCAGTCAGTTTTTTTATTTTATCAGCGATCTGGGCAAAACAGGGAGCCCGGGCTACCATGTTGTTATTTATACCGGTTATCTTGATAATCTGTGTTGGTATTTCCACACCGGGATTCAGCAAAGTGGAAAAACTGTTTTTAATGACCTCGCCGTTGGTAAGTAATACTGTAATTTCAGTTATCTTACAAGTTTTATGGTCCAGGCCCGTAGTTTCTAAATCTATGACAGCATACATGCTTTTAAAATGAATATTCCGGAAGGAATAATCTGGAGATGATCGGGATCGAACCGACGACCTCCACAATGCCATTGTGGCGCTCTCCCAACTGAGCTACATCCCCTAAAGTGTTTGAACTAACAGAGTTTTCGGCAGGACCGGGAGAATCAGCCCATAGCGCTGACAGCCTCCTCTTCAGATTTATAAATTTTGAAAAACCCGTCCAGACGGGTTAGTTTAAAAACTTTTTCTACCGGTTCAGTAAGTTTTAACAGGGCCAGGGAACCGCTTACTTTTTTTAGATTTTGCATTGAGGAGATCAAAGAACCAATACCGGAACTGTCAATGTATTCTACTTTTTCCAGATTAATGATAAATTTACGGCCGCCTTCACTTATCTTTTTTTCTATAGCGTCTTTGAGTTTGCCGGAATGATAAAGATCCACAGGGCCTTTGACATCGATTATAGTTATATCATTTTTCTCATTAAGCAGGATTTCCATATAATTCTCCTCAGTAATTAATTATATAATAATAAAAAAAAATGGTCAAGTTGAATTACTATTTAATTTTTTTCTTTTTTTGTCAATTTTATACCTGATATTTGCCGGTGACCGGCCGGGCTTGACTGAAATTGAACTTTCTGCTATATTTAGGGTATAAATGGAATATACTTAAGGAATATATTATGGCAGTTAAAATTAATCAGGAAAAATGTACCGGCTGCGGTGATTGTGTGGATGTTTGTCCTTCTGAAGCTTTAAAAGTAGAAGGGGATAAATGTCAGGTTGATGTAGATGAATGTACTGATTGTGAGGCTTGTATTGACGAGTGCCCGGAAGGGGCTATCTCGGCTGGTGACTAATATTTTTTCTGTTTTACTTACAGCTGCATTATATTAAGTACAGAAAGCGGAGACCGGTTTTACCGGTCTGTTTGTTACCTTTATCCCGGCCTGTTTGATTTACTTCTTCAGTTATCTGTATCTGAAGAACAGATATATTGAGAGGGAGTTCAGGATAAATATAGCCAGTTCTGCGGCGGGAGAACTGTAATATATTATTTTATCTGTTTATCTGTTTTGTTTCGGAAACTATGTCAATAAAATATTAATATGTACCGTGAAATACCTTATAACTACACTTCTGCTGATGATAAAAAGGTAGTTGAAACGCTTTTTAACAAGCAGGTATGGCAAAAGCTGGAAGCTTTACGTCAGCGCCGCCGCACCGGTCGTTCAGCCAGATTACTACTGCGTCTTATTGGTGATATTTTCATATTCTACCGCAATCCTTTTTTACAGTATGAACTTTTATACAACCGTAAAAGACATAAACAATTTTTTCGAACCGCTGCCAATGATCTGCGTATTCTGCGCCGGAACAGTTCCGGCGACAGAGAGGTTATAAATGTACTGAATGCCTGTCAGGAAAAACTTGAGCATTTTAAACAGCAACTTGCTACTATTTTAATCCGGCGCCGGCAGCTTAAGAAAAAACTGCTTAAAAACACCGGTAGTAAAATCAGTTTCCGTCCTTTTGATCTGACTGCGCATATGACTGATGCTACTGACTGGCGCTTAACCATTCCCCTGGCTGTGGTTTTTCCTGCCGGACGTAGTGATGTTCGGAAAACAGTGGCTATTCTCAGAGAACTGAAGCTGGGTATTATAGCACGCGGTGCAGGTACGGGGCTCACCGGTGGCGCAGTCCCCCTCGCAGAGAATACTGTCATAATAAATACGGAAAAGATGAATCGTATTCAGGGGATAGAGACTGTAGAGCTGCATTTTGAATCTGAAAACCGGCAGACTGCTTCTGTTTTGCGGCTGCAGGCCGGAGTGGTTACAGAGGACGCTATGAGTTACGCTGCTGCCCGCGGTTATCTTTTTGCTACGGACCCGACCAGCTCCTGGGCATCAACCATAGGCGGCAATATAGCTGAAAATGCCGGAGGCAAGAGCGCGGTCAAATGGGGAACTGCGATTGACAATATTTTTTCTTTTTGTATGATCACTCCTTCGGGCCGGGATATCACTGTACAGCGTGCCCGCCACCCTTTACGCAAAATAAACTATGAAGATCAGCTTGCTTTTTATGTATTTGATAATGAAAGCGGAGAGCAGCTGGCGGAAATTAAACTCAGCGGCGCTGATATCCGCCGCAAAGGCCTTGGTAAGGATGTAACCAATAAATGGCTCAAAGGAGTTCCCGGCCTGCAAAAAGAGGGAACAGACGGACTGATCTATGAAGCTGCTTTTATTCTTTACAAACCGTATGCATTTTGCAAAACAATATGTCTGGAGTTTTTTGGTACAGATATGACCGAGGCTGCGACAGTGATCGGACAGCTTTGCCGTCACTATACTGCCGGTAAAGCTGCGCTGACTGCAATGGAGCATTTTGATGAACAGTATATAGATGCTATCAGCTACCGGGCCAAGTCCTCCTGCGATAACAAATTACAGGCTGTACTCTTAATAGATATATCTTCAGATGATAAAAACAGTCTGCGCAGAGCTGAACAGCAGCTGGGAGCAATGCTGGCTGATCATAAATTTACCTTTATGCATGCAGCCCTGGATCAGCAGGAAGCTGATAAATTCTGGGAAGACCGCAAGAAGCTGGGAGCTATCGCCCGCCGTACCAATGCTTTTAAACTTAACGAGGATATTGTTTTACCCCTGGCTTCCCTGCCGGTATTTGCCGGATTTGCAGCCGGTAACAATCAAAAAGAACTTTATAAAAACCAGTGTGCTTATCTGAGCGCTTTGGCAGAGAGACTTAACCTTATTAAAAAAAGAGAAAACGAGGATCAACCTTATTTACAAAAAAGAATTGATTTTGTGTTTAAAAACCTGAACCGGGTACAGGAGATACTGCGTCCTGAGACAGCCGGCCGCTTTGAAGGACGAAGTATAATAGAAGATTTTAATAAGCGTACCCTGGAACAGCTTAAAAGTTACCCTGCCGTCTGTCAGGAGATTAAAGATCTCTATATGCACATTTATTCACGTCGCATAGTGATCGCTACCCACATGCATGCCGGGGACGGTAATATCCATGTTAATATACCTGTTTTTTCCAATGATCTGGAGATGATGCAGGCAGCTGAAGAGACAGCAGACCTGGTCATGCAAAAGACAATGGAGCTGGGCGGAGTAGTCAGCGGTGAACATGGCATTGGTATTACCAAAATAAAATATCTGGATCCGGAACAGCTGGCAGTTTTAAACAAGTACCGCGCTGATATGGATCCGGACGGTTTGTGGAACCCGGTTAAACTGCGTTCAGCTGCTGTTTTAAATTCTGTTTTTACACCATCCTTTAATTTACTGGAGATAGAGGCTGATATACTTAAACATGGCAAACTGGGAGCTCTGGCAGAAGAGATCTCCCCGTGTGTACGCTGCGGTAAATGTAAACCCGACTGCTGTGTATTTTATCCGGCCCGGGATCTCTTCTTTCATCCGCGTAATAAAAATCTGGCTATTGGCGTTATTATCGAGGCCTTGCTCTATCAGACCCAGCGTTACCATGAGACTGATTTTACTTTACTGCAGCATATGGAAGAGATAGCTGACCATTGTACTGTATGTCATAAATGCCTTGCCCCCTGTCCGGTAGAGATTGACACCGGTAATGTATCCATACTGGAACGAGAGATTCTCAGCGATTTTAAATACAAACATACTGCGCCGGTTACTTTTTTATCACTTAAGTATTTACAGAGTGTATCCCGTTTATTTAATAATATCTTTCATTTTTTCATACTGCGGCTGGCTCCTGTCCTGCAGCAGACTGCTTTTTTGTTTTACAAATATATCAGGAAGGCAAATCCCTGGTCCCGGCATTATCTGTTTGCCTTGCTGGATGCGCCCATGCCTGTATCAGATGCCGGTAGTTTGGCTGATACTCTGCCTTCCTGCAGTCGGCACCAGTCTCTGGTGCTTAACGGCAGCAATACCCCCATTAAAACGGTTTTTTATTTTCCCGGCTGCGGCAGTGAAAGGTTGCTGGCAGATATCAGCAGAGCTGCTGTTTATCTGCTGTTAAAAAACAAAATACGGGTAATTTTACCGCCGCCTTTTATTTGCTGCGGTTTTCCCTTTAAAGTTAATGCTGATAAAGAATATACCCGGATTGCCCTGCGTAATAATATTATTTTTAATCAGATCAGAGATATGTTCAGTTATCTTGATTTTGATGCATGCCTGGTTACTTGCGGTACATGTAAAGAAGCTTTGCAGGAATCAGGGTGTGAGGAGATTTTTAACGCACCTCTGAAAGATGCAGCTGCTTATCTCGCGGCAGAACAGATAAGTTTTTTAACTGCCGGTAATTTTTTATACCATAAACCCTGCCATGACTCACTTGCTGATAAAGGCCCGGCTGTGATGCGGCAGCTTGGTATTGATAATCTGACTTCTACGCCGCATTGCTGTTCTGAAGCAGGTACGCTGGCTTTCAGCCGGCCTGATATAGCTACAGCTTTGCGTGATAAAAAAGGCCGGGCGCTCAAGCAGGTACAGACAGGGGCCAAACAGGAAATTATTACCAACTGTCCCTCCTGTGTGCAGGGGCTACGGAAACAACCGCAGTTAAAAGCGGAACATCTGACAGTTAAACTGGCTGAGCTTGAGGCCGGTAAAAACTGGCGTAAAAAATTAAGCAAATTATTAAAAAATTATGAGAAAGTTACTTTCTAGATTGTATAATTATATTAAGGAGAAATTATGTTAAAAACGATAACAGTTTGTATACTGATACTGACAGGGAGTGCGCCTGTTTGGGCAGCGCAGAGTAAGAACTGGTATACTGATTTTGACAAAGCCAGGCAAAAAGCAGCAGCCACAGACCGTCATATGCTGCTTAATTTTAACGGCTCTGACTGGTGCGGCTGGTGTATAAAATTAAGAGAAGAGGTATTTTCCCAAAAAGCATTTCTTAAACGGGCCAGGAAGGATTTTGTACTGGTTGATCTTGATTTTCCGAGGCGGAAAGAACTGCCTGCGGCACTTAAAAAACAAAACGAAACTCTTGCCGAGCGCTATGGCGTAAAAGGTTTTCCTACTGTTTTACTGCTTGACGGCCAGGCAAACTATTATGCCCGGACCGGTTATCAGAAAGGGGGGCCTGTAGCTTATTATGAGCATCTGCAGGCTCTTGCTGACCGCAAAAAAAAATATGACTCCCTTCTGAAACAGGCGGAAAATGCAGCTGATGATCTGCAAAAAGCGCGGCTGCTTGACAAGGCGGTTATGACCGCTGAAGCACTGCAGCTTGGCCGGGGTCTGGAAAAAATGGTAAACCGGATCAAAAAACTGGATAAAGATAACCGGGCCGGACTGCTGTCCAAATACAATGATCTGGCTGAACTTAACCAAATTATAAGCTCTTTCCGGAGCGATAATAATTTTTCCGGGGCAATAGACAAACTGGAACAACTGGCCGCAGCCAGCGGAAACAGTTTGGTAAAACAGAAGGCTTATCTTACCATGGGCAATCTCTATTTCAGTCAAAAAAAAGACAAACAAACCGGCAGGCTTTATTTTAAAAAAGCTTACGAGGCAGCGCCGGAAAGCACTCTTGGGAAAAAGCTGCAGTCATTTTTAGAAAAGTAGGATGAATGTCGGTGTTTTGCTGTCCGGAGGTGTGGACAGTTCCCTGGCTTTATATGAACTGGCGCAAAAAAAAGAATATTCCATAACTGCTTTTTATCTGAAAATATGGCTGGAGGATGAGCAGGCTTTTCTCGGCCACTGCCCCTGGCAGGAGGATCTGGATTATGCCCGGGCTGTATGCGACAAACTGGGAATAAAACTGGAGATTATTTCCCTGCAGCAGGTCTACCGGGAAAAGGTGG
>CAZFAK010000176.1:0-6555 GCA_964517045.1 uncultured Spirochaetia bacterium | reverse complement strand
CCGCAATATCTTTGGTTCTGGTTTTAAGATCCTTCAGAGCCGCTTCAAAATAAGCAATTACATCCCGTGCTCTTTTTTCTTTTTTAAGAGCTTTACCCATGATTTTCAGTGATTTATAGAGATCATCTTTATGCAGGCCCAGATCGCCGTAGTTTAAGGTTATAACCGGTATACCTGTTTTTTTCTGCAACTCAACCGGGTCATGCCCGAAAGCAGGATAAGTTTTAAAAATGAGTTCAGGCGCAGGGGACAGGTTTAAAATTAGTTCCGGATTGTCAAACCCCCTGAATTCACCGAATAAGGGCAGTTTCTTAAACTGCGGATGGGCAATTGCATAGGGCCGTGCTTTAAAACGGGGTCTTCTTTTTTCCATATCATCCACAGCTATAACTCTGTTTTCCGCTTCCAGATAGGTAACCAGTCTGCGACTTCCAGGGCCGGAGCATATAAGCCGGTTGATTTGCGCGGGTATGGTAACCGTGCGCTGCATTCCGTCCGTAATAGTGCGTTCTGCAGCAGTCTGTTTTGATTCTGTTTTACAGCAGGAACTTATAAATAAGGCGGCTGCTATTAAGAAAAGAGTATATCTATTTTTATACATCTTAAGTTCCTTTTATTTTTGCTTTTTTTGAGTTAAATTTTACAGGATAGGCAAACATAAACAAAGTCTGTAACTCGTTTATTCCGTTTCCGGGCAGGGTAATAATGCTCAGTGTAAAAGAGAGTCCGATTTTTTTTGCTATAAAGCCTATCCCGCTGCAGTTTTTAAAAATACCCCCTTTTTTTATATATATCTCATTTACAATAAGAGGAAAAATTCTCAGTCTGGAAAAGCCGCTGCTGATCAGGACTTTAAGCATATTTCTGTACATAAGGAGGGATTTTTTTTTACTACTAAAAGATGTATATTGTAATCTGTTCCGGTCGCACAATTGCAGTATTTTTTTTATTTTGATTTTGGGAACCAGATTAAAGAATAAGCAATTTTTTAAAAAACGGGGGTGTTTTACAAGCCGGTCGCCAAGGCCAAGGTTTAAATACTTAAACAGAGTGAGTGAGAGACTCTGACATGCAGAAATCTCTGCTAACTGTTTTTGGGTAAAATTGTATTTTATTTCACCCATGGTTGTACTCTTAAACCGGGAGACTGGTATAATTTTTACTCCCAGCCGCATCCACATAGTGGTATCAGCAGCGTTTAAGCCGGGGTACAGCAGAATTAAAAGTAATATTTTTTTCATTTTATTGTCCTTAAGTGTTACAAATTTAATTTTAGTAATACTGAAATAATATCATAACAAAGTTATTATGTCAAGAAAGATTGTCGCTAAAACGGTTTGATGGTATTATTTCTTATATATTTAGTATGGATTTTGCTATGGAAAAAGTTTACAGCCAGCTGGTCTGGCAGGAAAATTTCAGTACAGGTCCGGCTCCGGATGCCGGCCGGTGGCATATTGCCAGGATGTTGCCCGGTACGGTTAATGAGGAAGCGCAAAACTATGTTGACCGGCGGAAAAACTGCCGTCTGGAGCAGGGGAGATGTATTATCGAAGCCTGCCATGATAATTATGACGGCTACCCCTATTCCTCAGCCAAACTTACTACCCGCGGCAAGGTAAGCTGGGATTATTTCCGGCTGGAGGCCAGAGCCAGACTGCCGCAGGGGCAGGGTACCTGGCCGGCAATCTGGATGATGCCGTCAGAGCCGGCCTACGGAAACTGGCCTGACAGCGGTGAGATAGATATAATGGAGCATGTAGGTAAAGATCCGGGCAATGTGCATGCCAGTGTGCATTCGCGCAGTTATTACTGGAAAGAGGGGACAGAGCGTACGGCTATAATAAACCTGCCGCAAATTTATACGGATTTTCATACCTACGGCATTATTAAGGAACCGGGCCGTATCCGTATCTATGCTGATGATAAGATCTACTTTGATGTCAGCCGGCAGTCCGGTGATACCTGGAAGGAATGGCCTTTTGAGCACAGGTTTTATCTGATTTTAAATCTGGCAATCGGCGGTGTATGGGGCGGCGAGTTCAGTAATGATATTTTTCCAACCCGATTTGTAATAGATAATATAAAAGTTTTTCAGTAAAGCTAGCGTCTGACCTCCTGTCAACCGCGGCGCTCGGTACATAATGCCCTTCAGAAGCGGATACCGGAGCTCCGGCCGGATTTGATTTCAAATATATTGTATAATCCGGCACTTGAGGCTGAAGTTGACCTACGGTAATATGCAGAAACAAGTCTACCGTGGCTATCCCTGTTTTTATATCCTGAAGCGCATTAAAACGAATAGTTGCGTGTCTTTCCGGCCTGAATTTTTTTAAAAGCGGGAAATGAGCGCCTTGTCAGATGTAGAAACATATTAATTTATATGTTAGGATAACAGTATATTACGGTTATTTTTCAGGGAGTATTTATGAAACCAATAACAGGAGCTGAGATCTTGGTAGATTGTTTGCGCAGGGAAAAAGTCGAAGTTGTTTTCGGATATCCCGGCGGAGTTGTCATTCCTATTTTTGACGTATTATATGATACTAAAGATATCCGCTTTATTTTAACCAGGCATGAACAGGGAGCAGCCCATATGGCTGACGGTTATGCCAGAGCTACAGGGAAGGTCGGTGTGTGCATAGCAACCTCTGGTCCCGGAGCTACCAATTTAACTACCGGCATAGCTACTGCTTATCTGGACTCCATACCAATGGTAGCTTTGACAGGCCAGGTTCGTACTTCGCTTATAGGTACAGACGCTTTTCAGGAAGCAGACATAGTTGGTGTTACCCGTTCTATAACCAAACATAACTACCTGGTAAACGATATCAAGGATTTCCCGGCCATTTTAAAAGAAGCCTTTCATATAGCTTCCAGCGGCCGGCCGGGGCCCGTGGTTGTTGATATACCTGTAGATATTTCTGCCGGCACCCTGGAAAATTATAAGTACCCGGAAAAGGTTAATATACGGGGGTATAAACCCAACCTGACCGGCCATCCAGGCCAGATCAAAAAAGCAGCCCGGGAGATACAACAGGCCCGGAAACCTGTTATTTATGCCGGCGGCGGTGTTATTATCTCCGGAGCCCATAAGGAGCTGTTGCACCTGGCGGAAAAAACCAATATACCGGTTACAACTACCTTACTTGGTTTAGGTATAATGCCTCCTGATCATCCTTTATACATGGGCATGCCTGGTATGCACGGTACGCAAACGGCAAATTATGCTCTGACTGAAAGTGACCTTATTATTGCAGTAGGCGCCCGTTTTGATGACCGGGTTACTGGAAATGTTAAAACTTTTGCTCCCAATGCCAGGATTATACATATAGACATTGATCCGGCTGCTATCAGTAAGATCATTAAAGTTGATATACCGGTAGTAGGTGATGCCTGTATGATTTTAAAAAAATTAAACCATGAAGTAAATGAACGCCAAACTAATGAATGGAATGATACTATTAACAAGTGGAAAAAGAGTTATCCGCCATCTTATGAGGACAGTAACACTGTTATCAAACCGCAGAAAGTGGTGGAAAGACTCTGCGCACTTGCACCTTCAGATGCACTTATTGCTACAGAGGTGGGCCAGAACCAGATGTGGGCTGCGCAATATTATAAATACAGACAACCGCGTCAGCTGTTAACCTCAGGCGGTTTGGGTACTATGGGATACGGATTACCGGCGGCTTTGGGGGCGCAGGCAGCTTTCCCGGACAGACTGGTTATTGACATTGCCGGTGACGGCAGTATCCAGATGAATATACAGGAACTTACCACCGCTTTTCTGGAAAAGCTGCCGGTAAAAGTAGCTATTTTAAACAATTCTTATCTTGGCATGGTGCGTCAATGGCAGGAACTGTTTTGGGGTAAACGTTATTCTTCCACCTGTCTGATGCGCAGGCCGGAGTGCCCGCAGAAATGTGATCCTGAAAAGGACTGTCCCCCTTATGTGCCTGATTTTATTAAAATTGCTGAATCTTATAATGCCCTGGGAATCAGGATAATCAAACCGGCAGATATTGATGCTGCCATAAAAAAAGCTTATAAATATGAGGGACCGGTATTAATGGAGTTTATAGTAACCCGAGAAGAAAATGTTTTTCCCATGGTTCCTGCCGGTAACCCTATAAATGAAATGCTGCATGGAGGAAAATAATGAAAAAACATATTATTTCGGTACTGGTAGAAAATCATTTTGGCGTTCTTTCCCGGATATCCAGTCTGTTCTCCGCCAGAGCTTATAATATAAACAGTCTTACTGTAGGAGAAACCGAGAATAAAAATATTTCCCGGATGACCATTGTCGTAACCGGAGATGACAAGGTGTTAGAACAGGTAATTAAACAGCTTAATAAACTTGTTGATGTTATTAAAGTTAAAGATATAACTTCGGAAAGCTTTATCGACCGGGAACTTTTACTTATCAAAGTCAGTATCCCTTCTGACAAACGCAGCGAACTGCTGGAGACTATTAATATTTTCAGAGGTAAAATGGTTAAGATGATGAAAAATTATATAACTATTGAACTTACCGGGGATACGGAAAAAATAGATTCCTTTATCAATTTTGTCATGCCTTATGGTATTAAAGAACTTATACGCTCCGGAAAAATAGCGTTAAAATCCTGATGCTTTTTAAGTATAAAAAGACAGTACGGTTATATCATTGTGATATACTGGGTGTTATTTTTTTTAGTAATATTTATCTTTTTTTTCATGACTGTCTGGAAGAATGGCTCTCAGCAAAAGGTCAAACCCTTAAAACAATTTTAAGAACAGCGGATTTTATGCTGCCGATTGTACACAGTGAAGCTGATTATTATCTGCCTATAAAAGTCGGTGATGTTATTACTGTACATATTGTTTCGTTTATCACCCAAACACACTCGTTTAAAGTAAAATACGAAGTATATAATAATGAAAACCGGCTCTGCGCCGGAGGCAGTACTGTGCATGTTGCTGTCTCCCGGCAAAACAGAAGTAAAATCAAACTGCCTGCTGTACTAAAAAAAATATTATATTGATTTATCCTTCGATAACATCAAAGGAATAATCACGGTTTATTATTTTTTCAATTAAATTGGTCTGGTTATTGCTTTTAAAGTATAAATCCAGAGTATTTACCTCAATATTGATAGTATCTCCTGCTTCCAGGGTAGAGTAGTGAATGTCATAGCTGTAATTGTATATAAAAGCAGCAGCGGTTGACGTTGGCACCTTAACATAAGGCGGAATAGTATTGGAAGTAGAGTTTACATTGGAAAAAGAGGTGGTAATATTGGTTAGATCCTCGTTATTTAGTTCAAACTGAAGCTCAAGATTGGAAACAAATAGAGGGTTATAATTTGTGTTTAAATTACTGATGATCAAACTGGCGGAATTAAAGTAACAGTTAAGGGTAATATCTACCGAAGTGTCATTCAGATTTATTTTTTGTATCGGATCGTCAAATACATAGTACTCGGTATTATCACAGGTAATGATAAATATTATACACCAGAACAGGGTAATTAAAAATAATTTTTTCATACAACTAATGTAATATAAAAAATTATGTCTGTCAAGTTTAAAAACAGTATTATTTATTTTTTATTTTATGAAATATTTTTTGTAAAAGCCGGTGATCTTTGCAGCCTTTGGCTGCTTCCACACCGCTGTTTATATCCACTGCCCAGGGCTTCAGCTCTAGTACCTGACTGATATTGCTGCAATTCAAGCCTCCGGCGGCTATTATATTTTTGGGTAAAGCAAGACACTGCTGCAGGAGCTCTGCCGGAATGCTCAGGCCGCTGCCGCCGTAAAATTTTTTATGGTAGGAATCAACCAGTATTGCGGAACAGTTGTAATTTTCAACCTTATCAATATCAGTTTTATCTTTTATTCTTAAGGCTTTCCAATAGGGCAGATTCAGTTTGCTGCAGTAAGCAGGCGTTTCATCTCCATGCAACTGTACCAGATCCAGGTTTAGGTAATTATACAGCGAACGGACAGTTTCCGGATCAGCATTGACAAAAACACCGACTTTTTTGATATTTTTATCCGGATAGGAAGTAATGATCCGGCGGGCTTTTTCTTTACTAACTGCGCGCGGCGAAGGAGGATAAAAAATAAAACCGGCGTAGTCTGCCTTTAGTTTACAGACAGTAGCATAATCTTTACTGTTGGTCAGACCGCATATTTTAATTTTTACCATATTTTATCATATTAACCATTTTGGAATAATCTTTTAAAAAGGATTCACCGATTAATACGCCGCTGAACCCTTTATCTTTAAGCAGCTTGATATGGGCAGTGCTGCTTATTCCTGATTCGGATATGACCGGAATAGTTTCAGGTATTTTTTGTTTCAGTTTTAAACTGGTATTAATATCAACTTTAAAATTTTTAAGGTTTCTGTTATTAACACCAAGCAAGCGGGCTCCGGAAGAGAGGGCTTTGTCCAGCTCCGGCAGATTGTGAATTTCCACTAGTGCTGTTAATCCCAGGGTAGCGGCGGTTTGGATGAATGAGCGCAGCTGGCGCTGGTTTAATATAGCAGCTATAAGCAGA
>CAZFAK010000175.1:0-6558 GCA_964517045.1 uncultured Spirochaetia bacterium | reverse complement strand
CTGTTGCAACTATCAAAAAGCATACGCGCCGCTTTGCCAAACAGCAGATAACCTGGCGTAAAAAGCAGACTAATACTTTTTTCATAAATTTCAGTAATAATAATCATCCGGCAGAGAAGACAGATAAATGGTTTTATGATAAAATAACTTTTTCAACGGAGTTATATAGTTTGATCAGAAGAGATAAATTTACCCGGATACCACCGTGCCGTTTTAAAGCTGAGCCGGATTTGCCTTTGGTAAAAAAGATCATAAAGGACTTTTATGCAGCTTAAAGTTGTAGTTATGGCAGGCGGCAGGGGGCAGCGCTTCTGGCCCCGGAGCAGAATAAAACAGCCGAAACAGTTTGCCCCTGTTGTTTCCGAAAAGAGTATGCTGGAAGAAACAGTGGCGCGTCTGGAGGGCTTTATACCTGCAGATGATATATATATAGCTACGGGCCGGGATTATAAAACAACCGTACAAAAGTTACTGCCTGATATCAGGGAAAACAATATCATCTGTGAACCAATGGCCAGGGATACTGCTGCCTGTATTTATCTTGCGGTAGCCCGGTCAGGAACCGGTGATAATGATATTTATTTTTTTATACCCGCCGACCATTATATTAACGGTGTTGACCGTTATATCGAAAATATTAAAAGCGCGGCAGCCCTTGCTGCTGCGGAAAAAGCTATTATAGTTTTTGGTATCAAACCGCATTATCCGGCGGTTAATTACGGTTACATCAAAACCGGTTCCAGCTATAAAAAAGCCTGCCGGGTAGACCGTTTTTATGAAAAACCTGGCCGGAAGCAGGCTGAAATTTTTTTACAAGAGGATTCCTTTTTATGGAACTCAGGTATGTTCTGTTTCAGCCGTTCTACTATTTATGATTTATACCGGCGTTATGCACCGCAGCATATGGAGCTTATAAACAATTATCTCAGGCTTGAAGTCAGCGATTATTCCCGGGCCTGTGAAGAGTTTGCTGCAGTTCCCTCTATCTCTTTTGACTATGCTGTAATGGAAAAGGCTGATTCGGTTTACTGCATCAAGGCTGATTTTATCTGGGATGATGTCGGTTCCTGGCAGGCATTGAAACGGCTTGCGGGAAAGGGTGAAAGGGAGAATATTTTACCGGAAAACAGTTACATTTATGGTAGCCAAAATATCATTTGCCGTTCGGATGATCCGGAAAAGTTTTTTGTATTTAACAGTGTGCAGGATCTTAATGTGGTTCTCGATAAAAATGTTATTTATATAACTAGCTCTGCCGGAGAAAAAAATATAAAAACCATTTTAAAGGAACTGGGCCGGAGCAATCCGGAACTGCTTTAAGGATTGAGGAAACTATGTCAGTTATAAAAAAAATTGAAAAAGAAGTCGGTAAGGTGATTATAGGTCAGAAACATATGGTCTCTCTTGTTTCTGTATCTTTATTGGCTAACGGCCATATACTTTTAATGGGCCTGCCCGGCCTGGCCAAAACGCTCTTAATAAAAGCTGTAGCCAGGGTTTTTTCCGTAAGTTTCAACCGTATCCAGTTTACTCCTGATCTTATGCCTGCTGATTTGATCGGCTATGACATTCTGGAAGAAAAAAAGAGCGGCAAGGAGATGAAGTTTATCAAGGGGCCGGTTTTCTGCAATCTGCTTTTGGCAGATGAGATAAACCGCACGCCGCCTAAAACCCAGGCAGCTTTGCTGCAGTCTATGCAGGAGCGTGAGGTAAGTGTACTGGGACGCCATTATCAACTTAAACCGCCTTTTATGGTTATGGCAACCCAAAATCCGCTGGAGCAGGAAGGAACCTATCCTCTTCCGGAGGCGCAGCTGGACCGTTTTCTTTTTCTGCTTAAAGTCGATTATCCTACTTATGATGAAGAGGTTAAAATATCTTCTACTGACAGTGAAGCCAAATTAAGCAATATCAAAGCGCTGTTTAAAGCCGGGGATATAATGCGTATGCAGAAAGCCGCTGCCCGGGTAAAGGTTGCAGCCCGCGTAAACCGCTGGGTAGTAAAACTGGTAAATGCTTCCAGGCCCGGTTCGGAATATGCATTAAAGGATGTAAAAAAATATGTGGAATACGGCGCTTCTCCGCGGGGGTCCAAATTTCTGCTTAACGCAGCCAAAGCTGCTGCTTATTTAAAGGGCAAAAATCAGGTAGAGCGTGATGATATTGAAGATGTAATACATCCGGTTTTGCGTCATCGAATTTTTCTTAATTTTTCCGGTCAGGCAGAAGCTGTGGAAGCAGATCAGATTATTGATAAACTATTAAAAATTAAAATTTAATTTTATTAAAAGTATTATCCTTGCCCCAGTGCAGTTTGGTTTTGATTGTAGCATAAAAATTTTCACCGGCCGGTTTTATAAAAGTAATCTTTTTGGAGCAAAGAGAACTATGCACACTTTGTCCCGGTTTGAGAGATACCGAGATATTGCCGTCCAGGATCATTTCCGGAGTCTGGGTGTTGTCAGGACTGATTTTTATGGTGGTTTGAGCATGCCCGGGAATGACCAGCGGTTTTAAAGTAAGGGAATGAGGACAGACCGGATTAAAAACTACAGCTTCTACCTGCGGGTGCAGAATAGGTCCGTCAGCAGAGAGATTGTAGGCAGTGGAACCAGTGGCTGTGGCCAGAATAACCCCGTCAGCCCTGAAGGAAACTGCTTTAAACTTACTGAAATACGCTTCCAGGCTTATGAGTCTGCCAGGTTTTTTTTTGGTAATAACTGCTTCGTTAAGCGCGTAATAGGTTTTGTCCCCTGTCGTTATCTCCAGTAAAGGTCTTGTTTCGTTTTTAAATTGCCGGCGGTTATTGTTTAGATAATTTTTTATCAGAGCGAGTGCTCTGGCTGAAGGGATAGAGGAGATAAATCCCAAACGGCCGAAATGGATGGGGATTATTTTAACCTCCTTTTGAAAATCAAACTGGGATAAAGCAGTCAGAATGGTACCGTCACCGCCGATAATTATCAGCAGTTCAGCCCGGTTAGCATTTTTTTTATCCTTTTTCTGAAAAGGGTAGGCATCAATAATCTTGTACTCATATTTTTGTTTTTTCAAAAAACGGCAGATAGTTTCTATTAATTTATCAGATCTTTTATTTTTATTGGTTATCAGACAGATCATAGTTATTGATTATAATATATAAAACATAAAATGAAAACCGTTCTTGTGCTTTGGTAAATTTCGGCTCTTTTAAGAAAATATCTGTTCGGAGACAGGCTGCTTGCCTTTGTTTCTGTTCTTCTTTGTTTACCCAAAGGGAGCCAGGAAAGCGCTGCCCTGCTTGCGTATTTCTGTTAAATCTGAAAGCACTGACCGGTGCTCCGGCCGGCTTTGGTTTCAAACATATTGTGTAAACCAGCACTTAAAATGGAAGTTAGCATGCTCCGTCCTCAATAGTTTTCCTGCTCGGCCCTTTGCCTGAAGAAGTGTCAGGAAGAGCTTCTGTGCCGCGCCGGTAGTATAATTAGATAAAAAAAACAACCTGTAAGCCTTGACTTAAGGCGGAAGTTGACCAGCGGCAGATTTGCAGCGGTTTTAAATTGAATTTACACTTTAAAATTATACAAGGGCAAATAATTTTTTATAATTTTGGGGAGTAAGGTTGGCTATTTTGCGCAGTTCATTAACATGATCAGAGGCAAAGCGGTTCAGATTGAAAAACCGTACCTGTTTTTGACAATGGTTGGCCAGCTGCATTAAGTCCGGCCGGGGCGGCCGGTAGCTGAAATAATCAATGCCGGATTTGTCAGGAGTAAACATTATGGTATTGTAAAAAAGGATATCACTGTTGCTTCTGGTCAGCTCTTTTCTGGTCTGCAGTCTGAGTTCAGGCAGGTGATTGCGGATAACCGCATAACCTCCGAACAGAGCATTATTAGCGCCTGATGCAACACTATCCAGCAGGGGGGACTGGGCGTAAAACAGTAATTTAAAATCAGTTGTCGGCAGAATGTTCCGCAGAGGGTAAAAACCGTCCAGTTCATCGTCAAAAATTACTATGCTGTTCCGTGTAATATTTTTATTTTTTATAATCTTTTTGTTTGGTATTATTGTCCTGGCAATAAAACTTTTTTTTTGAGGCCGGGCTTTAACATGTTTCTTTTGCGCCTGCCTGCATAAAAGCTCAAGCCTGTTTTCAAGCGGAAGCTCAGCAGCACTGGTTGCAAGGTTGCTGTTTTTAAATATTTTTAAATATTCCAAGCTGTGCCGCAGCGGGAATCTTTTTCGGGGAGCTGCCCCTTTGTACTCGTAATGGTAAAAGGAAGCGGTAAAGTCAATAGGCGGATAATCCTGCGAATGCTGATAGTAATAATAACCGGCGGCTGTATGGTAAACAATTCTGCCGAAGTCATCGTTAACGCATTGTTTGGCGGCAGCAACCAGGTTTAACAGATCGGGCATAAGGCGGTGTTCCTGCAGATTAAGCCGGAAGAGGTAGCGGGAAATATTTTTTAATTGGGACGGGCTGACGGTAAAGGGATATTTTTTAATACTTTCCTGCAATAAAGCAGCAAGAGCATTTAGTTTGCTAAATGGTTTTTTTTCACTTAAAGTTTTGTAATAATAGGCAGCTACGTAGGGTATCTCCTGCAGTATATATTTGAGAGAGGTTTGGGATACATGGTAGATGGTTGTACTTTGGGGCAGATATGCCGGCAGTTCAGGTTTGAGATTAGATGAGGTGTACCGGAGATAAAATTTAATATTTTCCCAGTGCGCCAGGCCGCAGACAAGAAGTATTTTTTTATACCGGGGCATTATTTTTTTTAACTCATAAGCCATATGTTTTTCCCGGTTGGTGTCACCTGTTTTTTCGCTGTCTTCCGTATGGGTCGTGAGATAACAGGTATAATATTTTTGTAAACCTATTTTGGTTACCGTATAATCATCAGGCATAAAAGCAGTATCCCCGGGCTGCAGACAGGGTTTGCCTTTGTCTATGAAATATAAGGGCAGTTCCATCTGTACTGCCAGATTGGCACCTGTAACCAGGGAGTCAGTGGGTTCGACGGGAATAAAGGAAAGGTTGTCCTCTTTACTTTCCTCAATACTTAATATGTTGACCGCCGGCAGTTTACTGGCAGCTTCCAGCAGTTTATTTTTACAAAAAGCCGGCAGTTCTACACATACACAGTCATATTTTTCACTGAGTATTTTTTTTCTGACAATAGCCGCAAAACTGATACGCTGGTGGATAGAGGGAACTGCGTCAATATTTTTAAAAACAAGCGGGTCATGCCGGTTTGTCACTGGATTATTTATTGATGAGTTGATAAAACTCTTCTTTTACCTGTTTATATTTTAAATGGGGGTTTAACCGGATACTGGTATTAACAGCATCTTTAATTTTGTATTTTTCCTGATTGATTAATTTCAGAGAATAGCGCAGTATATTAATACTGTCCCGGATGCTGGCTACAACAGGCGGTTTTTTCATAAAATTAATAATATAGTCGACCAGTTCATCTTCTGCCTGCATAACGTTTGCTTTTAGAATTTCATATATTTCATTTTCTTTGGGCTGAGGTACAGGTATTTTAGGGGTTAGCAGGGAGTAGATATATTCAGGTATATTGTAGAGTGACAAAGTGTCGTTGGCAGTAGTGATAATACGGAAATCCCGGTGCGGGGTTATTTTGCTGTTGGAAAAAGGGGACTGCATAAAATTACGTCCGTCAAAAAGAGGAAGGAGTAAGGACCAGATGGTTTCATCCAGAAAATTGGCATTGTCAAGCACAGCTACCCCGCCGGTCAGTAGAGCTGTCAGTAAAGGCGATGCCAGATATCCGGTGTGTTTTTTATATTGGCGGCAGGTAACAAGTATGTCATCCGGAACTGTGGCTGCGGTACACTGAATAATATAAACCGGTTTATGCAGTATCCTGGCAGCACAGTGAAGCGCCAGTGTAGTTTTGCCAATACCGCTGGCTCCGGTAATGCAGGGCGTCATGGGCTGGTTGCGGCCGGGCAGAGAATCTCCTGCAAGAGCTGCACTAAGCTGGCGCAAGGGATCATCATTACTGACCCAGCTCTGCTTTACAGGGTCACTGGGCGCCGGATGCAGTTTTATATTATCCAGACGGATACTGTTTCTGCTTTTCATTATCTGATTATAATTGAAAATAGAGTTACTGTCAATGCTTGGGCAGCATACCTGCTTGAATTTGAAATATTGTTCAATCTGAATTTTTTTTTTAAAAAAAAGTAAAAACAGGTAAAATAATCTTTTTTTTATTAAATTTCCTGAATTTAAAGGAATTTAGTGAAATTATTACCTGTTTCAGTTGACAAAAAATTGATTATAGTTTAAACTTCCTGTCCAAATTTTTGAATTTGAGAGATTAAAATATTATGCCTACAATCAACCAGCTTGTAAGAAAAGGTAGAAAAAAGATAGCTAAACAGAGCAAATCGCGGGCTTTACAGAGCTGCCCTTTACGCAGGGGAGTCTGTACCAGAGTAATGACTATGACACCTAAAAAGCCTAATTCAGCCCTGCGTAAAGTAGCGCGTGTCAAATTAACCAATGGTGTGGAAGTTACTGCTTATATTCCGGGT
>CAZFAK010000174.1:0-6580 GCA_964517045.1 uncultured Spirochaetia bacterium | reverse complement strand
AAATCAGCAGTCATATCACAGCGGATTATTATCCAGTCGCCAATATTATATCCGGAAGAATTATTTACAGGAATACGGTTGGTAGGCTCCGGCAGATCAGCTGTAATATCAAGTACTGATGATCCGCTGTCTGTCCAGGGGTCGTAACTGCTGCCGATCCTTATAATCTCTTTATAGCGTATATTAGTAGCCGTATTATATACAAATGTTTGGTTTACGCCATCTCCTTTTAAAACTATCCCGTTGTCATTGATTAAAAGTGCATAATCACTGTAACTGCCGGCACCGGGGCTGATATTATAGGTACCGGCCGGCAGATAGACTATACCGCCGGCGGCCGCTGCTGCGTCATCAATGGCAGCCTGGATAGCAGCTGTAGCGTCTGCAGTGCCGCTATTATCAGCATTGTAGGGGGCCTGGGTTACATTATAGATACTGCCCGGGGGATTTTCCGGCAGCGGCATTTCGCCGCAGTGATAACCGGCGTAGGAAAAATCATGCAGAAACCGGCCGCTGCCGTCTGTATAACCCGGATACCAGTTACTGGGATAAAGGTCAGAGCTGACAGCCTGCAGTTGAAAGCAATCAAGCAAAAACAACCGGAAAAGCAGAAAAATTATACTGAACCGGTTCGTGATTATCCTGCTGTTAAAAAGCATAACTGAATCCAAAATTCATATCTCTTTTAACCGGACCGCCAATCTTCATAGCCCAGTCCAGGATCAGATCTCCCCGGTCCAGTTCAAATGTAACCAGGGACAAACCAAAACTGAAGCTGCCGCTGTTGCGGCCTGATAAACCGGCAGCGAGAGTCAGGCGTTCCTTTATTGTAACCTGGGCAGCCAGATAAATGAGATCCATAATACCATGTTGTATCCCGGCACTGTTAAAACCGATCTGACGCAATCCTGCTTCCAGCAGTACCAGTTCAAACCATTTAACAGAAACAGCCGGGCTGACTGCCAAAGGAAAAATATCCAACCTGAGCCCGAGATTAATTTTCTTTCCCAAAACCGGCTGTATTGTTTCAGTGAGTTTTAAACTGCTTAAAACGCCCAGCTGTATATTGAAATTATTAAAACGCTTGTTATTTAATTCTTCCGTATAAAAATGAAAGGTAACTCCGCTGCTTATAAAAAAATGCTTATTCTTTATAAAACTGTAGCCGGCAGCACTCTTGACTGATACCAGAGCATACTTGCAGGGGCTGTTTTCATTAATACTGCCAAAATCATCATAGTCGTTGATGCCTTTTTTATGTACTACCATAAACTGTTCGCTGAAAGCCAGGGGCAAATCCTCCTTAAGGTTAAAATGTAACCTGAAATTTTCCATTTTCATATTAAAAAAATAAAGTTTATGGCCATAGTTTATAATCTTGTGCTTATTAAGGGCTATGGCAGC
Source organism: uncultured Spirochaetia bacterium (assembly GCA_964517045.1). Lineage (GTDB taxonomy): Bacteria > Spirochaetota > UBA12135 > COTS27 > CAZFAK01 > CAZFAK01. Next base: position 5,176 of record CAZFAK010000174.1, on the reverse strand, counting down.
AGGATTAATGTTTAATGCTTCAGCATTATTTATAAAAGAGATACCGCCGCCGTTTAAAGCCAGTTCGCGGCAGCCGGTTTCAATCAGGGTGAATTTATCGCCGAATGTCTGGGCAAAACTTAATGATGATAAAAACAGAAAGGTAGATAAAAATAAAATTCTTGCCATGCAGAGAGCTTTACTGCACCACCTTTCTAGCCAATGGTTTTAATCTGACCTTGTCAGTCTCGCCAAAGAAAGCGGTTCCTTCCATTTTTACTCTCTGCTTAAAATCGGAAAGATTGCAAACTAGAAGGCCCTCTTTCTCTCTGGTTATGTAAACAGATCCTTTGTCTTTTAATTCTACCGTAAATTGCTTAAAACTGAATTCTTCACAATTAATCAAACCAATAGCTGTGATACGATCTTTATTTTGTTTAACCAGCGCCATTTCTCCCTCGATTGCAACCTTCAGATCTTCATCAGCTAATTCTCCGTCAGCTTTGATAATATGGTAGTTTATATTACTGCGGGCTGTTACCTGATATACAAAATCCTGATCATCATCCAATAAAGTCTTAAACCGGATGACCTTGTTGCTGCTTTCCCTGGAACTGAAGGGATTTATCAAAGTGGTAAAAGCAGCTTCCTTATCTTCCTTTCTTAAAATCAAGCTGGAGGTACGTTCATTAACATACAATTCACTGTCTGCAGCCGGAGCTGTGCCGCAAATCACTTTAAGATTTTCTCCTGCCTTATGCCAAAAACGGGCTGTGGTATTGTTGTCAGTTTTATAATCTATAACAAAATCTTTATCTTTACGGAACATATGTACTTTAACGTTTTGCAAATTACGGTAATACAAACGGTCTTTGTAAATATATTCATCCGGTGTAGCCAGTTTGGAAGGGTTACGGAAAGCCGGATCACCCTTAAAATGGTAAGCCAGATCATATTTATAATTTTTTATGCTGCGGCCGTCCAGGGCTACATTAACAAAATCAAGTACACAGTTGCGGTTGATTTTCAGTACTGTCCGCTGCATATTAATATTCTGATTTTTATCATTACGGTCTACAGGCGCAACAGCACTCACTGCCTGGAAACCGGGGGAAGAAACAGCATATCTTATATTGCCGCTGACCGGACGGTTTTGGTTATCCATTTCCACGGTTACTGTATTATGCGCCAGAGTGGAACGGAACCATTCCTTGTTTTCCCAGTTAACATCACGGACACGTCCGCTATCGGCTAAAACCGGAGCGCCGAAAGCAGAGACAATCATATTTAAACAATCAAAATCATTTTCCTCTCTGCTGTTGAGCTTTAAAAAAGCACTGGTTGTATTTATATCCTTACCGCCGTTACGCAGGGTAACATAAGAACTTCCTTTGCTGTACTGCGCTTCCTGTCTTTGTATATCAGCTGTTTTATCCATATTTTTAGCAAACAAAGCAGCATAACCCCGTTCTTTACACATTGCAACCAAAGGCGCCGCAGCTTTGTTTTGTTTTAAATTCCATAAATTTATATAAGGCAGAGCATCATCATTTAAAGTCAGCTCCAGGCCGGTACCGTTATCATAACCGGGCAGATAATAGTTATTACCGCTGCTTTCAAGTATAAACGTAAATGGTTTAAGAAACTTATCTTTAAACAGATCCTTACCCGGATACAGGGAACTATACAGATCTGCCAGGCCCTTTACAATCTGTTGCTGACTGTATAAAGAAATGTTTTTTAAGGAGCCGTCCTTGTTAAGTGTTACCGGCAGCTGATAAAAAAACAATCCCTGCTGCGGCCGGTAAAGGGCTGTATAAAAATAAGCTGGATTTTGCAGCACAACACCAATCAAAGCCAGTGTAGTATTATACCGAAAACCGTTTACTTTATTCTTTTTCTTTATCTTTATCAGCCGGCTGGCAAAATCCACCAGGATTGATTTGAATTGGTTTTTAGACACACCAAGATGGTTATAACAAACATCATAAGCTTTAAGCATATAGTTAAGCCATTTAACATCACCCCGGAGACGGTCACATATCCTGCCGCCGTCAACCCTGGTAAATTCATCCTGATAACCATGACTGTCTGTATATGGTAAAGAGGGATAGAGCTTACCGTAATGACGAAAAATCTTTTTTACTTCCTCAAGATACTCTTTTTTACCGCTAAAAGCATAAAGTAAAGCACTGTAATAAACTGACCGGGCTGTCTTGAAATGTTTTTTTAAATAATAATCAGGTACTACTGCGCTTAACCTGGGTTTTTTACCGACAGCTATGTATTTACCCTTTTTTTCCGGTAATACTTTTTCCCGGTGGTCATTATATGTTTTTTGCAGCTGTTTAAAAGCATTTTCACCCCATTGCCGCCGCAGGTTATCCTGCTTCAGTTTATCAAAAGTTTGCGGTTTATACACAAAACAGGGATGTTTGCCGCCGGAGGGCACCGGCGGATAATACTGCAAACGCAGCTCTTCCTTTTTATTGCCGGAGATAATATTAAATATCTGGTAGTGCTTTTTATTGAACTCAGAACTGCTGCTGCTGATTTTAACAGTAATCTCCCTGGACTGCTGCGGTGTTAAACTGCCGCTGCCGGAAACTATACTTGCACCAAGACCGGCCGGAGAAGCAGCCTTGACTGTTTTAAAACTCATATTCCGGGAAAAAGTATTTTTCAGTTTTACACGTATAATATTAATAAATTTTTTGCCTTTGGACTGAAAACTGTAATCAATTTTTTCCGGATAGAAAGCTATTTTACGTACTGTATTATCAGTGTCACTTTTTTTATTTATATTTAAAGCGCGGTAAGTACAGTTGCCGGCACCGTCAACAGCCCGGACCAGCAGATAGTTTATACCGTCAGGCATTTTTTTCACATTAACCGGATACTGCCATCTGACCATACCAAAAGCGGTAGCAAAGTGCTGCCGGTTTAAAGATATTTCTACCTTGCAGGCTACATCATCCTTGGCTTTGCCGGTCAGGTTAAAATAATTTTTATTCTCTCTATCAACTTTGTCTATACTAAGCTGCGGCGGCTTTTCATCTTTATACGGTTTGCCTTTTTTATAAACACCGCTGTTGGGAAACTCGGAAAAATCGGTATTCACCCAGCTGCCATGCGTAGACATCAAGGTATTTTTGATACGGGGATGACGGAATTTTTCTCCATCCCAGCCCCAGTGGTATTCCACACCAGGCGTATCAGAGATACCCCAGTTTTCCATCGGAGCGTAGGCATCAGCCTGTTTTTTTAAAACACAGTTATAAAATACATTATCCGGTCCGGTAGAAACCCCGGCCCACTTGGAACAATGCAGAGTTGATCCCCACCAGATAGGATACCAGGTTTGGGTACCGGGTCCTATAACCGGGTCTTTCCAGCTGCGGTGAAAAAAACTAAGTTCAGCATAGTTGTGTTCCAGCCAGTTAAACCGTTCAAAACCGCCATGCATATTAAGGTCACCAGCCCCGATATTCTGATTATAACGGGAAACGTTCTGATCAGCAGACCACTGAAAGGTAAAGTGGCGTACACCGTCCTGATAATTGTTTTCAAAAAGGCATTCATGAGCTTTGGAACCGCGGAAATAACCATGCCCGCCCTTACCTTTGTTGTAACTGTTCTGCATTATATTATCTTTAATAGTGCAACGGTAAACAGTTTCGGTAACTATCGGATGGGACCCGGAAACAGCAATGTGCACTCCTTTTACCCAGCAATTTTTGGCAAATTTTAATAATACAGCATGTACAGCATACTCCGGTGCCTGATTTCCGTAATTAAAACGGATACCATTGGGGTTGCTTGCATCATTATAAATATTGGTATTCAAGTGTGTGTACGGTGTTCCCTCCAGGGAATGAATAAAATAGAGATCCTCTATACCCACTTCTTCAATAAAAAAGGGCTTCATAACTTTGGAATACCTTTCTTTGGGATATACTTTGGATCCCTCGCTATAGGGAAGATCAAACGGCAAAGGATCATTAATAGTTAAAGTACCGCCTGCCCGGTCTATATCCTCCACTTCAAAAACATCCACTCTGACACAGGGATTGGCACAGCGGCGGTAGTACTTGGGTACATTGTATTCTGCTAAAAACTCTTCCGTATTAACTGCGCCCACCCATATAGTATCACCTACATCAAACTCCTCCAGAGCTGAAGGCAATAGTTTTATCTGCTCATCACCCTTTTTACCGCCGCCCTGCATATGAACATTTTTACCTGCTTTCCAACGAAAGTTAATACTGCCGGGTATAGGAGAAGAGCTGTCAAAAAACCGGCGGGTTTCAATTCTAAAAGCTGCGATACCGGGCCAGATCTTACCCTCGATATCCGGCTCATAACTTTTGACATCATAAACAGGCTTGGAATGTTTATAAATAACCACAGTTCCGGTATGCGGATTATTACCGCGGCCGCGCAAAACAACACCCTTAACGTGCAGAAAAATCTGTCCCTCTTCCAGATGTCCGCCGCTGTCAGCACCATGAATATTTATCACACCGCGCGGCAGTAAAAGAATAGCATGCTCTCCGGTCTCGTCAAATTTACCTTTCTGATCATTAATAGCTTCCTGAATAGCTTTGCTGTCATCCTGATTATCATCAGGTATAACCCCATACTCTTTTTCCAGGTCAATAATACGGCCTCCAGTTGGAATTTTAGCACCGCCCCGGTAACCGGCGTTTTTATAGGGCCCGGTCTGCATCTCCCCGGCGCTTAATGTTAAAAAAGATGTTATTATTAGTATTACTGCCGTATATATATTTTGCATCATATTTTATGTCCTTAAGTTACTGGTTATTTATTATATCCTGTTTTCAAAGAATTTAACTGCACTCTGCCCTAGAACAAATATTGCTTAACCGTTGTTTTTACTCATCCGACCAGGAATCCTCGGCACGGCGGTCAGCTTTGCGGGTCTCTTCCTCAAAAAAGTCTTCCTCTTTTTTCTTGCGCGTTTCCTCATCCTCTTTTTCCACTTCCTCTTTTTTGGCAAAACGGTAGGTAGCCCTGACCCCCTTGACTTTCACCTTGATCGGCACTGAGAGGGCCAGATGATGGGTCATTCCTGCTTTATTATCGATAACCGTATAAGTATAATCAAACTTTAAATCCAGCTTGGGTATAGCATAGCTCAAAGCCAGGCGCGGGATGCCGATAATACTGGGATTTA
>CAZFAK010000173.1:0-6620 GCA_964517045.1 uncultured Spirochaetia bacterium | reverse complement strand
TTACCGGAGAGTGTTTATGCTACCTACAGTATGATCAAAGTAGCACTTAATGATACCACTGTTTATTATAATGACAACTATACCAATGGTTTTACCGGCCGCTTTTATCTCTCCAATACCTCTTTTTATCTTGATTTTACACCGCCCCGGCCCCTGCCGTGTATGGAAAGCAATATCATAAATGTATTATACTTTGACAGTCAGGACTATCTTGACGCAGGCAGAACCAACAGTACTAATTTTTCTTTTCAAACCGCTTTCCCTGTTTCCAAACAGCCGGTCCTGGCCTGTTCCGTAGTAATAGAGCAGGATAAAACTGTTGTAGGGGTGGAGCCTGTATCCGGAGGTGAAGTAACTGTAAAAATTTATACTATTGACGGAGTGCGCTTATATAAAGAGACACGGGCAGTATCCGGCGGCAGTCAGGTGTTTTTTAACTGGTATCTTACTACTCCTGTCGGGGCCCGGGCAGCTAACGGCTATTATATTGTAAAAGTAGTTGGCCAGGGTATTCAAAAAATACTGCCCTTTGTCTTAAGAAAATAATTATGAAGTTGAAAAATCTTTTATTTGTTTTATTATTCTTTTATTACGGAGCTGCCAATTCTCCGGTCGGTTTTGTGCATCTGCCGGCAGATGCTGTAACCATGGGCATGGCGGAAATCAATACAGTTTTACGCAGCAGTACAGCGGCCACTATTTTTAATCCGGCTGCTATAGCAGGCTGGAACCACATGGCGCTTTCCTTCTCGCATACAGAGATGTACGCCGGTTTGAACAAGGAGTATATCTCCTTTATAATACCCGGCCAAAAAGCGGCGCTGGGCAGTTGTGCCAATATTTTATATACTGATAAAAGATCTGAGGTTTTTACTGATGATAACCTTAACTCTTTTAAAGATGTTCAGATAGCTCTGGCCGGGGCATTCAATTTTATCAAAAAACCCTCTTTAAATCTGGCAGCCGGAATAAACTGTTTTTATCTGCAGGAGCCTTTTATAAAGGGGGATTCCTCTGCGTTTGCTTTTTCTGCAGGGTTGTCGGCAGCTGTAAAAACGCCTTCCAGACGGCTTAAACCCTACCCGGTATATAATCTAATTTTCGGTGCAGCAGTGCGTAATCTGGGCGGTGATTTAAAACTGGGACAGGAAAAATATACACTTCCTTTAAGTGCTGCAGCCGGAGTAAGTTATGCTCCTGTCTCTTTTTTTAAACTGGCAGCTGAAGGAAGGCTTTTTAAAAACAAGGAACCTGAACTGGCTGTAGCGCTGGAGAGTTTTCTGAATACACCGGTAAGACCGCGGCTGGGTTTTATCTGGGGCAAAGATAATCCCAGCAAACTGACAGCAGGTATCGGGACAGAGTTTCGTAGCGGCAGGATGCTTGTATCATTGCATTATGCAGCTAATTTTTTAACTGATTTTGAGATGATGCATTACTTTACCGTTAATCTCGGTTACCGGACTGTAGAAAAGCAGAGCCCGGAGCATAATGAGCTCCCTCTGGGCCCCCTGGGTATCAGCAGGTCTGTTAAAAAGCGCGTAGCAGCTGAACTGGCAGATGACCGTAACTTAAATGATACAGACAACTCTGTTACCCGTATAGCAATTTTCCCTTTTTTAAATATTTCCGGTTCTGAATCCACCCGGTATATAGGTAAAACTATTAATGATAATCTGAAATATGAATTTAACAGGCTTGCTCCAGCGCAAAAGGTCAGCATTCAGGATATTTCCTTTATAAAAAGGGTTTTAACCAAACTGGGACTGCGTCCGGAGCAAATTACAAAGAAAAAAGCTGTTATTGAACTGGCCCGCATAACCGGCGCTGATCTGGTTATTTACGGCACCTATGAAGAGCTGGAAGACAGCCTTTATTGTAATTATAATATACTGGATATGGAAACCGAGGCTGTGCTCAAGCGTAAACACGCCAGTGCTAAAATAGTGAAAAATTTTTTCAGTTTTTTAGATAAAATTGCCGGTAAAATTTTTGTTGACATAAAAGGCATTTTAGACCATAATTAATTATTATGAAATACGAAAAATTTACAGATAAACAGTTAATAGACAAGATCCGCAAGGGCGCCAGGGAGATGCAGGATGCTTTCAATATACTGCATAAACGCTGGGTGGGCAAGGTCTATGTCAGGGCCTACCGCATGTTGTCCTCCAAGGAAGATGCGGAAGAGATAACCCAGGAAGTTTTTCTCTCTCTGTTCCGGATGATCCTCAGAGGCGGTGTGAAAGGGGAAGAGCCGGGCCGGTATATTATGCGTTCCACCTCCAATGCCTGTATTAATTCCATGCGTCATAAAAAGATAGGCAAAAAGGCAGTTGATGAGGTTATTAATGACAAAAAGAACAGCGGACTCAATAAAAAAGACACCACACCTACCTCCAGAGCTCTGGACAAAGCCATAGAAAAACTTAAACCCAAAGATAAACTGTTGATCATACAAAAATATTTTGAGAAAAAAACTACCAAAGCTATTGCCGGAGAAGTTAAGCGTCCGAAAAGAGTTATAGATTATCATCTGGAGAGGATACGCAAGATTTTATTTCAGGATCTTAAAAAGTCCGGTATCCAGATACAGGAGATATAAGATAAAATATGAGCAGCGAACAGGAATCACACAATAATACTCTTGAGCAGATGCTCAAAGGCTGCGGCACTGATGCTGTAGAGATTCCGGATGACCTGGATAACAAGATAGCAGACACACTGGCCAGACACAAAGACCGTATTATTAAAAAAGAACTGCGCCGGCATATGTTGTTTATGTGGCTTAAGGGTGGACTTGTTACAGTATCTTTGCTGCTGGCTGCAACCTTTGTAGTATTTGATATCTTTTCTCCGGAAAGATCCGGGGAGGATCTGCTTGATTATCAGGCGTATACCTCTGTTTATAACGGCAATGTAACTGTAAAACCTTCGGACAGTATAAAACAAAAAGTTGTTAAAGCTGATACTTCATTCAAGCTGGAAGAAAATCAGAAAATTACTCTTGATAAAAAAAGTAAAGTAGTTATTTATCCTAAAAATATGGGCTCTATAACTGCCAATGCCGGTACTGTGTTAACACCTGTGAGTCTGCCCGGTGACCGGCTGCATGTGAAGCTGCATAAGGGTAAACTGCTTGCCAGTGTTAATCCGCTGGAGGTTAAAGATTCATTCCTTATAGAGACTGCTTTGGTAAACCTGACTGTGAAGGGTACCTTGTTTGAAGTAGAGGCCAATACGGCAGAGGATATGCAGCTTAAAGTATATGAAGGTATTGTCCACCTTGATTTTAATGATTATTTTCCTTATAAGACAGAAAATCTCTCGGAAAAAGTTGAAAAATTTTACCATATATATAAAAATTATCCTTCCAAAATTCATTCCAATGACTTTGTATTTTTAAAGAAATTTAACCGTCTGCTTAATCAGGGAGTAGATATGCATAAAGGCCAGCGCTTTGCAGCCCGTTCCGCTTCGCTGGATAAATTAAAAACTATTTTCAACAGCATGGTAAAAAATATTTCCGGGAGACAGGCAGTTGTAAGCAGAAAAGATATTGATCTTTTACAGGCGGTTATTGCCGGGAAAAAAAGCGGTAAAAAACAATATCTGAAAAAAACCTCTTTTAATATTACCCTGCCTGATCAGCTTTGGTCTGCGCCTTTAACTGTTAATCAGCACTATTTTACAGCTGACAAGAAGGGCAATATTTTTCTTATCAGCCCTGATGGTACAATCCGCCGCCGCAATTCCCTGGAAGGAGAAGTGCAGGGCGGTGCTGTTTATAACGGCAGGGAGATAGTAGTTTCCACCCTTGACAATAAAATACATTTTATTGATCCGGCGACTTTAAAGGTTGTCAGCAGTTTTAAAATAGCAGCAGCTGTAGGTTCGGATATTGTTTATGATCCTGATTTTAAATATTTCTATATAGCTTCCCATAACGGTGATGTTACCTGCTTTCATAAAGAGGGTGTTGTCTGGGAGACTTCCACTATTGAAGGTATTTTTACAGATCCGGTAATTGTACGCAATAAACTGGTTGTTTTTACGCAAAACGGTAAAACTTTCGCTTATAATGCTGTTACCGGCAAACTGGAATGGGCTGCTAATCTTAAAATGCGCATCCGTATGGCTTCGCCCGTGACGCTGAACGGCCGTATCTTTATAAGGGGCGCCCGGGGCGGCATAAAAGCTATGGGCGCTGAACAGGGTAGTTTGAACTGGTCAAAGAGTTTTAAGAAAGATCAGCCTGCCTGGCTGGTAAAAAATAAAAATTATGTTCTGGCAGTAAGTAAAAAAGGGGTTATCCGGGCTTTAGATCCGGACAGCGGTAACATAATCTGGTCCCGGCAGACCGGCAAACCTGTATCCGGCTCTCCGGCAGCTGCTTTAAACAAACTTATTTTACCCCAGCATAAATTTCTGGCTGTTCATGATATTAAAACAGGTCAGGAACTTTTCTCCTGTTACGCAGGGGTTAATGTTAAAGATATTTATGCTGATAATAATAAAATATTAACCAGCAGCAGCAGCGGCAACCTGCAGCGCTTTTATCTTAAAAGATAAGTTCAGTTATCTTTATTTTTACTTTCCAGGGTATAATCTTTTAAATGACCCGCAAGTGATTTAACACCGGTAAAGGCCATTTTTATATCCTGCAGGTTTTTCAGTGTCAGAAATGATTTTAACAGAAATAAAGGATGAAACTGGATTTTCCACATTTTACGGCACCAGTAAGTAGTATTAATGTCGGTTTTCAGGACAGGAATATCCATGTCAAATTTTTTATAATCATCAGGCGCAATGGTAAACCAGTCCTTTTTAACCGCCTGCCGGTAGAGAGGAGTGCCCGGGTAGGGTATAACGACTGAAGCCTGCATGCTGTCCCCGAATCTGGTTTTATACAGCATTAATTTTTTTACATGGCGGTATTGTTCTTTTACTTCTTCTTCTGTCTGCCAGGGGTAGCCGATCATATTGGTAAGTAATACTTTCAGGCCTGCTTTTTTGGCTGCATATACCCCCTGATAAAGAGTAGCCATATTTTCATTTTTGCCTATTTTTTTAAGGGTAGCATCATTGCCGGCTTCAATACCTATTTTTAAAAGACGGAAACCTGTTTTTTTCAGCAGGCGGCAGAAATCATAATCAAGTGTGTCGGAGCGGCAGTTAGCCGAGAGATGCACCTGGCCGATAAGTTTGCGTTTTTTCATCTCCTCATGAAAGTCATAGGTCCATTCACGGTTATAAATGAAACCGGAGTCATTGTCATCAAATATTTCTTTTACTTTATATTGCTTAACCAGCATCTCTATCTCATCCACGACATTTTTAACCGGGCGTAATGCCGGTTTTTTGTCCCAGAGTGTATGCTGCCAGACGCAAAAAGTACAAAAGCCCGGCCTTCCGTCAGGACCGCCGCAGCCCCTGCCGGACATGATATAGGCAGCCGGGCTGTAGAGATAAGCTTCATGGTACATATGCCATTGGCACAGGGAATAATCTATCAATGGTACATCTTTCAGATCGTATATCTGCGGCGGACCGGAGCTGCCGTCAGCCCGGAAAATACCGCCGGGCATGTCTGCACGGCCGTTAAGATGTTCAGCCAAAAGGGGTATGCTGAAGTCAAAATAACCGCCCTGGACAGTATAATCTATGCTGCTGCAGCAGGAAAAAGTCTCTTCCGGTTTCCAGGTAACATGGTCACCGTATAAGAGAGTTACAGCATCAGGCAGGATCTGTTTTAGCCGGTCTGCATACTGCCAGTGCATTTTTATAACCGGCGCTTTGGTTTCCATTATAATCAGATCCGGCTTAAAGGAGATCAGTTTTTGGTTAAAAACATTCATATCCAGCCGCTGATTAATGCCGTCAAGCCAGAGTACTTCATATCCTTTATTTTTAAAAGAGGTTGCCATAGTCGCGGCCAGTACCGGGAAAATACGGACTTCCAGTGAGCCGGAAAATTTCAGCTGCCGGTTTTGAGTGAGTAAGGGATAATCACCGTCTTTTTTAAAAGGCGGATATATTATAGCTATTTTTTTTATATTTTTTTTCATAAAATTTTTAAGGAAACTTATTATACCAAGAGCGCTCCGGAAAAGCAATACTGTGATGAGCTGGTAAATCGGCGGTTTTTTTAAGGTAATATGCAGGAGCAAGTCTGCCGCGGCCTGTTTTTTTCTTTAACTGCGTGTGAACAGGGACAGCGGTGAGTTACGGATATGTATGCTGCCGTAAAATATTTTACAGGTTTATCAGCCGGCTCAGGTACCGGTTAGCTGCATCAGATGGTTAAGCAGGGTTTTCATTTTTTTTTTCTCTTTTTTATTCCAGACCGGTGTAGCCGCAGTCAAAAGACTCTGCAGGGCATAGATACTTTCCTCAACTGCCTGGAAAAAGTCTTTATAACCGCGGAAATAGTAGCTGTCATTATTGCCGCTGCATAAACTCAGAAAAGCGCTCCGTCTGGTTTTTTTTTTTAGCTGCACAGGTTTAAGCAGTATATGGAGATGACGGTAAATCTGGTCCCAATCTTCCGGATAAAAAACTTTAAGGTTTACAGGCCACCGTTTGATTATGCCGTCAGTCAAATCAATTTTATACAAATA
>CAZFAK010000172.1:0-6678 GCA_964517045.1 uncultured Spirochaetia bacterium | reverse complement strand
TGCAGAAATCACAAAACCGTCTCGCTACTGGTCAGCGTCATAAACGAGCCGGCAGTAATCCGGTAGCAGCTATTAATTCCATTTATTACCGGGTAAAGTCAAATCAGGTAAACCAGTACCAGCAAAATCTCAGTGATGCCCGCGGCTTTGTGGAAAATCAGCATGATAACATAGCCCATGTCGGCAATATTCTGCAGCGTGTGCGTGAACTTGCTGTACAGGGTGCTAACGGTACCTATTCTGCTGCTGAACGCAAAGCTATGGCTATGGAAGTTAATGAGCTGCTGGAAGAGATTACCATGACTGCTAACAGTAAATATAAAGATGAATACATATTTGCCGGAGCCAGGTCAGCGGTTAAACCCTTTCGTATACAGAAAAAAAGCTATGAAGGTATGACTAAACCGATGATAGAAAAAGTAAACTATCTCGGCAATAATATCAGCAGAAAGATAGAAGTAAATCAGGATGATCATGTGGCGGCTACAGTTCCCGGCAGCCGTGCTTTCTGGGGAGAAAAAAGCACTGTTGTAAGTATGACTGATGCTGCCAACTATGTTTCCCAGGCTGACCAGAAGATCCGTATTGACGGGACTGAGGTGGAGATAACAGCCGGAGATACGCTGGGTAATATTATCAGTAAGATAAATAACAATGTTCCCAGTGTAAATGCCTACAGACAGGAGCTGCCCAACGGCAATCAGACGCTGGCCCTGGAAAGCTCCTACAGTCATAAGTTAAGTATTGAGGACATTGAAGGGGGGACCGTGATGCAGGATCTGGGCGTGCTGAAAACCGGTACCCAGTCCGAGATAGTTTATGATAATATACATCCCAATACTTTACGTCAGGGTGGCTCGGTTTTTGATACTCTGATCCGTTTCCGTAATTCACTTTTGGATAATAACGTAAAAGATATAGGCAGTATAGATCTCGGAGCTATTGATACTGCCATGGGTAATATTCTGGAGTCGCAGTCAAAAATCTCATCATTACAGACCCGTTTAAACGAGGTAGAGAAAAAACTGGCTAAAACCGAGGAATTTAATACAGAACGTTTGTCTAAAAATGAGGATGTAGATGTAGCCGAGGAATCGGTAAAATTTAATCAGCTTCTGAATGTGCATAAAATAGCCCTTATGACCACCTCTAAGCTGGTGCAGCCTACATTGATGGATTATATGCGTTAATAATAAAACTTTGGTAAATTTGTAAAAAAAAAATTATTATATTAAAATAGAGGAGTTGTAAATGCGAATCAAATCACCCAAGCTTGGAGAGGTTGAGTTTTCAGACAAGGAGGTACTGGATTTCCCGGAAGGTTTATACGGCTTTGAACACCTGAAGAGATTTATTCTCATTGAGGGTGGAAAAAAATCTTTGTTCAGTTATCTTCAGAGTATTGATGATGAAAATGTTACTTTTATCATTGCCAATCCTGCTGAAATAATCAAGGGTTACAGCATTGATATAGAGCAAAGTGAGTATGATTCGCTGCAAATTAAAGACAAGGAGATGTTGGCTGACTTTGTCATTGTAACCATACCGGAAAATATTGAAGATATCAGTGTTAATTTATTAGGGCCTGTTATTATTAACTGCCGGACCAATAAGGGCAAACAGGTAATATCAAAAAATACTGATTATTCTACCAAGCATAATATTTTAAATGAACTGCAGAAAATGGCAAGCTGACATCAAATAATTCAAAGCGGGCAGCTTTAACAGCTGCTGCCGCCTGGGGGAGTTTGAGATGCTGGTGTTAGCCCGAAAAAAAAATCAAAGTATAATTATCAATGATGATATTGAAATTTTTGTTGTTGACATAAATAATGATCAGATCAAACTGGGTATCAAAGCTCCGAAAAATGTAACCGTTCACAGAAAAGAAGTTTATGACAGTATCAAAAAACAGATGATAGCTGCAGCTGACAGTTCCATAAAAAATATTAAAGAGGTCGATCTTTTAAAGAAAAAAAAGAAAAAAAATAAATAAAATTTTATAATTTTTATTTTTTTTATTGACAAATTGCATTTTTTTTTGCTTAAGGTTATAATATAAGCAGACTGGAGGAATTAAGTGGAAATATCAAATCGCGAAGTGGACAATATTACTATACTGGATATTTCCGGTGAGATCGACCTTTACAATGCTCCGGATGTAAAAGACACTATCCGTCAGCATATAGAAAAAGGCAACACCCGCATCATTATAAATTTAAAAAACGTAAACTATATCGACTCTTCCGGTATAGGTGCTTTGATCTCCAGCCTTTCCAACCTCAAAAAAGTAGGGGGCGGTTTAAAGATCATCCATGTTTATGATGCAGTGCGTAAGGTTTTTGAGCTCACCAAACTGACTTCCTTCTTTGATATTTATGACAACCAGGATGCCGCCATTGCAGACTTCTTATCTTAATCTAATACTAACCGCTCTTTTAAGCGGATTGTTGTTGTTTACCGGGTGTGAAAACCCCGTACCGTCACAGGCACTGACCAAAGCCAAGCTGATGCTTTCCAAGGCTGAAGCAGTAGACGCTCCGGTTTATGCCGAAACAGAGTATAAAAAAGCCAATACTTTGCTTACAGATGCTATTGAGATAGCAGATAATGAAGACAAAGTAGAAGAAGCTATAAAAAAAGCGGAAGAGAGTTACAAACAGGCAGAGATCGCCTACAAAAAAGCAGTCAAGGAAAGAGCCAAGATCCTTATAAAAGAGCTAAAAGAAAAAGATCAGCAGATGCAAGACAAAAACATTCCCGCCCTTTTCCCGGACAAGTACCAGGTTTTTACCAAAGAGCTGGCAGACGGTGAAACTCTGTTTACCGATAAACAATACATCAAAAGCTATGAAAAACTCCTGCAGGCCGAAACCAAAGCTGAAGAGCTTTTTGCAGATCTGGACAGTTTGATTACGCGCAATCTTGACGCTCTGGACAAAGCAGATCTGGCGATAAAGGATGCCCGTAAAAAAGGCGCGGAAAAGCATGCGCCAACCAGTTTAAACAAAGCTGTCTCTCTGCTCCGGGAGGCGGAGAACCTCAAGGATGAGTTAAAACATTACCAGTCCATAGACAAAGCAGAGGCGGCTGAGAAAGCTGCTGATCTGGCTTTAAAAACGACCAGAGCTGCCTTATATGAAGAGGAAAAGGCAGCGGCGTTATCTTTACTTCAGGAAGCGGAAAAATATTACCAGAAGGCTAAAAAGTTTGCAGCACAAAATGAAAAAAATGATAAAATACAAAAAACTTTTGCTGCAGTTGAAGAAAATTATGAAAAAGCCAAAGACCATTACAACAATGACAATTTTGACCTGGCAAATCAATTTTCCCGGGAGACTATCCGTCTTGCCAAACTACTTTTAAATACCCAAACCGCTAAAACCTATACGGTCCGTTATATACCCAAGCGGCGTGATTGTCTGTGGCGCATCGCAGAGTATGATTTTATCTATGATGATCCCTATAAGTGGCCTCTGATATGGAAAGCAAATCTGGACAAGATCGAAGACCCTGACCTTATATTTCCGGAGCAGACTTTCAGGATACCTGCTGCCTCAGAGTAAGATGCTGCTCCATTTCCAGCCTTTTTATGGGTAACCGGAATATCACATTATTTTCCGCAGTTAAATTTATTATTATTACCGGTCTGTTTTACAGCAGCGGTTTATTAAAAGGTTATGAGATTAAAAGCTATATCTCTGCTGAAGAAATTTTAATAAACGAAACCGTCAGATACGCGGTTGTTGTAACCTACAGTACCAATCAGCATATTACTGTAAAATTTCCTGAAGAGGTAAAATTTAGACAATTTAAATTGAGGAAAGGTTATTACCACAGCGGTCAGGAACTGGTTGACAATAAATTAGCGGTTACGGAAAGCTATACTTATATACTCCGGCCCCGGGTAAGCGGTATGCTTATTATTCCGCAGCTGGATTTGACTATTATCAGTAATAAAAAACCATTGACGGTAAGCACCCTGGAAAAAGTGGTACTGGTAAAGGAACCTGCCTCCTGTGCTCTGCTGCAGTATATTATAGCCGGTGTATTACTTTTTATAGTGGTAACCATCATAGTTGTACGTGTTTATGCTTTATATAAAAAAAAGGCAGCCCGGCAAAAAAGGAAAGCTGTAGCGAAACTTGCCCGCGAATACCGTGAGCGTATAAGTAAAGGTGAAAATGTAAAGTTTGCTCAGGATAAACGAAATTATTTGATGTTTTTGATAGATCATTTTAAAATGTTTTATAAAAATTTCAGCAGTTTAAGTTATGACTGTGAACTGGAAAAAGTGTATCAGGATTTATTAAAAAAAGAGCAATATTTTAAATTTTCCAACCAGTTGGACAGGGATATTGTTGCCAACTGGATAAAGAATCTGGAATGGCTTTTAAAACACAAGGATTACGGAGGTAAAAATGGCAGTTAATATTGAAAAACAGGCGGAACAGGCGCTTAACCTTATTAACAGAATATATACTGAATATAATAAAGTTATTGTAGGACAGCAGGAGATGATCGAAAAAATGCTGATCGCCCTGTTTACCGGCGGTCATATTCTGCTGGAAGGTGTTCCTGGGCTGGCTAAAACAGTTGCCATTAAAACAGTGGCTTCTATTGCCGGTCTTGATTTCAGCCGCATTCAATTTACTCCGGACCTGCTCCCGGCTGATATACTCGGCACCCAGATCTATAATCAAAAAACCAGTACTTTTACCACGAGAAAGGGGCCGCTTTTCAGCAACCTGGTTCTGGCAGATGAGATCAACCGGGCGCCTTCCAAAGTTCAGTCTGCGCTGCTGGAAGCTATGCAGGAACGGCAGATAACCATAGCTGACAAAAGTTACACCCTTGAGCAGCCCTATATGGTTCTGGCAACACAAAATCCTATAGAACAGGAAGGTACCTATCCTCTGCCTGAGGCGCAGATAGACCGTTTTATGCTTAAAATAAATGTTGAGTATCCTTCCAAAGAGGAAGAAATAGAAATAATTAAACGTATGTCTGTGCCGGGGTTGCCTGATATAAAGAAAATGGTCAACAAAAATCAAATTGCTTCCATGCATAAAATTATTAATGAAGTCTATATTGATGAGAAACTCTTTTCCTATATTGTGGATATTGTAAATGCCAGTCGGGATCCTGAAAGCTATGGTATTGATAAAGCTTTGATTCGTTACGGAGCATCCCCGCGGGCTTCCATATACCTTGCCATCGCAGCCAAAGCCTATGCCCTGATGCAGGGTGACACCTATGTCAAGACCGATGATATTAAAACTATTGCCTATGATGTTTTACGCCACCGTATTATTATAAGCTATGAAGCTGAGGCAGAAGGTATTTTTGCTGACGATATTATAAATAAAATATTTGAAAAAGTGGAAACTCCGTAACTGACAGCTGATAACTGATGGAACAAAAAACCAGGGATATCTTAAAAAAAATACGTTTAATTGATATTAAAACCGCTAAAGTTGTAAACTCTGTCTTATCCGGAGCGTACCATTCTTCCTATAAAGGTCAGGGAATTGAGTTTGACGAAGTAAAAGAATACAGTCCCGGTGATGATATACGCACCATTGACTGGAATGTGACTGCCCGTATGAACGCGCCTTACAGTAAACGCTTTAAAGAGGAAAGGGAACTCCTTACAATGATTCTTTTTGATGCTTCCGCCTCCAATCAGTTCGGCAGCGGCAGTATGCAGAAAGGTGAAGTTGCGGCCGAGATTGCCGCTATACTGGCTTTTTCTGCTATAAAAAATAATGATAAAGTAGGGTTGGTTATTTTCAGCGATCAGATTGAAAAATATATACCGCCTGATAAGGGCCGGGAACATGTATTGCGTGTGATCAGAGAGATTCTTTTCTGCAATGTGCAAAACAAAGCAACTGATATTAACTGCGCCCTGGATTTTTTAAACAAAGTACAATATAAAAAAACAGTTACTTTTCTTATCTCTGATTTTTTTGCATCTGATTTTGCTTCGCTGTTAAAAATATCCGCAGCCAAACATGATATAACCGGCATCCGTATCTATGATCCCCTGGAAAAAGAACTGCAGGCATGCGGTTTTCTGGAGCTCGAAGATGCGGAGAGCGGTGAAAAAATGCTGGTAAATACCAATGATCCTGCCTTTTTAAAAAATTACCGCCGGCAGGCTGAAGCAGCTGCAGCTGCAAAAGCCGGGATCTTCAAACGGACAGGTTCATCTTTTTTAAATATTGACGTTAGCCGGGATTATATAAGTGATCTTATTGTCCATTTTAAAAAACTCTCACATCAAAGGCGTTAATCTATGATCAGGATATATTTTGCTGCTTTATTCCTTGTTAACCTGGTACTTGCAGCCGGTGTGCTCTTTTTTTTGTATTCCGGCAGGGCAGATAGTTATGAGTCGCTGCTTGATTATGCCAATTTGCTCAGTACCTATGAGGTTTATGACGCGGCTGCTCTTAATTATAAAAAATATCTGACAAAAGCTGAACCGGGCAGTACCAGGGAGGCTAATATAAATTTTATCATGGCAGAGATTTACCGGGAGCATCTAAAGCAGTATAACAGTGCCATTGCTGCCTACCTGCGTGTAATCCAGCTGCAGAAAAGCGGTGAGCTTGTTTATCTGGCTAAACAAAAAATAATAGAATGTCTGGAAAGAAAAGGTAAAAGTTCAGA
>CAZFAK010000171.1:3319-6684 GCA_964517045.1 uncultured Spirochaetia bacterium | reverse complement strand
TCATAGAAGATCTATCTTCCTTCAGTACTTTAACGTTAAACTGCGGCTTAAAATTGATACAATTAATAAAGAAATCATGATTGCGGGACATATGCCTTTTCTGCAAAAGCCGGGGCTGGTTTTGCTGAAAAATGAACAGCCGGATCAAACATTGCTTATTAAAAACAGTGCAGCTGTTTGCTTAAACCGGGATAGTGATAAGAGATGGCGTTTTGTAAAAAATATCAGCTTTGAGGACTAACATAATGCTGCAAAGGCCAGCTGCCGGCAGCTTTATCCCGGCCGAATAAAATACCGGCTGCCACGCGCAGGCTTTCCGGAGCTGAAGAAAAAGTACAAATAATACCGGCTGCACCGTTAACTACGGAAAAAGGATAAGGAGTATTCACAATCAGATGAACCTGCTTCCCGGCTGCAATTATTTTCTGCACCAGTTCGGTATTATTCTCCGGACAGCCGCGGAAATAGTGATTGGTCATAATAACATGGTCAACATCTTCCAGTAACGGTATAATAATTTTTTCATCATCCGGCGTAGCTTTAAACTCACAGTCAGCAGCTACGGCCCGGGGACAATATTTATAAACGGCCTCTGTCAGGGCCAGCCGGTGCAGCTGATGAGTCTGTCCCAGTGTTTTTTCCGGCAGCCTCTGCTCTATGACCAGTATACTATCATCTGTTTTTAACAGCGGAGATGGTTTTAAAATTACGGCTGCTTTACGGGCCGCAGTATCAGCAAGACGTATGACTTTTTTATCCCGGATCCATTTGTCAGCTTGCTTAACCTTAACCTGCGGCTTATGAAAAAGGCCGCGCTCCCATTTCATGCGCAGTATACGTCTTACCTTATTATCCAGTTCTTCCCTGCTGATCAGTCCCTTTTCCACATATTTAATTGTTTCCCAGAACCCCTGATCCCGCCAGCTAGTCTCTGTTTTGTTCAGTACCATATCAGCACCTGCTGCCAGAGCCCTGGCACAGGCTCCGGCCAGGGAATACTCCTTCATTAGAGCTCCCATTGCTATACTGTCAGTAGTAATCACGCCTTCAAAACCCAGTTCCTCCCGTAAAAGTCCTTTAATTATTGCCGGCGATACTGTAGCCATATTTTTATTATCATAGGCAGGATAAAGATTATGCGCCAGCATTATACTGGGCAGACCGTTTTCGATTAATATTTGATAAGGCACCAGCTCACGCTGCTTTAACATTGACCGGTCCACTTCCAGAACCGGTTTACCGAAATGAGCATCTATGCGGCTGTCCCCCCGTCCCGGAAAATGTTTACCGGTAGTAATCAGACCCCCGTCTTTAAGCCCCTGCATGGCTTTAAGCGCATTAGCACCTACGCGGGCAGGATCATCACCAAAAGAACGGATACCGATTTCCGGATTCTGCGGCGCTACATTTATATCCAGTACCGGCGAGTGAATAATATTTATACCCATAGCGCTTAACTGTAAAGCTACCGCTTTATTGACTTTGTAAACCAGCTGCAGATCATCAGCAGCTGTCAATCCCATGGCAGAGGGAAACAGATTTATACCGCCATAACAGTAATCCCGGCTGAAACAGCCTTCCTGATCAATGGAAAAACCCAGCGGCAGCCCGCTGGACCGCGCCATAGCTATCTCCTGCAGCTTATTAAGCCGGGAAGCATACTGGGCAGGGGTGCTCGCAGCAAGCAGACCCGGAGTAAAGAGGTTCTCCGCTATTGGCGTAACTCCGTCTGGAAACTGATAATCAGCAGTAGCAGTGTCCACCTTGTAGTATTTAAGACGTTTCCCGGCCAGACAAAAAGGCTGCAGCCGCAGATTACCGCAATGCAGTTCGGTAATAGATTCAACTACGGCCGGAGTAAGCAGATGACCGCTCCACATAAAAGTAAAACACTGTCCCACTTTCTCCTCCATACTTAAGGCAGATATTTTCTTTTCAATAAATCTTTCCCGGTGTGAATTATCTTTATAAACTTTCATCGCATATTCCCTGTTTATTGTAACATTAAAGCAGCGACTTTAAAAGTAAATAGTAAAAAGATAAGCTCGATTTTCAGGCCGCGGTAGACCTGTTTCTGCATAGACACGCTGGTCAACTTCAACCTTAAGTTAAGACTTGGAGCTTATTTGAAACCAAAGCCGGCCGGAGCGCGGGGTTCCGCTTTTTAAGCCAGTAATAAAACTATTAACCGCCGCGGGCCATGAGCGCCGAGAAATACTATTTTTTCTATATCCGCAGTACGGCTGGGACCGGCCATCATAAATATATTTTTTAATTCTTCTTTATCAACTCTGCTGAAAAGCTCAAACTGACTCTTTATGATATCCTCTGCTTTTAAAAAAGCTATAACCGTATCAGTCAGAAAATGAGGATAACAGCTGCCGCTTTTGTCATAAAAAAATACCAGAGTACCCGTATCAGCCAGCCCCCAGACCGGTCTTACCAGGGCAGTATCTATACCAGCGGTTTGCTTTTTCCGCTGCGCAGCATCCAGCCTGGTAACATCCATAACCTTAAAACTGCTATCCAGCCGGGAAACAATGGTATTTAAATCAGACTGTAGCTCAGGGCTGCTGACCGCCAAACGGCGCTGGGTCTGGCCGGCAAACAGCTTGTTAATCTCTCTTCCGGCTGACTGCATACTGTTTACAGGTATAAACTCTGCTTTTAGCTGTGTAAGCCGGCTGCGGAACAATGCTAAAACTTCCTGCCGGGCCGGCCGGTCAAATTGAGGATGATAAAATTGACGTACAGCTGTCCTGGCTGTTTTTTTTAGATCAGGGCTGTTTTTATTTAGCAGCTTGTTTAAAATAAAAGCGCGGTCATCAGCCATGTTTTTCCCCTTGACCAGCTTCATTGCCGGCCTGCCGGTAATAACGGCTGCGGAAACCATAAGGGTCAAACCTGCCTATAGCCCTTTCTTTTATATAACCAGGTACGGGGAAAGCTTTACCTCCGGGTAAAAGCTGCTGCAGCCTGGCTAAAAACCATGCTGCTATGCGGTAGAGTCGGGGGTGATCTGTAAAAAAAGACCAGCATTTGACAGCAATTCTTTCCCAAAAGGCGGTATGTCCCCCGGCTGCTATATAACCGCGCAGTAGTAACAGCATATCCGGCAGTTCAATTTTTACCGGACACAGATCACGGCAGGCATCACAAAGGCTGCACATATAAGGCTGGTAGCGGCCCCGCTTCAGTCCCAGATACTGGGGAGCCAATACAGAGCCGATAGGCCCCATATAGGTCCAGCCGTAAGCATGACCGCCGATCTCATGATAAACCGGACATACATTAAGACAGGCGCCGCAGCGGATACAGTAGAGACTCTGTTTCAGTCCGGGCCGGGCCGCTATGCCGGAACGGCC
>CAZFAK010000171.1:0-3309 GCA_964517045.1 uncultured Spirochaetia bacterium | reverse complement strand
GGCTGCTGATTATATTTACATAGGAAGTTGCGCTTTGGCCGGTAGCACTGGGAGGCAGCAGCCGCAGAAACAGCGGCAAGGATGCCATCCCCGGTATAAGCTTTTCAATACCCATCAACACTACATGTACTTTGGGTAAAGAAAGAGAAAGGCGGGCGTTAGCTTCATTCTCTATAATGCAAACACTTCCGGTATCCGCAATACCGAAATTAGCACCGGTAATACCCATATCAGCATTTAAAAAATGCTGCCGCAGCCGGCGGCGGGCAATAGCAAGCAGCTCCTGCGGTTTATCAGTATAGTCAACTCCCAGTTTATCAGCAAAGATTTTTCCTATATCCCTGCGCGATAGATGGAGTGCCGGCATGGTAAGGTGGGAAGGATTTTTACCCTCTAACTGCACTATATATTCACCCAGATCAGTCTCTACAGCTGCTATTCCGTCTGTTTCCAGAGACTGGTTTAAGGATATCTCCTCGGTCGTAAGCGATTTCGATTTTACAACGCGGCGTACATTATTTTTCCGGGAAATATCGGTTATTATGCTGCGCGCCCGCTCTGCATCAGCAGCCCAGTGTACCTTAATCCGGTTTGCAAGGCAGTTTTTTTCAAAAAGTTTCAGATAATGACCGAGATTATTAATCACTTCCTGTTTACAGGCATGCGCCTGCCGCCTCAGATCTTCCCAATCCGGTATGGCGCTGATACACTGCTCCCGCTTGGACAATGCTGTATGCGTAGCATTAGCTACAGCAGCCCGCAGTTTGTCATTAGCCAGAGCAGCCTTGATATATTTTTTTACCTTTTCAGGATCGGAACGCATGGTTAGTTTTGCTCCAGACTGGCTGCCAGGAGGCTGGCTATATGCATTGTCCGGGCCGGCATTTGCTGTTTACGCAAATATCCCTCTATATTCATCAAACAGCCCGAATCAGCACCAATACAGTATTCAGCCCTGGTAGCGGTAATATTTTCACACTTGGCTTTGACCATAGCCAGAGATATATTTTTAAATTTATAGGAAAAAGTACCGCCAAACCCGCAGCAGTCAGCAGCATTTTTCATCTCTACAAAATCAATTCCGTTAATATTTTTTATCAGCTCACGCGGCTGGCGCCTGATTCCCAGGATACGGTTCAAATGACATGAATCATGGTAGGTTACCCGATGCGGGAAATAACCTCCCAGATCAGTCATCCGGCACACATCCACCAGAAATTCAGTAAATTCAAAAATTTTATTTTTTAAAGCAGCCAGGTCTGCCTGCAATTTTTTTTTTACAGCCAGCTGGTCATAATAAACTCTCACCATTGCCACACAGGATCCGGAAGGTGCAACAATATATTCTTTATCTTTAAAAAGGCTGATAAAATGCTCTGCCGCAGGTATAATCTCCTTGCGGTAGCCGGAATTGAAACCCGGCTGACCGCAACAAGTCTGGTTCTCCACATACTCGATCTTGATACCAAGATGCTTTAAGACTTTGACCATGGCCAGGCCTGAGTCCGGGTAGAGATGTTCGGTTAAACACGGAATGAATAATGCAACTTTCATACAGCAAGTCTGTATTAATTGTAGCATATAAAATTAATAAAAAACAGAACAGCTGAACCAGCTACTTGAACATCGTATTCAGCGCTTGCGTCCGGCAACTATGTCAGACGCAAGCTTTCCTGAATAATTATCTAGGAGCCTGTCGGAAAACTACCTAATATAAATCAATTTTGGAATTTACAAAATTTTATTTACAGGATAAAATTCTGTATGAAAGATACAGCAAAATACATCCCGTATGAAGTAGACCAACTATACTTATTACCTCCGGATATGAAATCATGGTTGCCGAAAGGTCATTTATCTTTTTTTATAATTGAAATTGTTAATGAACTCAATCTCAAACCTATTTATAAAAAGTATAAAAACAATAAGGGCGGTCGTCCTGCCTATCATCCTGTTATGATGACAAGTCTGTTACTATATAGTTATTGTACAGGTATATTTTCATCCCGAGAAATTGAAAAGAAAACATATGAGGATGTTGCTTTCCGGGTCATGGCCGGTGATAAACATCCTGATCACGATACAATCTGTGAGTTCAGAAGAGAAAATCTGATGCAATTATCAACTCTGTTTATTCAAGTATTAAATATATGCAAGAAAACTGGACTTGTTAAAGTTGGACACGTTGCAATTGATGGGACTAAAATGCAATCAAATGCTTCAAAACATAAAGCCATGAGTTACGGAAGGATGGTGAAGAAAGAGGAGCAATTAGAAAAAGAAGTAAACACGCTACTTGAAAATGCAGACTTGGTAGATTCAAAAGAAGACAACCTTTTCGGAAAAGGTGTTAGAGGTGATGAAATACCAGATCATTTGAAAAATACTGCAAAACGTCTTGAAAAAATCAGAGCAGCAAAAGCTGCCCTTGAAGAAGAAGCAAATGAACAATTAGCAGATAAAAAGAAGGAGTATCTTAAGAAAAAAAAAGACCACGAAAATAGAGGGGGCCGCGGAAGACCACCTTCTCCACCATCTGAAAAGCCTGCCGACAATAAGCAATACAATTTCACAGATCCAGAGTCAAGAATAATGAAGTCAAGAGGAAAAGATAATTTTTTACAGGGTTACAATTGTCAAGCCGCTGTAGATGAAGAAAATCAAATTATTGTGGCATCATCTACTACACAAGAAGCAAATGATAAAAACCAATTACTACCGCTTGTTTTGATGGCAAAAAATAATATGAAGAAAAAGCCAGCCGCTGTAACGGCAGATGCTGGATATTTTAGTGAAAAAAATATAATTACTCTTGATAAGAAAAAAATAAATGCATATGTTGCAACTGGTAAAATTAAACACGGAGAAAAAATACCATCAACAAAAGGCAGGCCAAAAGATAATGCTACTATTAAAGAATTAATGAAAAGAAAACTCAATACTCAATTAGGTAAAGACATATATTCTAAACGAAAGTATGTGGTTGAGCCAGTGTTTGGTCACATAAAAGAAATTCTCGGTTTTCGTAAATTTAGCTTCATCGGACTGGAGAAGTGTTCTCAGGAGTGGGATCTAATTTGTATAGCTCATAATTTACTCAAATTATTCAGAATAAATTATGCGACCACATAAAGAAAATAGTAGGCGAACCATTGCCAAATAGATTTAGATACTTGACGCATAAATAAAAATGAAAAATTAATTTTTAGGCCTGCACTGGATGGTGTTTTAACATAGGGTTTTCCGACAGGCTCCTAGTAACGATTATAGGATCATGCTCGTTGTATGCTTTTTCCATATAGTGTTTTA
>CAZFAK010000170.1:0-6784 GCA_964517045.1 uncultured Spirochaetia bacterium | reverse complement strand
CCGGGGAGCAGATTTTTGGCTTTTACTCCTGATGAGACCCGTCAAATAGAAAAGCGGCTGCAGAATCTGGATAAAAGGCAGTTTCAAGGCGGTAAAGATATCAAAACTGTTTTTCAGACTACGGTTAATGCCTTTTTAAACAGAAAATATTACTGGCAGATACCATACCTGCGCGCCAAACTAAGTGAACTTATCCTGCGTATTCTCTATTATGCTGCCGGTAATGTAACAGCTGTTTCTTCTTCAGCTGATATAAAAGTTATTCTTGATTATATAGATAAAAACATTTACCGGCAGTTAAGTGTTACTGAACTCAGCGAGTATTACTGTTACTCCCAGACTGCTCTGCAGAAATATTTCCGGCAGGAGACCGGTATGTCGCCCGGTGAATATATACAGCGCCGGAAAATCAAGAAAGCGCAGCATCTTTTAAAGGATAAAAAAAACACAGTTACTGCTGTGGCTTATAAACTGCATTTCTCGTCTTCCCAGTATTTTGCTACTGTTTTTAAAAAAATTACCGGTCTGACACCCAAAGAGTTTAAAAAAAAGCAGGGGTAACGCGTATAGTTTTACCGGACGTTTAATATTATACATATTTTTTTTAAAACAAATTGCAAAAAAAAAAAAATTATAATAGACTTTAAATATAACTAACTATCCGGGGGGTACATATGTTTAAAATAATTTTTTCCTGCTGTCAGCTGCTAATACTTTTTTTCCTGCTGGCCTGCGGCGGAAGTCCGGGTTCTGATAAAACCAAACTCTATTTTATGCTGTGGGGTTCTGCTGACCAGCGCGGTTTGTGGCATAAATTAAAAAAAGATTTTGAAGAAAAAAATCCTGATATTCAGCTTATACTGCACTATTCTACCTTTAAAGGCTATGAAGATAAACTGCTCACCCTGCTGGCTGCCCAATCGGAAAAAGTGGACTTGTGCCGCATAGCTGAAGTTACCAGTATTGCCAGCAGAGGTACTCTGGCGGATCTCTCTCCCTATTATAAAAACGATAAATTACCGCCTCTGCGGGATTTTTACATAAATACAGTCAGTAATTTTACCTATAACGGCAAACAGTATGCTGTAGCCTATTCTATAAACGTGTATACCATATTTGTCAACAGTGGGATAGCAGAACAAAAAAATGTTACTGTCCCTCAGGGAGATTACTCGTTCAACACCTATAAAACTTTTGTTAAAAATCTTTCCTCAGAAAAACCCAAGCGTGTATACGGTTGCGGTACGGATATTAACCCCCTGCGCTATCTGCCGTTGATCTGGAACCGCGGCGGCCGGATATACCGGGCTGAAGATAATTCAATCAATTTTGATATACCGGAGACCCGTTATGTTTTGAAAATGTTTAAAAAATTTATTGAAAACAAGTATATGGCGCCTCTTGATGCAGACCAGCAGGGCGGCTTCTCCGGATTCCAAAACGGAACTTCAGCCACTTATGCTGCGGGCCAGTACCTGATACCGGAACTGCGTAAAAAAGTGAATTTTAAATGGCAGATGATGCCCTTTCCTCTGAAACCAGGGGAGAGCCGTTTTGCGCAAGGGTTTGATAACAAGATTGCTGTCCGCCGCGGCAGTAAAAAAAGAGAGGAAGCTTTGAGGTTCCTTAAATATCTGCTTACTGCGGATGCAGCCCAAATCCTGGCCCGGGGCGGTGATTATATTCCGCCGCTAAAATCACTTAATGCCGATAAAGCTGTACAGAAACGTATACCCTATGATACAGCTCCTTTTATTAAACAATATCAAAAAATGCGGCGCCTCTTTTATGATAAACATAAAGACAAAAATCAGATAGGCGAAGGGATCAATAAAGAGGTCTGGACCTATCTGCTGCAGCCTGAGGCAAGTCTTGATAAATGCATACATAATATCCATCATAATCTGAGTAAATTTTATAAAATACGGAAACAGGACTTGTGATTCCGGCTTAAGGCTGCGCCTTTACCCTGTTTAACGGGATCTGTTTATCAGTTAACCGTTTTAAAAATAATAAACCCGTGCGGTCGGATGAATAAAGCCTGTTCCTGCCGGAATGTTTCCGAGTGCAGTACCGGTTTCAGTTGGAAGCCGCTTTGTACAGTGACTATTGCTGGGGCATCATCTATTTTGTCATACCGCTCTACTGCAAGAAAAACTGATCCATTCTCAGCCTGCCACATAAAAGAGGTAATATCAGCAGCTGAACTGATCCGGTAGGGCAGGGAGCAGGAAGCAGCTATTGTACGCTCAGCTACAGTTTTTACAGCGGCTGTTGGCAAGCCTGATATAAACATACGTTGCCCGCCGGCCGGGTTGGTTGCCGCGGCAGCAAGTACACGCTCCTCTCCTGTTTCAGCAATGGCTGCGGCCAGCACCTTACAGCCTCCGGGTTTGAAATGCAGATAATCTTTGCGGAAGTATTTCTCTTTTTGACCTGCCATCTGCGGATGAAAGGAATCAGCCGCATGATCCTTCCATTTGCCTTCCTGTTCCCCGGCCTGCCACCGGAGAGGAGTAAACTCTGCCGGCGTATATTCCAGCTGGAAATATTCCAGGAAGTCTGCATCAGCAGCTCCGCCGAAAACAATTATATTTGCCGGCGAAGCCAGCAGGTTTGAAAACTGCTTCTGTTCTGCTGCCGTCATAGCGGTTTCATCCAGTACCGGCTGTCCGCTGGTACGCGGCAGGAAAAAAACATAGGTTTTGCCCGCAGCCGGCACAATATTGTCCGGGGACACGGCAGTGCGTAATCCGTAACCGCTGGTCTCGAAGAAATCTCCCATTATATACAGGTGCGGTTTACAGCCGCGGGTTACTACCAGTTCCGGACCGTAAACTTTATGCGGCTGGTTTTTTTGAAAAAAATTATGAAGTTTTTTCTGTTTTTTATAATAGTTTTTATCAAGGTCCTGGGACCAGAAATGATATACTCCATGACAGGGCCGGCAGTAGGTATCTTTTTCGCGGCAGAAAAGGGTAAAAGATTCCAGACTCTGCCGCAGAGGCATGGCTGCCGGAGGATGCCAGTTTTCAATCGGGTCGCCGCTGTCCAGTCCCCGGATATAAGCGGTTTTACCTGTCAGCACGCTGTTAACCAGCAAATGAAGATTGCCGCAGCCCGCGTTAAAATACTCTCCGTTATGAACATAGGTAATACCGTATTTATCAGTCCATCCCTCAAAAGTCTGATAGATTACATATTCACTGACCGCTGCCAGTTTATCAAAATCACAGTGCAGCTCATCACGCCAGGCATCAAAAGACCAGTAGGGACCGAGAGTGGTAAAAAAAGTGATTCTGTTTTTTTTACAGGCTGCCAGCGTATCCCGGTTCATTTGAGTAAACAGTTTTTTAAACAACTCGTTTTTTGTCAGGGATGCCTCTCCGTAGGAGCCGTCTCCGAAACGGACAGCATTAATGCCGAGCTCGTTGTACAGACTGCAAAGCTGCTGTAAAAACCAGTTGCCTGCTGTCAGGCCGGCGGGAATATTATAGAGCGGGTCCGGCCGCAGCTGCGCGTGCCAGTTTAAATATCCTTCATGATCCGGGGAATTGATCTCCGGATGGCGGCGTAAAAATTCATCAGCCCGGCGCCATTCAAAACAGGCTGTATGCGCGTTATTTTCATTCCTCAGGTAACGGCCGTGTCCGGTTTTACCGCAGAATTTAAAAAAACTACGGAGCATTATATTTTTTATGCCCTGCTTTTTAAGCAGCTCCAGTAATTTTTTAAATTCAGCCAGATTCCAGTATTGTACTGAATGCGGTTTGCGGCAGCGCGGGTCGGTCCACATTAAGACATTGCGGTGGCTGGTGTTGAGTTTGCCGTTTTTATGGGTTACCAGGTTTTCATAGGTATCAACATTTAGCTCCATAAACTCCAGTATATATTTGCTGTTTTTACAGCGGATAATATCTTTACGCGGTTTAATAAAATCCCGGACTCCGTAATCCTTTTTGTCCAGATCAAAGCCGCCGAATATCTGGTCAATAAAAATAGGTTTTTTCTTTTCTGAACTCATTTATAAAGCATTACCTGTTTTTTAGCTATACTATAAAATGAATATATAATTTATAAAAGGGTATAACTTTTTTGCGGCAACAATAATATACATTTGTAAAAATTTGCCAAATTATATTATTTAATGTATACTTAAATAATTAATGTTTACAGGTTTGGAACAATTTTTATCCGGTTTGAGTATTTCTTTATGTTTTTAGTTAAAAATATTTATAATGTCAGGAGATCAGAATGAAAAGGTTATGTAAGCGGTTTCATTATTGGTTTGGTTTTTTTATTATATTAACTTTATATATTTTCCCCTACCACGAAGAATATACCAATACTGTTAATAATTTTATGGGAGCTAACGTCGGCTATGATCTGCAGATGTATCACTATCACTATAATGATAACCCCAATTTGAATGTTGCCCATCCGTTTCGCTGGGTCAGAATTTATCACAAATGGGAATGGTATGAGATGACTAATGATATCTATATCTGGGATGATTCTGTCAGCAGCTGGTGGTGGAAATGGAATGACGCTATGCTGCAAAGTCTTGATGCTGACGGGGTTAATTCTCTGCTGTGTGTCGAGTTCGGCCCGGACTGGCTGGGCGGTATCGGTAATAAACTGCGCCCCTGTGACAGCGGTATGGGCAGCAATGAAAACAACTACCGCGAAAGGGCTGAATACCTGGCGCAGCTTGCTATCCGTTACGGCCGTAAAAGTGATCATCCTGCCGGAAATATTGAGACTTCTGACAAAGTACAGGGTCTGGATCTTATCCGTTATATTGAGGATTTTAACGAACAGGATCAATGGTGGAACCCATACCCTTCCAACTGGCCGCCGGAGCTTTACGGAAAGTATCTTAACGCTGCCCATGACGGTTTTAACGTTACTACTGATTCCTCTCTGCCGGCAGCAGGTATTAAAAACGGAGATCCGGACATGGTGCATGTTATGGGCGGTACAGCCTGCGCTATTTCTAATCCCAATGGTGAAAACAACTATACTCCCCGGGCAGTAGCTGCGTCCGGCCGGGGAACGAACAGCTATGATGTGCTTAATACGCATTTTTACTGGACTACTAATGACTCTATGGGCCGTGACCGGGGTGCATCTCCGGAATGGGGATTGATAGATCATCCTGATAATGATTTGCAGCGTTTA
Source organism: uncultured Spirochaetia bacterium (assembly GCA_964517045.1). Taxonomy (GTDB): domain Bacteria; phylum Spirochaetota; class UBA12135; order COTS27; family CAZFAK01; genus CAZFAK01. The sequence continues at coordinate 1,603 of CAZFAK010000170.1, read as the reverse complement.
ATTGACTGGCGCGACGCTAATGCGCCCGGAAAAGAGATATGGGTAACCGAGTTTGGCTGGGATACAGGCAGCAACCAGGCTAACGGTCTTTACTCCAAATATTATGCTGATTTTAAAGACCAGGCTGACTATTTAATGCGAGGCTTTGCTCTTTTCCGTTATTTCGGCGTGGCCAAAGCATTTATGTTCATGTTAACAGAACAGTATTATTATGATACAGCCTCCCAGTATTCCACCTGCGGTGTTATTATGGGGCACTGGAACAGCGGCACCAATCATTTCGGCTGGAAACGGAGTTATTATTACCTTACCACTATGCGCCGTACCATTGGTGAGTACCAGTTTGCCGGAGCAGATCTGCATGCTTACAATACAAACGGTACAGAGATCTATAAATACCGTTTTCAGAGACCGTCAAATCCGGATGATGAAGTCTTGATGCTCTGGTGCCGTGAAAAGGACGCTCCTTACAACAATGGCACATATATAAGTAATTATGATGTAACTGAAGACTATCTTACCAATTGTACAATGATAACTCCTGCTTACGGAAAATTAAGCGGCAACACTACTAATCTTACTATACCTGCGCCGGGCAGCAATGCGGTAGTGACTGTACCGGCTCTGACAGAGACCCCGGTATTTTTAAAGCTTAATAATAATATTATTATTCCGGACGAATACCATGTGGCACTGTGGGGCAGTGATGCAACCGGAACCGGTACCAGCAACCGGCCGTTCCGTACTATAACCAGAGCTATGGCCAGTGTAGGGCCTGATCAAATGGCTTTTCCGGGTGATTTCTATATCTATGTACATCCCGGCATCTATACCCGTGAAGTACTGCTGATCAACCAGCTGGCAGCTGCCGGCAACCATATCCTTATTACTTCCTATGATGATAATGATAAAGCGGTTATCAAGGCAGAGATGAATGAATTTAATGCTGCTGACTGCACAATCAAAGGCGACAATATTATTCTTTCCAATCTGGCCTTTGCCGGTACCGGTGTGGGAGGTTCCGGAAAAGCGGTCTTTCTCAGAGAGGCCAGTGCCGGCGGCAAGGAGTGTACTAACAATCTTATTACTCACTGTATCATAACCAATTATGACCGCTGGGGAATTGATTTCGGTTACGGCGGCTGCAGTAATGCTGCGGTTCGCAGCTGTGTAATAGCTGACTGTAATGATTCCGGTGTAATGATCGGCGCCCCGGATATTACAGTAGCAAACTGTACTATAGCCAGTAACGGCAAATTCGGCATCAGCGCCTGGCAGGCAGCAGACCGTATTACGCTGAAAAATAATAATATCAGTCATAACCAGTGGCATGGTGTTGATATCAGCAGCGCTCTTACTACTGCTCAGGACAGCATTATCATATCAAACCGTATTCACGATAATGACCGTCACGGTATTTTTGTTGATTTTAATGCTGATTTAAAAATTTACCGTAATCTTGTAATTAATAATTTATGGGACAATATCCGTCTTAATTACGGCAGCGCTAATGAAATATACAATAATACCATTGCCGCCAGTGCTGCTAATGGTATTGCCTGGCAAAACAGCGCCGGCGGCAGCATGTATAATAATATTATAA
>CAZFAK010000169.1:0-6824 GCA_964517045.1 uncultured Spirochaetia bacterium | reverse complement strand
CCCCGGGCCCATTCAATAATTTTATCTATACCGGGCATGGAATCCCGGCCGTTAATGAGCATACTGCGTTCTTCCGGCAGCAGCACCTTGTTTATGCCGCCGGGGATGGCGCCGGTTCCGTGTATCTTTTTTCCGGCTGTTGCTTTAATAACCTCCTGGCCGTATTTACGCAGCATAACCCCCTGCACAGCCAGGTCGCGGTGCTGCTTGGCTACGCCGATAACATTACGTATAGCCGGATCTGCGTCAGCGCCGAAAAGTAGATCAGGCGAGGACAGGTGAAAAAAATGAAGAGCATGGGACTGCAGCATTTGACCGTAATGCATCAGACGGCGCATCTTTTCACCGGTAGGGGTAAGGCCCTGGCCCGTACCTGCTCCTGCTATTACATCAACTGCTTTAGCGCCGGCCAGGTGATGACTTACCGGACATATACCGCATAAGCGTTGTACTAAAACAGGGGCTTCCCAGTAGGGTCGTCCCTGCACAAATCTTTCAAAGCCCCGGAATTCGACAATATGAAGCCTGGAACGGGCAATTTTAAAATCATCATCCATAAGGATAGTGACTTTCCCATGTCCTTCTACTCTGGTAACCGGTTCGATCGTTATTTTTTTTGACATGTTTTTCTCCGCATTAATCGTATTTTATTACTTCATAAGGCAAATCCAGCTCTTTGCCTTTTAACAGTGCTACCAGGGCATCCCAGATAAGGTCAGCCCGCGGGGGGCAGCCCGGCAGAAAATAGTCAATTTTTACTATCTCATGACAGGGATAAACTTTGTCCAGGATCATCGGTAGCTCATCATCATTGGGTAATATCTTTTCATCATTACTTTTTTTTACTGTAGGGCCGTTAAGGTAGGCTTCCTGCAGGCATTCCTGAACCGGTATTTGATTCCGCAGTGCAGGCAGACCGCCCATAATAGCACACTCACCCAGTGATACCAATATCTTACAGTTTTTTCGGAAATCCTGCAGCACGTGTACATTTTCACTGTTGCAGCAGCCTCCTTCAATGAGGCCGATGTCACATTTTTTAGTGAATGTTTTAATATCATCTACCGGTGATTTGTTAAACTCTACCAGTTCTATCAGATCCAGTATCCGGTCGTCAATATCCAGTAACGACATATGACAGCCGAAACAACCAGCCAGTGATGTAGTAGCAACTATTGGTTTATTCATATTTTTCTCCGCAGTTATATTAGACTTTGATCTGGTCAATGGGTTTTTTATCATATTTGCGGGTACCGATCGGATCCACCCAGCCGACTTCTTTTTTAAGAATAGCACCCACCGGACAATTTTCCATGGCCTTGGCAGCCAGTTCAGGGGTCAGTTTGGCTTCCAGTTTTTTAGCAACAGTTACTTTTCTTTTCCCGCCGCGGTTTTTCATCTGGAAAATATTTTTATCGTCTTTGGTTTTAATCGCGTAAACACATCTCTTGCACTGGATGCAGCGGTTATGATCAATAAGTATATTACTGAAGGCTTCTATCTCTTTAGACGGGAAAAGATAGGGGAAACGGGGGACCATCATATTGAAATAGTAGCCGAGAGCCTGCAGCTCGCAATTGCCGCTTTTTTCACAAGCCGGGCAAAAGTGATTGCCTTCGGCAAAAAGCATTTCGATGATGGATTTGCGCTTGTCATTTATTGCATCAGTCATATTTTCTACTACCATGCCTTCGCGTGCCGGTGTGGTGCAGGCAGTCATATATTTACCGGCTACCTTTACAGTACACACCCGGCAGGCGCCGGCCGGGATCAGTTCTTTCATATTGCATAGTACAGGTATAAAGATATCATTATCCCGGGCAGCCTGCAGTATAGTCTGCCCCGGAGCGGCTGTGCATTCCTGTCCGTCGATAGTAAATTTAAATTGGCTCATTTTATTCCTCCAGTACCGGTTTACGTTTGACATAGCTGCAGGATTCCAGGACTGCTTTGTTTATATCAAACTCGGATTTAAAATCTTCAGTTTTGGTAACCTTGCTTTCATACAGGTCTCTAAAATTAGCTATGGAGCTCTGGACAGGATTGGGGGAGGTTTGTCCCAGACCACAGCGGCTGGTTGCTTTAATCGTACGGCACCATTGTTCTGCTTCGTCTATGTCATTAAAGGTACCTTTGCCGTTAATAATTTTCTGTAGTTTTTTCAGCAGAAGCTGGTTACCGGCCCGGCAGGGTACACACCAGCCGCATGATTCTTCTGTAAAAAACTCCATAAAATAATACATCATCTGCAGAATGTCCCGTTGCGGTCCGAATATTATAATAGAGCCGCCGGTAGCCAGGTCATTATAGCAGATAGTTTTATTAAATGAATTTCTGCCGATACACTGTCCGGACGGACCGCCGACCTGGACAGCCTGGGCGTCACGGGCTCCGGCCATGTCCAGCAGTTCATTGACTGTAACGCCGAAAGCTACTTCATATACACCCGGTTTTTCACAATCGCCGGAAATACTCAGCAGTTTGGTACCGGTTGACTGTACTGTGCCGATCTTTTTAAACCATTCGGCTCCTTCTTTCATGATGCGGCTGACAGCTATGAAAGTTTCCACATTGTTAACAATAGTAGGAGAGTTCATATAACCTTTTTGAGCCGGGAAGGGGGGGCGGTTACGCGGTTCACCCCGTTTACCTTCAGCAGATTCGATCAGGGCTGATTCTTCCCCGCATATATAGGCGCCGGCGCCCAGTTTAACAGTTATGTCAAAATTAAATCCTTTGTGGCCTTTGATATCTTTACCGAGTATATTTTGCTGCCGCAGCTGCTCCAGTATATTTTCCAGATGCTGCTTTAAATAAATATATTCGGCGCGCAGATAGAGGATGCCCTGCTCAGCGCCGACCGCGTATCCGCCTACAGCCATACCTTCAAATAAAAGCGGTGCTTTTTCCGTAAGCAGTACCCGGTCCTTAAAGGTACCTGGTTCCCCTTCATCTGCATTACATACGACATATTTTTTTTTTCCTTCCGCTTTGCGGCAGAATTCCCATTTCATCCCGGTAGGAAAACCGGCCCCGCCGCGGCCGCGCAGATTGGAGGCTTTAATCAGGCTGATTATCTCTTCAGGCGCGGTTTTTATTGTATTTTCCAAAGCAGCGCCGCCGGCCTGCTCAGTGAACATAACCGGACCCTTTTTAATAATATTGTTTTTTACCATTGAACTGAGAAAATCATTTTGTTTTTTATAATCACCGCACTTTTGGGCAATGGCCGGCACCGCTTCATTATTTTGGATACCGTTGACAATAGTTTTAACTTTGGCAGCAGTCAGACTGGTAAAAATAATCCCGTTTATAATCGCGGCCGGTTCCTGGTCATTCATGCCGATACAGGAGGTTGACCACAGGCCGATTTTGTTATCATCAGTACACTGTCCCCAGGAAATGCCCAGCTCATCTTCAAAGGCTTTTACTATCTCAGCGCGGCCCATCAGGCGGGCTACCGGATTATTGTTGAGATAAACAGCATATTTACCTACAGGCCGGGGAGAGAAAAAATGGTAAAAACTGACCACACCTTCCACCTCAGCAGCAGATATATCAAGCCTCTCAGCAATTTCTTTAATGTCTTTTTCATCAATATGCTGTTTTTCTTGCTGGATATCACGAATAATATCCAGTAAACAGGATCTCTCCTGATTGTATTTTTTTATAGTTGCTTTTATTTTACTCATAATTATCCTCAACAAAAAATTTAGCAGGGGCTAATGCATTTTTGCATATTATTCTTTACAGAATATAAGCTGATAATAATATCTGTAAATCTTTTATAAATTGAATGAGTATAGTATAGAATATTTTTGGTAAAATTTCAAAATTTGATTACTTTTTTTCAAACCTTGAAATTTTTAAAAAAATCCGGGGAAGACTCTTTTTTAAACCGCAGCCGTAAATAACAAAATTTGGTATGATATTGACATAAAAAAATTAAAATGATACTATTTTTTTACAGTAAAATTTTATTGTATTATAATATAGCTGCAGGGTATAATATATTATAAAATATATTATATAAGTTGAAATTTAAATTATTAATAATAACGCTGGCTGCCGGGATGCTGCTTGGGGGACAGACCCTGGGCAGAGAAAGTTTAAACAAAATTAAAAATGCTACCGTATATATAAATGTCAAAAAAAGAATTCCCATTACAGACAAGGATATTGATCATTACGGCAGCGGGTTTATTATCAGCAGCAACGGGTATATTATAACCGCTTACCATAACTAACAAGCAAAATTTCGGAATTTAGTTTATAATTAATCTGGAAAAAATTGTAGTAAAATAAAGTTTATTATAGAAAAAACCGAATTTTTTAACAGGGTTATTATATGAAGAAAATAACAGCTTTATTGCTTTTAATATCTTTTTTAAGTGGCGGTTTCGGTAATAACCGCAAATTTGCCCTGGTATATTTTGAGTATGCACCGGCAGACCTGCTGGTTAAGATATGGCCGTATGGGGACAGCGGTATTATTACAGCCAGTACCAAAAGTGAACATATTATTAAAAAAAAACTTGATAATGGTGTAGCCGAGGTTTTTCTGGCTTACGAGTTTCCCATGGAAAAAGATATCTCCGGTTACAAATACCGCTACCTGGTGCAGTTTTATAAAAAATACCGCTATAAAGGACAGGATAACCTTATATCTATTTACAGTTTTATACTCAAGGTTAACAGCAACACGGTTAAAGTAAAGTATGAGCCGCTGCGCAGTATTCCGGATAAGATAAAAGAAAATGATTTTTCCAGAACATTTAAACCATATCCCAATACCAAAAAATATTTTATTAAACAGTTCAATGAAGATATTTTCAAGCTAAACAGCTTTTTTAAAAAAATATATTTTAAAGCCCGGCTTTATGACCGGTCCCGGGACCGGCTTTTACAGTTAAAGCGGCCGGGCAGTGTGCGTATCAGTTTGCAAAAAATGGAAAAATCAGCTGCTACCGGCAGCTACACCAGCCGCGGTAAAATAGATCCGGTTATCTCTGTCCCTTTGTATGAGGATCTTTATGTGGGCGCCTGGCCTTATAAGATAAAGTCGTATAATTCCCGGCGTTACAAACTTACGGGTTTTATAGTTAACGGTGAGAAAAAATTTTTCAAGGACAAGAATGTTTACAATATAATAGATTTTTCCGAACAGTGGAAAAACCAGGTAGAGCAGACACTTATTCTGGAGAATACGAGCAATGTACTTGATGTCTATTTTGATGAAAAATATTTTACCCTGGAGTGTCTTGATCCTGAAGGCCGTATGCTTAAAAGAGAGACAGCGCCGGTCGCTTTTTATTTGCCGGCTTATTACGGCAAATCATTTAAACTAAGTCTTAACGCTGATACGCCGGAGAAGAATTATTTGACCCGGGCTGCTTACACCATTGGCCTTACTGTGCCCTCAGGCAGTAAAAACACTGACCTGGCCGGACTGATCACTTCCGGTTACAGCAATCTGGCCGGAATATACCGCCAGCCTTATGAAATTCTGCTTAAACCGGTTTATAAGTCCGGACCGTTTGCCATCTTTACCGACCCGCCCGGTGCTGTAGTAAAATATAAACGGATATACAGTGTTGAGCCTAATGTCAGTCTGCCCTTTCAAACCGGGGGAGACTCACCCGTTTATATAGAAGATTTTCCCTACGGCCTGTATCAATGCGAAGTGGAATGGTATGACAACAGCGGCAGTTCGAAAAAAATTACTTCACGCCGTGTAGTAGTGTTTGAATTTTGTGATAAAAACAATAATGATTATCAGCCGGTTAAAAGACTGGCGCAGAACAATAATATACGTTATGTTAACATCAGCCGAAAAGAAAAGCATCAGCGCGGATATTATAATAATATTCTCAACAACTACCGCCGGGTCAGCTATATTCAGCTGCGTTCCCTTCCTTTAAAAAACAAACCGGCAGCCCTGTCCCGCAAAGAGATGCAGGTTTTAAAGCAAAAGATTAAAAAGGCAGTAGATAATGTACTGCGGCTTGATCATCTGGTTTACGGTATAAAAAGGGTCAGCGGCCGGTACTATCTGTTGGTTCTGCTCGGCGGCTATGAAAAGGGTGATGCAGCCGGTATTTTACCGGATGTACAGAAAGAATATCCTGATGCTTTTATACTGGAGCCTTCTAAAAAATGGAAACTGCTTTATTGAAAAGATTTTTATTTTCTGCTGTTATAATTATCTCTTTGCTCTTTACCGGTTGTCAGGAGCTGCCGCCGGAAAATTTTATAAACCTGCTTGTTTTTTATGATTTATCAGATGCCGCAGAGGGGAAACAACAGCAGAAAGCGGTTAGTGTTTTGGATAAACCGGAAGAGTATACCTCTCTGGTAAAAAAAACAGCTGCCAGGGATTACAGTGTCAGTAATCTCAGCATAGAAGCTGCAGTCAGGGATGACGGTGCTTTTGCCGCAGCCCAAAGTAACAGTTTCCGTTTTCTTGTTTTCCGCACTAATAAACTAAAAGGAAGATCCAATGAGATCCTGGCAGCGGCTGTGATTAAACCCTTTTTCAAAGATCCGGCCCGTTTGCAGCATAAGGCTTATACATTTATACTGTGCGCCCGGAGAGCAGAGCAGCTTATTAAAAGCAGCGGCCGCCAAAAAACAGTTTCTCCTTTTGAGTTTGCTCTTTTTAAAAAAACCATAACCATGCTTGATGAACAGGACGGTGCTTACTTTTTTAACTGCCGTAAAATAGAGCCGCGGGTTAAAAAAGTCTTTGTAAGCAGAGAAAAACTGATAAAAGCTGTAGAGGTTGTACGCTATACAGATATTAAACAGATCAGTAAAAGGTTTTT
>CAZFAK010000168.1:0-6844 GCA_964517045.1 uncultured Spirochaetia bacterium | reverse complement strand
CAAAAGATCATTACCAGTGAAGAGGTGGGAGAATATAAAGACCAATGCATTACTGCAGTACATAAACTGCTGCGCTCCTTTACGGATATTATAGCTACCGGTATCAGTGATCATACTATCCGTGAGGATATTGAACCGCTTAAAACATCTACTACCGTAGCGGCGATCGTGCAGGGTATAATCCAGATGAGTCCCTCTACTCAGGATTTTATAAGCAATGAACTGGGGATCAGTTACAAAGATATTCTGTATAACACCTTTAAAATAATATTACGCGGTCTGAAACCGCATAAAGGACAATACAATAATGATAACTAAAATTTACCGGCATCCCAAAATAACTATCACCGTATTTCTGGCTGTTACTTTTTTTTTTGCTGCTTTTCTGCCGCCGCAAATTAATAATGAATTAAAAATTTTTTTACCGGAAAATCATCAGGAAATAATTGCCCAGGAACGCATTAAAGAGATATACGGCCGTACAGACGGTATTCTGATCGCGGTAGAGTTTAAAAACCATACTATCTTTGCCAGTAACAACCTGCTTATATTGCAGCAGCTTACCGATGACCTGAAAGCACTCAGCAATGTTGATGAGGTCAGTTCGCTTATAAATACAGAATATACTTATGGCGAAAACAATGCGGGAGAGGCAACCATGGTGGTAGAGGACCTGATACCGGCGCTGCCGCAAAACAGTAATGATATACAAGAGTTAAAAAAAAGAGTAGAGTCCTGGCCTCTTTACCGAAACAGTTTATATACAAAAAATTTTAAAAAAACACAGATAATGATAACACTTGACTCGGACACTATTGCGGAAGATGAAGCCCTCTATTTTGCCGTAAAAAAAGTAATTAAAGAGTATACTGATCAATATCCGGATCTAAAATTTTATACTGCCGGTTATCCGGCTGCTACCGTACTTATAGGTAAAAGCATGCGCCGCGACCTGGCTATACTGATCCCCATGGTCTTACTGGTGCTGCTTGTCTCCCTGTTTTTATCTTTCCGTAAAGCAGGAGGCATTATACTTCCTTGTATTAATGTTTTAATAAGTGTTATCTGGGCCGGTGGTCTGATGGCTATCCTGGATATAGAGATGACTATTGTCTCCATGATCCTGCCTATTCTGCTTATTGCAGTAGGCAGTGCTTACAGTATTCATCTGATCAGTCACTACTATGACAATCTGCATAAAACTACAGAAACCTTAAATCAAAGCAGACATATGAGTCTGCTGCTTAAAACCATCAAATCAGTAGGACGCCCTGTTCTCCTGGCCGGCCTTACTACTATAGCCGGGTTCAGCGCCCTGGCTTCCAGTGAGATTGTTACTATAAAAGACCTGGGATTGTTTACTTCCTTTGGGGTTATAGCTGCTCTTGCTGTTGCCCTGCTTTTTATACCGGCTCTTTTACAGCTTAAACATAACCGCAGGCAGCACCAGCCTGTAACGGCTACCGAACCGGGAGGAATGACAGAAAAGATTTTACTGGCAACTTACCGGAAATTTACTGTTAAAAAATGGCCGGTAATTCTGATCAGCCTTATTGTTATTTCCATAGCAGCTATGGGTATCAGTAAAATTAAGGTCGGCGGACATATGATCAACTATTTTAAAGAGGATGCAGCGGTAAGAAAAGCAGACAGTTATCTGAATGAACACTTTGCCGGCACATCAACCCTGCATTTATTATTCAACGGGATGAATATCCGCTACCAGGGCCGTCTGCTGCCGGTTTACAGTTCCAATGTTAGTGCCACGGGAAAAAACAGCGATCCGGCTGCAGCCTTTGATGATATAAGTTTTGCTGATATGGATAATATGCTCAACCAGGAGGCAACCGCGGACCGCACTACTTATTATACAGTAATAAGCAATAAAAAATACTTTATTACCAATTACAACAGCGGGCAGGGGGTTAAAGTAAACGGCCGTTTCTATAAAATGGTTTCCAATTCTATCAAATCAGTTACTTTTTTAAAAGCCCTGGATGATCTTGCTATTTGCCTTAGCAAACAAAGCAATATTGGCAAAGTTATCTCATTTGCTGATCTTTTAAAAAAAATGAACAGTGCCATGAACTCGGATAAAGCCAATTTTCAACAGGACTATTATGAAATTCCATACCGGCCCTCTAAATACCAAAAAAATACAACCAAAGAATTATCGCATATTATCAGCGGTTATCTCAGCCTGTTTGAGATCAGCGGCGGCAGTGTGGACAATTTTTTAAATGACAGTCTGCAGCCGACTCAGACCAAAATGGTGGTACAGATAAAAACCGGAAATACCAGTATACTTAAAAAAATTAAAACCCGTGCCCGCAGTTTTTTTGCCGAACATTTTCCGCCCGGTTACACCCTGGAGATGAGCGGCTGGGCTGATATGCAGCTGGCTGTCAATGAACTAATTATCAAAGGGCAGCTGCTCAGTATTATTATTTCACTTATTATTGTATATCTTATTATAAGTATAGTGTACCGTTCTGTAAGTGCCGGTTTTTTCGGTATTCTGCCGCTCTCCCTTCCTATACTTTTAAATTTCGGTATAATGGGTTTCAGCAGAATTCATCTTGATGTAGCCACTGCAATGGTAGCCTCTATAGCAATTGGAACCGGGATTGACTATGCTGTCCATTTTATGGATATCTACCGCCAGCAGCTTAAAAACCACTATGATTCTGATAAAGCTGCAGTCAACACTTTAATGAGCGCCGGCAAAGCCATAGTTTTTAACGCCGTATCCGTAGCTGTAGGCTTTGCCGTAATGTTGTTTTCCAGTTTCTATCCTATTATCCACCTGGGACTGCTTATAAGCCTGACTATGCTGATCGCCGGAGCTGTATCATTGACTTTACTCCCGGTTTTGTTCACAATATTTAAACCGGGTTTTCTTTATAACAATAAAAAAGGAGCTAAAAAATGAAAAAAATACTGTTAAATATTTTTATACTTTCCGCTTTGCTTAATGCTGCCGGCGGCAGAGGCAGGGAGATAATGCAAGAGCATTATAGTCTGCCCAAGGCTGATACCATGTCCTGTCTGGCCATAATGATGCTGGTGGATAATAAAAACAATAAAAAAATGCGGCAGCTGAAAATAGTGGAAAAGGATACGGCTGACGGTAAAAATTCCTTTATTGAATTTTTATCGCCTGCAGAAGTAAAAGGTACTAAATTTTTAACCTATGGTTATGATAATGAAGATGATGAACAAAGGCTTTTTCTGCCGGATCTGAATAAAATCACCCGTATTAAATCCAGCGGCAAGGGAAAAAGTTTTATGGGGTCCGACCTTAATTATTATGATATGGAAACCAAAAGCCTGGATGATTCCACCTACAAATTCCGCTCTGAAGAGACAATTAAAAACCGCGCCTGTTATATTGTTACCATATTTCCGCAGGATAAAGATGTCCCCTATCAGAAAATGGATGCCTGGGTTGCCAAAGATAATTACTTTATATATAAGTACATCTGTTATGATAAAAACGGCAGAAAATACAAAACTATAACTTTCAGTGCTGTTAAAAAGATCAAAGGTGTTTTGATCGCTGCCAGAACCAAAGTACATAACCACCTGGACCAGCACCTTACTTTAATGAAAATGGATAATATAAAAGTAAATCAGGCTGTTAACCCGGCAGTATTTTCCATTAAAAATCTTAAATAACAAGGAGGTATTATGAGTTATTTACAAAAAATTATTTTAAGTCTGCTTTTGTATTCCTTTGCTGCAGCACAAGAGGGAGATAACACTAATGTTTCCGAACCGGCGGCAGATGCGGATGATCTTTTTGCCGAAATGCAAATAGAAAAAAAAAGTGCAGCCGGTTCCAATACAGCCCGTTGCCTGGAGTTAAACGGTAAACATAAATTTTTGCTGCGTATACCTTTTCTGGAAGGTAAAACCGCTCTGGACGGCAAAATGAAAGCGCCGGGATTCCGGAACAGTCTGGGGTTTAATTACAATAAAAATAATATTACGGTTATCAGCGAACTGCAGTTTGATTTTTTTATGCATAAAGGCGGTGACTGGGATGAACTTACAGACTTTAAAGTACTGGAAAATGCCATCTACCGCAATGCTGATAAATTAACTATTGGCGCCGGTTATCAGTTTTATACCTGGGGTAGTGCAGATGAACAAAACCCTACTGACAACCTTAACCCTCTGGATTACAGTCTGGGGCCGGATGCGGAAAAGATCCCCTTACTCTCTGTTTCCCTGAATTATTTTCCATCCCGTAAAATCAATATAGAAACAGTTCTGGCACCTTACAGCCAGGCTGCTCTCTTACCTTTGGATATAGCTGAAGAGATACCGGAAGCTGTATTTAATAAAAACCTGATTAGTTCCGTATATACCAACCCGGCTAATACCAATCTCCTGGGGCTGCCTAAAACCTGGAGCGTGGCAGCAGAAGATAAACAGGTAACCACCAGAGCTCCTGCCTACAAACTGCACTCCGGTCTGGCCGGGGCCAGGATCAGTTTTTTTACCAAAGCAGCTGATTTTTCCGTCAGTTATCTCTATGACCTTGATCCGTTTTATACTCCGGTAATAACCTTGCAAAGATACCTGGCCGCTGATCTCTCCAATATCGATTTCCCTTTCTCCAACAATTATACTAATGCTTACAGTTACCGTGTACAAAAAATAGCCCTGAAACGGAAAAGAGTACACCGGCTGGGATGTGATCTCCGCTTCAGCGCCGGACCGCTCGGACTCTGGGCTGAAGCATGCTACAGTATTACGGAAGACCTCAAGCTGGATAATTATAAAATACGCAACCATGACCTGTCATGGACCGCAGGTTTTGATACTGATCTGGGAAACAGGGACCAGCACTACCTTAATTTTCAGTACTACGGACGGTTTATTCCCGCGTATTACCACAGTTTTTATAAAGATTACCCTGAGGGACAACCGCAGCCGGAAAAAAGCGGTGATAAAAAATATATGGAAAAATATTATTATCGTATGTTTACTGACCGGGCTGCTCTGTATACAGAGGGTTTACTGCAGGCCATAGCTGTTTACCTTGATCTATCCTTTAAAAACGGTAAATATCAGCCGCACCTGGCCCTGTCCTATCAGCTGCCCCGCCAATACGATCAGCAAGCCGGCACCCGGTACGGAGGTCTTTTCTTAAACCCGGAGGTGAATATAGCTCCGGCTGACTCTTTTCACATTCTGCTGGGCGCTAACTATTACCGTTCTTTTTATAAAGAGAAAGGCAGCAGTAAAATTAAAAATAATGAACAAACCCAGATGGGTCTCTTTAACAAGGACAGCGCTGCTTATATCAAATTTACCTATGAGTGGTTCAGTAAATAAAAACGGCAGACGGTAAAAATAAACTGCCGGACGGCATATACAGCTTTAAACAACAAGCCACTCAGGGTGATGGAGACTGATTACTTTTTTTATAAAAGTGATCTATAACATGCAGATATTTTTCTTTGGGATGAAGTCCGGTAAGCGTATGAACAATACTGCGGTTACGGATAAATACCACATACGGTATACCGCGCACGCCAAAGGACGCTGCAATATCACGGTGTTTTTCCGTATCAATTTTATACACACTGACCCGGTTTTTGCGTTCGGCTGCCACTTCTTCTAAAAGGGGAGCCAGACGGCGGCAGGGAGCGCACCAGTCAGCATAGAGATCGAATATAAGCAGTCTGTCCTGCGCTTTGTTTACCACTTTTTGCAAATGGGTCATACTTTTGATATGCTTTACCAGAGAACTGTTTTGCTTACGGCTGTTATCATCCGTACAAGCAGTAAACAGTAAAATTAAACCAGCTATTAATAAAAAATTATTTATCTTCATTAGTTAATCCGGTTGTCGGTTTCAGGTTAATATAAGTAGGCAGCCCGTTAACCTGAAACAGATCAAGTACAGCTTTGGTTAACGGCAGTCCGGGATCTTCCGCGTAATATTTAATCACTATATAATCCTGTAAAAGAGAGGTTATACGGGGATGCTGCAAAGTGGTTCTGTCCATAATCAGACAATTTTTACACCAGGAGGCTCCAAAATCAAGTAATACCGGTTTTTGCTGCTTACGGGCAGTATACAGTTTTTGATAAAGTTCCATATTTTGTCCGGATTGCGGGACAGGACGCCGGGCCGGAGCAGCAGCAGTTTCGCTGGCATAGAGTTGATATGCTGTCCTGCCGTAGTAAAAAGCCAGGGCCAGAATTAAGATGCCCAAAATTTTTTTAACAACACTCATCCACGGGCCGGGCCGGGGCAGTATGGAAAATCCGGCGCCAATAAGGGGCCAGGGTAAAGCCATACCAATTCCCAGCACAAAAGGTAAAAGCAAAGCTGCTGAATAACCGTCGCTGTACATATTGGCGCTGTATAAAAGTACGGCTATCAATACCGGTGCCACACAGGCCCCGGCCAAAAGTGCGGTTACACTACCCATAAAAAATACGCCGGTACTGCCGTTTTTAAAACCCGGCAGTTTGTTACGCAGTCTGCTAAAATCAAGCGTAAAAATATCAAACATGGCCATGGCCATTAAGATAAAAAATATGGCTATGATAAAATTAAACACAGGAGAGGCATTAAGGGATCCAAAAGTCATACCCCCTACAGCAGCCAGCAGACCCAAAGACCCGTAAGCCAGGGCCATACCGCTGCCGTAAAAAATGCCCCGCCTTAATCCCTGAGCTTTGCCAGATGCTTTATTTCCGGCTCCGATAATAGCCAGGTTAACCGGAATCAGCGGCAATACACAGGGAGTAAGATTTAAAGCCAGTCCCCCCAACAGGGTAAAGAGGATAATAAACCATAATGATCGGTCCTTGAAAAGCT
>CAZFAK010000167.1:0-6910 GCA_964517045.1 uncultured Spirochaetia bacterium | reverse complement strand
AAATTTGCAGAATTCTACCAAAATAAATCCGGGGGCAACCCGGATAATATGGGAAGCCAGTATAATGTCACAACCGGCAATACCAGCGGTACGCAATATTACGGCCAGAAATCCTTAATCGGCTGTGTTGCTGTTGCGGCAATGTGTGATGTATCACTTCAATCCTGGCTAAATACACTCTACCAGTCGCTGGTCAACAAAAGCGGCCATGACCCAACCTGGGGGTATTATCATGAAACCGTCCGCATGCTTACTATGCTTACTATTACCGGTAATTTCCCTGACTTTTTTAACAGCAGCACTAATGCATCCTCATCTTCAACCGCAGCAAACAGCTCTTATGCTTCAAGTTCCGACGCCCAGGTTAGCTCTTCCTCAGGTCTTTCATCACAGCAAAGCAGTTATGCAAGCAGTAACTTTGATCAGACAACACAGTTTGATATGCTGGCTATGCCTAATCCGGTATCAATGTCCCTTGATTACGAATTTCAAATATATTATATCGTACCATACGAAAATGCCGTAATAAATATTAAAATGCTTGATTTACAGGGAAACACAATGATAAATATAATTAATAATAAAACTGTTCTTAATAAAGAGTACTATAAAACAATTCCAGTCAATTACATAGCTTCCGAAGGGATGTATCTCTTATATGCTGAATTGAATTAAAAAAAAAAAAACAATACCCGGGGATTAAAAAAAATTATACGTAAAGTAAAGGTTATAAGATGAGGTTAAAAAAAGTTTTTCCGGCTGTTTTTTGTTTTATTTTTATTTTTTTTGAAATAATTTCAGCCAAATCCCTTGACCTTTTTGCATTACTTTCACCTGAAACTCCTACCGAAAACTTTATACTGCAGACCGGCACTATATCATCGGCAGGACAAAATCCGGCCGGGCTTATAAATATACATCCTAATGAACTTAAGTACAGTCATGTTTTTTATTTAGCAGACATCTCTCAAGATAGTTTATATTATGGTCACCAGTTTGGCAAAAATAATTCACTGGGAGTAATACTGAGCTTTTTATATACCGATTTACTGTATACCAGAGACAAAAATAACGCTCGTTTTACTTCAGCATATATATCTTCAAAAATAAGCTACGCTCATCATTTCCTTAATTGCTTATCTGTCGGTGCGTCTATAAAATTCGGCTTTGATACAGATATCCCACAATACCGTTTGCCGGCTTACGCCGCGGCTGACTTAGGAGCGGTCTTCACCTTACCCCGAAACAACCGTTTTTCTTTTCACCTTTATCTTCAGGATATATTTGTCTCCTCGCTCTTTTATACTCTGCCCCTTACTGTTAATCTGGGAGTTGGTATTAAAATTATTGACTGTATTTATACTTCTACTGCTATGCAGTTGAAATTTGATGAAGAGTCAAGCCTTATTGGGATTGCTGTAGATTATAAACCAGTGCAAAAACCTATATACTTCCGGGTTGATTATAAACAAAAATTAGGAGAGGATATACACACCCTGAATTTAAATTTTGGTATGGGCATCACTTTTACCAAAGTAACTATAGAATACATGTTTTCACCTTTTATAAGTTTTGCAGAAAATATACAAAAACTTTCGCTTAAAATAAATTTTTAAAAAAACCGTAATTTATACGGATTGCTTTTTTCATAATAACTTTATTTTTTTTTTTCAGGAATATAAGCAGTAAGTCCTTTGATAAAACCATAATATGCTTGTTTTGGTATATAATCATCTGTAAAAAGTAAAGGCCATTCCGGATACCGAGAATAACCCTGATTATACCAGGAACTGCCATCACATATTCCCCAGACAGTTATGCCTGCTCTCTGTTGGGGCGGCACTATTTTACGGTATGCAAAAACTACTTCCCTGTACCGTTCGCTTAAAGCCGCGTCAGCCTCAGGTGTCAATCTTGCCAGCCTCCCCTTTGTATTTACTCTTATATCCAGTTCAGAGATACGTATCAATAATCCTGTTTTTACTGCCTTTTGTAAAGCTTTTTTTATATTATCTATAGCGGGTTTGTCGACCAGGATATGCGCCTGAAAACCAATGCCGTCTATTGGAATATTATGCTTTAAAAAATCTTCCATCATGGCAATTACCGTATCAAGTTTTTTACTATTATTGATAAGGTTATAATCGTTATAAAATAAATCAACATTTGAATCAGCTTCATTAGCCCGGCAAAAAGCCTGCCCAATATAATCTGTCCCGGCATTGGAATACCAAATACTTTTCCTAAGTGATTTTTTCCACTCTGAAGGAGGATTTTGAATATTATCTATAATTGCTTCATTAACCACATCCCAACTGGATACCTTTTTACGAAAATGACTGACAATAGTGCGTATATGTTCTTCAAGCATTATTTTATAATTTCCCGTATAGTTTTTCATCCAATCCGGTATCTGATAATCTGAATGCCAAATCAAAGTATGACCATGTAAAAGCAGACCTTTTTTTTTACAAATATCAGCAACTCTATCTGTAGTTTTAAAATTATATTTTTTTACAGATGGATGCAAATAACTCATTTTCATAGCATTTCCGGTAGTTAGGGAATTAAAATAACATAAAATATTGCGACGGTACTTTTGATATTTCAAAAATTGTCCGGCTGTTACTGCACAACCAATCGGAAAATCAGCATGCTGATATAATGCATTATCAAAACCTCTTCTGCCAGCCCCGAGAAAGCATAAAAAATATAAAATTATTATTACTTTGTTCAAACTTATTTATCATATCCTGTATAGTTTTTTTTTGCAATTTTTTATTATTTATATCAATTTCTGTTAGAAACAATGATTATTTTAATAAATTCTTATTTTTTCTTTAAAAAATTTTATAAAATATCTAAAATTAAAACCTTTTTGGATATTTAATTTAATAATGAGATCAAAATATCCAATTAAAAACGTTTTTAAAACTAAAAATTTGACAGACCATCTAATTTAATGTATAATGACAATAGTTATTCTATTATTCGAATAACCATTAATAACGTTTACATGTAAACATTATTAATAAATAAGAAAAATAAGAGGAGCAAAAAAATGAAAAAAGGAAAATTAATAAAGTTAACCTACTCTATTTTACTGGCCGTAATTTTCATTACAACAGGATGCGGTGAGAGACCTACTGCAGCCAGTGATGATGATAACAACAGCAGCAGCGGTGACAATTCTTCGGCAAACAGTTCAACTGCTGTTAGCAGCACGTCCAGTACAGCAGCCGGCAGTTCAAGTTCAACAGGATCAGCAAGTTTTGTATATAATTTTGAC
The DNA here is from genome assembly GCA_964517045.1 of uncultured Spirochaetia bacterium. GTDB lineage: Bacteria > Spirochaetota > UBA12135 > COTS27 > CAZFAK01 > CAZFAK01. The sequence continues at coordinate 3,621 of CAZFAK010000167.1, read as the reverse complement.
AGCGGCACAGAGAGTTTTAGTGTACAATACATGGAAGGCAGTGCCAGCGGAAGTGTTAGTCAGACAACCAGTGAAACTCATGACGGCAGCGGCAGCATGCAAATTGACTGTACTTATTCCGGAGCTACAATGAACGGACTTGATGTTTCGGTAAGTGATACTATTGATGTCTCCGGCAAGACTGTATCACTCTGGATCTACGCACCAGCTGGTCTAAGCGGCAATAACGGAGTACAGATTCATTTCAAATCCGGCGATCCGGTAAGCCCTGACTCTGCATACAGTCCCTGGCTAACAGTTGGGCCGGGTATGGAACTGGAGCCGGGCCAATGGAACGAAATTCAGGTTAATCCCTCTGCCAAAACCACCTCTCCAGACAGCGGGCAAAGCTGGTATTTTAACCCGGATGAAGGTTCAATGGACTATGCCAATGTAGTACAATTTGGCATAAGTGTGCGTAGTGATGGAGTTATAACCGGTGACTACACATATTATGTTGATTCTATAGACTTCTAGTAAGAGTAAATTCCGCTTTAAACTCCAGCTCCTTACAAGGGATGGGGTTTAAAGCAGTGAGGACAATATTATTATGAAAAATAAAATATATATTTTAAAAAGTCTTTTAGTTATAATATGTTGTTTGTTCGGTTGTAAAATAAAAGATGATTTCAGTTCACCTGATGATACTTATAACGAGGCACTGGGATATAATGTTTACTACACCTTTGAAAACGACTGCGAAGGTTGGTCAGCTATTTATGGCAATGCTGTAAAAGAAGTCAGCCATAATAACAATACAAACTTTATCAATTCAGGTACTGGTTCATTAGAAGTAAGCGTAGTAATGGACAATACACATACAGAAGGAGAAGCCGGCAAAGTTTTTGCTCCCTTAGTTATCGATTTACGCGCTCAAATAATACATATCTATCTTTATTTACCAGAAAAAAGCAAGGGTGATACAAGCAATCCGGCACGGGCTAATGGTATTCAATTTTTTTTAAAAGATAATAATGGAGGAGCCTATTATTGTGGCTATAAAAGTATAGGTTCCTCAGTACCAACTGATGTTTGGTTTGACTTAACGGTTGATACGCGCAATAAAGAGAGTTGGTACCAAAATAATGATCCGGATTTAAGCAGTATATCACAAATGGGCATTCAAATTAAACGTGAAGCGCAGTCTGAATTTAATGGAAACTTTGTCTTTTATATTGATGACTTTGGTCTGGAAAATACTGAATAAAGGAAAAATAATGAAAAACATTTTCTCTGCTTTCATTTTACTGTTAAGCGTTTTTATATTCCTGGTAAACTGCTCACCAAGATATCTAATAAGCAAAAAAGAGGCCAACGATCCTTTTTACGGCGTAAAATTGAAAACCGAACCTATGATAATTTTTAATGAACGTTTTGCCGCCGGCGGTTACACCTACACCTATCCTGATACCAGTGCAGACAGCTATTTATCACCTCATACCCAAAACGCTTATAAAGGCGAGTTCTCGCTGAAAATCGGCTTTGATAAAACTGCTCACAGCGGCATTGGTATAGTTTTTTCTCCGGTAGATGTTGCGGCGGCTAAAAAAAATATGACACTTGAATTTTGGGTAAAAGGAGTCAGAAATAACGTAACATTTGCTGTAGAACTTATTGACAGCGAGTCTGACGGAAAAAAAACCGGGGCTACTGTACCGGTTAGCGCTTTCTGCAGAATAACTACTAACTGGCAAAAAGTTTCAATCCCCTTGAACAAGTTTTCACCTTACGGTAAATGGTGGGATGGTACTGCTGAACAACCGGGATTTGTTGACTATAAAAATATTTCCGAATTAAGATTCAAATCAGCACAAACCAAAAAAAAAACAACGTTTTATGTTGATGATATAAAATTTATTTATGATGCAAAAAACAAAAAACAAAAGAAAGATGTTGTTAGCCGCACAGTTATTAAAAAAGATAAACAAAATAACGGCTGTTATTTAGGAATTTCAGGTAACGGATATGAACAACGGGTCAACTGGATAAAAAACCTGGAAAAAAAAATCGGTAAAAAATTTGCCGTAATTACATTTCATTGTGATTTGGGCATGCTTTTCCCTGGAAATCAGATTAAAAAACTACTAGAAGCAGATTATCGCCCTCATATAATCTGGGATTTGAAAATTTGGGGAGAAAAATCAATACTGGCTGTTGAACTTTTAAATGGTAACTATGATTATATGCTTAATAAATGGGCTGCTTCCCTTGCAGAGCTTGATTCGAAAATAATATTAACCATTAGAAATGGTAATATGATCCAAACTGCACAGGAATATAAAAAAGTTTTTGGTTATATACAAAAAAGATTAAATAAAAAAGCAACAGCTAATATAATCTGGTCATGGAATATCAAAGCCGGCGAAAATAGCTATATCAAAAATTTTCCAACAAAAAAGCAAATAGAATGGGTAAATATTGATATGTCGCTTTTAAAACATAAAAATGCTTTAAATACGCTGCAAAAAACATATAAAGAAATATTAAATAACCTGAACGGAACTGCTGTAATGGTAAGCGACCTAGCGGTTAAAAGTGAAGCCAAAGTTAAAAGCCTTAAAATGCTCGGCAAGCTTCTTCCAAAAGATTTAAGAGCAATTAAACTGATAAACTGGTATAATGTAAATGCGGAAGATGATTACCGTCTAAATGAAAATCAAAAAACCGCACGGCTGGCGGCAGAGATTTTTTCATCCTCCTATTTTCTAACATCTGCGCAAAATTTTATTACTATCCCGGCAACAGTTAAAGATAAATGGCCCCATTATCAAAAAAAAATTAAAGAGTAAAATTATGATAAATAATATGATAAATAAATTGTTATTTAATTCTTTACTTATTATTGGAATAAGTTATGCCCAAAGTAATAATGCCAAACCGGAAGCAACAAATACTGCAAATAATGCCAGGCAAAGCAAAATCGAAAAAGAACTTTCCCGAATAGAAAATAATATGCCCAAACTTAAAGCTCAATACAAAGATGCACATAAAATTAAAAATAAAGCTGTTTATCTTAGCGGTATATTAAGGTTTAAAGGAATAAATGTTTTTATGAATCAAATGCCCGGTCCCAATCTCGTTCCCCGCAACTATATAGGCCTGGAAAATCTGCCTGTAACCAGCGAACCCAATCTGGAACTTGATTTCAAAGTTTCGCCGTCAGTCAATACTTACTTTCAGGTAGCTTTAGGTATTAACGCAGGCCAGTTTGATCAGCACAAGGATTATAAATTAATAAAACCAAATTTTTCTTTTTCCTTTGAAGGACAAGTCGGCAGTCCTTTTGGTAATTACAAACTACGCATAGGCGGACCTTATTTTGATATAAAAAATTCTTTACTTACCTTTTCCGGCGGGGCACAGGCCAATCGAACAATTTTATTTGAAAGATATCCCTGGGATGATGTATCAACCCCGGGCAGCATAGTAAAAGCCACTGTCCGGAACATGCCCTGGGAAAAAGATGGCAGCGGCCAGATAAACCGGCTTTCAGCGCGCGGTTTTAAAGGATTTCATCTTACCGGAAGTGCCTTGCCGGGCAATTTATCAGGACAAGTAAGCTGGGGGTTTAATCCTAATATG
>CAZFAK010000166.1:0-6930 GCA_964517045.1 uncultured Spirochaetia bacterium | reverse complement strand
ACAATCATATTGCCGGCCGGTTCCTGAACCGGCATTTCAGCTCCGATAGCAGCTGCCAGAGGCTCTTCTATGAGCCGGATCTCTCTGGCTCCCGCCTGTTCGCATGATTCCTGTACAGCGCGGCGTTCAACTTCAGTTATACCGGAAGGAACACCGATAACTATACGCGGTTTTATTATATTTCTTTTACGGGATACTTTAGTTATAAAATAGCGGATCATTTTCTGAACAATTTCAAAATCCGCAATAACCCCGTCCCGCATAGGCCTGACCGCGATAATATTGCCCGGAGTACGGCCCAGCATTTTCTTTGCCTCTGAACCCACTGCCAGTACTTTATTGGTATTTTTATCAATAGCTACCACACTGGGTTCATTAAGAACAATACCATGATCGAGCAGATAAACAAGGGTATTGGCAGTACCGAGGTCAATACCGAAATCATTACTTAACGCTTTAAAAATATTGTGAAACATTTAAATGTCCTTTATAAATAGTTATTAATATAATAACGCAGTTCTTTATCATCCTTGTTTTTTAAATAACAGTGATACCACAGCCGCCGGGCGGAATATTTACGGCCTTGCTGGTAAAGGTACATACCGTATTTTTTCGCTATAGTTACATTGGTTCTGCTTTTATTAATCATATAGGAAAGCAGAAATTCTTTTTTAGAGTTTAATTTTAAAGTACCGTAGATCTCGGCCAGTAAAAGGGCAGGCTGGTTCAGTGATGCAGTATAACTGTTATTAAAAACAACCGGTTCCAGGATCGTTCTTGCCTGTGTAAGTTTGCCTTCAGCTATATAGGTATTGGCTTGACTAATTTTAAGATCTATTTTATCCGGATTGAGCTGTACCAGTTTTTTAATGTATACTTTTGCTTTTTTAAAATCTTTTAAAGTAAAATACATACGGTGCAATAAATGAAGATCCTCCTCATAATTTTCAGTATTTGATTCCAGATATTTTTCCAGGTAACGAATACTGCATGGATAATAATCCTGTCCCAGGTGATAATAGATTTTCCCTTTTTGACGTAACAGCTCTGCATCCTGCCAGTAACTGTTTTCTTCAATAATCGTAATATATTTAAGAACTTTATGCAGTAGTATGGGCTGCCGGTTGGAGGCTTTTTTTTTAAGATACAGGGATAGGAGTTTCAGGTTTTTTTTATTGTAGTTGAATTTTTTAAAAAGAAGATTTATATTGGTAAGGGCTTGCCCGTTTTTATTTTGCTTAAGCAGTTTTCGGGTCTGGCTGACCAGTGTTTTTTCCTGGTAGTAACTAAAGGAGCGCATAATAAGAACGGGAACTATTATAAGAAAAGCTAAAATATATACTGCGCTCTTTTTATTAATTTTTTTACGGACAATAATTTTCTGCATATTTATATTTCTTTCAGAAAAATATTATAAATAAAATCAGATAGCAATTCTGCATTTTCCAGTCTGAAGGCATGGCAGCCCTCTTTATCAAACAGAATAAGATGGTCAAATTTTACTTTTATCTCTGTAATATCAGTCCAGAGGATTTTATTACGGCTGCGTACGTTTTCAAAAATAAGCATTTTGCTGGTAAAAAAAATACGGCCGTTGCCTATATTTTCAAAATCATCAATACTGCTTTTTTCGGAAAAAAGCAGGTCAATATTTACATTTTTTACTTTGTCTCCGAGACGGAAAAAAAAGTACTGACATTTCTGGTAAAAATGGAGCAGCTCACCATGTTCAAGGGGTATAATTGTTTTTTTTCCATGTATTACCGGTATTTTCATAAAATCTTTATCAGTTATCATACCGTCTTTTTTCATGTCTTTGATCCGGCGGTTGAAAAAATCGTCAGTATTGGTAAGGTAGTTACGCAGGGAGATAAGGTAAAATAACAGGAAAAGCATAACAATAATGACCAGGCCCAGCAGTATTACTACTGTCAGGGTATTGGAGTCATTTATTATAGTAATTAAACCCTGTAAAATAGATTTAAAGAAATTGTCCACGCAAAATTGTACTCTGATTTATAAAGAGTGTCAAACCTTTGGCTGCTGTTAAAAACGGTAACCGATCGAAATACTGGGCAGGCTGGCAGCTGTGGACAGATAATAATAACCCAGAGATTCATAGTTATCCTGGTTGTGATTGGCAATAGTGCCGCCGATAAAAGGTATTTTAAAACCAAGGGTAAAACCGCTGTCACTGGTAAAATGAAATCCCATACCCAGACCAAGACCCAGGTAAAAGTCCTGTCTTTCTTTATAACCGTTATAGGTGTAATAATATTCAAGATGAGGTTTGGTATCGCCATACAGAGAGATGAGTCCGAAAATATCATAGCGCCAGTGCGAAGATATCTTAAAACTGGGCCCGGCTCCCAGGGCAAAGGCATAGCGGTAAAGAAAGGGCAGTAATACAGAACCGCTGGCAAAAGTGGCGAATTTTCCTTTTTCGTAATCAACCGAGATAATTGCCGGACCCAGGGAGAGATTTACCGCCAGCTGCCGCTGGTCAGCCTGGGAAGCAGTTTGTCCCCCGAATACGGAAAAAGTTTTTTCCCCTGGTTTGTATCCGCAAATGTTGTAGCCGGCGTTTTTTATAATTGCCGCTACCTTGTCCAGAGAGTCTGAGTTTACCGTATAGGAGCCGGATTTTTTATTTTTGCTGATACTGTAGACATCAAACATAAATATATAGGCCTGGCCCAGAGCTGTAACTGTGGGTATTAAAACCAGATCAAAATTGGTGAAATCAAGGTATGCTTTGGCGCAGGAAAAGCTATGGCACTTTTCCGCTCCGGCATTGTTTGTATTTAGATCACTAATCCGGAGTACATTGTATACCCTGGTCTCGTAAACAGTACGGGTTAAAAGCATGGAAAAAAGTTCTGTTTTACTGTTGCTTATATGTTCGCTGCTGAAATCAAGAATAAGCATGGTTTTCTTTTTAGCACTTAACAGAGCGGCTGCCAGCAGAATGTATATTACCATTTTTTTCATAGTTAAATCCTTGTTTCTATAATACCTATAGTACTGTAAATAAGTTAAATTGTCAATTATTCAGCTGTATATATTTTTTTAATAATTATCGCTACCCGGCACTGGTCATCAGCCGCAGCAGCGGCCCTGTTTTTATTGATATATAATTTTTTATTTTTCCTGTTTTTGAGATAATTTCCTACTTCAGAGGCTGTATTAAACCCCTCACTGGTGCGGCTGTTATTCTGAACCATTATTTCATAATGGGGATATTTTGCCAGCAGCGGTTTTATGCGGTCAAGCACCAGTTTGCATTGTTCTTTGATATAAAATTTTTCAAAATTAAAGTAGATACTGCTCAGGCAGATATGCAGACCGTCCTTTTTGATAAAGGTTTTTATATGACGGTAATCTTTTATTGCTTTATCAATTCTTTTTTTTATATTATTTAATCTGGTTTGCTGCAGGCGGCTGCTGATATCATATAAGGAATTAAATTTCATAAGCCGGCGCAGGGTTGATCCCTGTTTTTGCGTTATGGTTTCGTCATAACTCTCCTGCATGCGCAGCGGCTTGCCCTTTTTTATATCCCAGTATAAAACAGCCTGATTGGATCCGGCAATATATTTATAGGAATTATTAGCGGCTTTTCCGCTCTGTTTTTCCAGAAATGAATAATGAATCCTGATAACAGCTGTCTTAGCAGGAGCTTTCTCTCTGTTGGAAAGATAGTAATAGGAGGCTTCCTCCTGTACCAGCAGCGGGGGGTCGAGATCGTAAAAATACAACTCACAGGGAGCCTGCCATGTATCCCCGGGCGCCACTTTGCGTGCCGGAAAAGAGGGAATGGAGCGTATATTGGGCAGCTCCTGTCCTACAGGAATAACATAGGTGCCGTTATTTTTAATGGAGAAACGGCATTTTTTTTGTCCCAGGAAACTGGGCAGCCTGTTTTTGCCGCTGAAGGAAAAGCTTTTAAACAGTCCGGTAAAATAAGCCCGGTCCCTGTCTTTTGTTCTGCAGATGAAATTGGCAATATTATATTCTTTCTGGGTTTCACTTAAGGTTCCGTTTTTATATAACAATACAGTTCCTTTTTTTACCAGATTAAGTGAAGTTCCCTTTTCTATATCCCATTGCAGGAAAACAGCGTTTTTACCTTTCTCTGTATTTTGTCTTTTCGTTTCAGGCGGTGAGGTTCTGGTTACCGATACCTGGCCGCTGTTGCGCTCCCGGCTGCCAGCCTTATGTTCCTGTCTTGTCTTTTTATCTGCCATGGCTGTGCCGGATTTAGCAGTAATATTTTGTTTTTTATTTTGCCGGTCCGGTTCTATGATCTCCGGCCGGGTAGTGATAAATGTAAGGATGGTGCCGGCAGCTATAATAATACCACTGCTGAAGATGAGAGCGGTTTTACTGGGTTTACTGAGATGCTTTAATTTACGTATGATAACGGTATGGATGTTTTTGGCAAAAAGTAAAGCAGCTGCGGCTGCTGCGCTGCTTTTGGCCAGGAGCAGATAGAAAATGTATTTGGTTTTTCCGGTTTTTTCTGCCTTTTTTAAACCGGCAGGCGGTTTTAGTTTAAGGTTGAATCTTTTACATATATAGGCAGAGTGGAGGTTGACACTTATAAAAAGCTCACCCAGCATATAGTGGTTACTGAGCAGCCACTGGCCGTAACTTTGCAGCTGTTTTTTTGTCATGGTCTTAAGATAAGGATTGTTTTCACTGATAAACTCCATTATAAGTTCATCTCTTAACCCTAGGGCAGCCGGTCTGGGAATCTCCCTGTCCCATAACCGGGTTACTGCTTTTTGCAGCGCAGTCAGAGAGGAGATATTTTTCAGTCCCAGTCTGGGGAAAATACGGAGAAAGTTTTTAATTAAGCCGGCGTTTTTTTTATCCGGTGCAGCATGACCGATAACAATCTCTGTGAAAAGCTCATGCAGAAAATCCCTGGCAGCAATATAGTCAGACATTGGTATCACTCCCGGCAGAGAGATAGATGTTAACAGCCTGCTGCAGCTGGGCTTTTACAGCTTTGATCTTTTTTTTTGATGAGAGCAGCTTGGCTGTATTAAGCTGTTTACCGTAATTTTTAAATACGGCCGCCAGTGTTTTACTGAAAAACAAGTATTCGTTTCGGCGGTAAAAACTCTTTTTATAATTATATTTTTTTAATATATGCATGGCTTTGGTTAAAGGTTTGTTCAGGGAAAGGTATGATAAAAAAGCATTTATTTCATTATCGGTTTTTAAGCAGGTAGTTTTAAAAAGTTGTTTTTTTATAACAGCTACAAAATCTATAATATCGACCCGGTCCCGATTGTCGGCAGCTGCCGGTATCCATTTTTCTATCTCTGAGAGAGAACTGTGCTTTTTGATTTTTACTGACCTGAAAATATCTCTTATTTTTTCATTGTATAATTTAAGTATACCGTTAAGCAGTTCGCTTTCCGTTTTATAGGTATGCTGCAGCGGATAGTGACAATAGGGCTCATGCTCGCGCACAAGCTGATCATAATCAAGCTGTTCACGTCTTGTTTTGTCTATAAAATATAATAATACATCCATCCAGTAATCATCTGCACTGTATATAGAAGAAAGCATCCCGGCAGCTGCCTGGTCCCAGTAATGTTTAACCAGTATACGGAAGAGGCTGGTTTTGAAATGTTTCAGAAAACCGGAAACTGACCATACAGGGAAGATCCGGCTGTCAAGACCCTGTTTTATCCAGCTGTTACGGTTATCAAAAAGAGAGAGCGCCGGTATTTTTTTATTTTTATCTTTATACCGGGAAGCGTAGGTATAGGTATTGTAAAACTGTTGGTATTTAAGGTAAGCTGCTCTTCCTTTGCCTTCCAGCGGATGAGAACTGCCTTGACTGTGTTTGATCCGGGATACGTCCTGCCACATTGTTTATACTCATTGTCAGATATTTTTTTTGCCGCAATTAAAACAAGTTGCCTATTATAATATTGCGCCGGATTTTTAGCTACCCGGATACTGCCGGGGTTTCCCCGGCAGGTTTATCCGGATCAGCGTAACAAAGTTAAAACCTGCTGGTTTTTGGCATTGGCCTGAGCCAGCATAGCTACGGTAGCCTGGGAGAGTACCTGATTTTTTACCAGTTTGGACATTTCCTGCGCCATGTTGGTATCACGTATTCTGCTTTCCGCATCCTGCAGGTTCTGGGCTCCCACTGCCACACCGGATTCTACATGGCCCAGCCGGTTCTGATAAGCGCCCAGGTCAGCGCGCTGTTTGTTGACTTTTTTTAAAGCCTCATCTATCATACCGATGGTTCTATTAGCCTGACCCGGAGTGCTGATAGATATTTTTTTCTCTGCTCCTTTAACTCCCAGTCCGGCAGCTGACATAGTACCTATGTAACTTCTGATGCGTTGGTCCATATTAGCGCCCACATGAAACCACATACTGGCCTGCGGCGCATTGCCGGCCTGGGGATTGGCAAACCTGCCGGTAAGGATATTCATTCCGTTAAACTGGGCGTGGGAAGCGATACGGTCCACTTCATCAACCAGCTGGCTCACTTCTACCTGTATCTGCATGCGGTCTTCGGACGAGTAGATGCCATTGGCTGCCTGGATGGAAAGTTCGCGTACGCGCTGTAAAACCGACGTGGTTTCACCCAGATAACCTTCAGCTGTCTGGATAAAAGCAATGGCATCCCCGGCATTTTGCTCTGCCCGGCGCAGCCCCCGTATCTGGGCCCGCATTTTCTCGGAAACCGCCAGTCCGGAAGCATCATCCCCGGCCTTGTTAATGCGCATTCCTGAGGAGAGTTTGCTCATATTGGATCTAACATCCTGTGATTTGTACTTTAAAATGCGGTTGGCATTTATACTGGAAATATTGTGATTAATAATCATTCTGACCCCCTTAATTGTCTTTTATATTTATTAGACAAAAAACAAACCAAAAAAGAGGTAAAAA
>CAZFAK010000165.1:0-6941 GCA_964517045.1 uncultured Spirochaetia bacterium | reverse complement strand
AAGTGGTACGCGAGCTGGGTTCAGAACGTCGTGAGACAGTTCGGTCCCTATCCACTGTGGGCGTTGGATACTTGAGAAGAGTTATTCTTAGTACGAGAGGACCGGAATGAACGGATCCCTGGTGTACCAGTTGTTTCATCAGAAGCAGGCTGGGTAGCTATATCCGGAACGGATAACCACTGAAAGCATCTAAGTGGGAAGCCGACTTCAAGATCAGGTATCCCTGTCGCTTCGGCGACCTAAAGTCTCCTCAAAGAGAATGAGGTTGATAGGCTAGAAGTGTAAGTGCAGTAATGTATTCAGCTGACTAGTACTAATCAGACGTGAGACTTTTTCATACCTTTTGTATTCTTGGTTTTAGGTTTTTTAAATCTTAAAACAAATATTTTTAAAACAATTATTTTATTTTCTGTTTTTTTGCCGGTGGCTATAGCGAAAAGGCAACACCTGTTCCCATTTCGAACACAGAAGTTAAGCTTTTCTGCGTCAATGGTACTATCGTGCAGACGATGGGAGAGTAGAACGCTGCCGGCTTTTTTTTTATTTCACTGACTTAAATATATGTGTCAATTTATTTATACTCTGACAAGTTTTCCAAGATAAAAAGCAAATTAACTTTATCAAAAAGTTATGTCAATAATCAGTTATGGAACTGGCTCTATAAAAAAAAGATCTCTGCTTTTACTGAAATAACCAATATAAGCAAATCTGATCTGCATATTTTACAGGATCAAAGCAGGCTGTTTTCCCTGCATACAGTTAAAGAAGTAATATCTTCTGCAAGCACTGTAAAAAAAATCAAATTCCGCACCGCAGACAATCTGTTTATAGAAACAGTCATTATACCGGATAAAACCGGAAAGACAGCAACTTTATGTATTTCTTCTCAAATCGGCTGCAGCCTTAACTGCCGTTTTTGTGCTACCGGCAGAATGAAATTTCAAAGAAATCTGTATGTTAATGAGATAATAGAACAATATCTGCTTGCTGCAAAACAGAGCACCTTACCGGTAAAAAATATAGTTTTTATGGGGATGGGCGAACCGCTCTTAAATCTAAACAATGTTTTAACCGCTTTAAACATTTTTTGCGATAAGGAAGGTTTTGGCATATCAGCCGGCCGTATTACTGTTTCTACAGCCGGCATTATAGGCGGACTGCGTAAACTTAATAATTTTCACCATCAGGCGAATATAATGATATCTCTGCATAGTGCCGGTCAAAAGCTGAGAGATAAACTAATGCCCTGTCTGCGGCAAAATAAGATCAAGGTTCTCAAAAAATTTTTACATGATAAGGTTACTCCTAAAAAAAAACAAATAATGTTAGAATATATTATGATAAAAGGTTATAATGATACTAACGTTGCTTTACATAAATTACTAAGCTTTTGCCGGGGACTGAAAGTTAAAGTCAATTTTATAGCTTATAATAAAATACGCGGACTGTCATATCAGCCTTCAGATCATAAGACTATAAAAAAATTTATAACCTGTTTAAAGCGGAATAAAATTACAGCTTCACAGCGTTATAAAAAAGGAGATGATATAGCTGCTGCCTGCGGCCAGTTAATCACCTGAAGTTATTATGAAATTATTTTTGCAAAGGATTTTTAACGCTTTCATTTACTGTTTGTTTATGTTCAGTACCGGTGTTATATACCATTGTACTACTATGACTTTCCCCGTACACGAGGTGCGAATGCGCCCTCCGGCGGCTGATCATAAATTACCATCCATTAACCTGGCTTATATAAACCGTTATAAAACCTACAGGTTGATATATTCGCCTGAAACCGGAAAGGGCAATGAACAGTATTCCATGCTTAAGACTCTTCCCTTTGTATCTATTTTTAAAATGAAATTATCCAAAACCAACACCAGTGACAGGATAGCTGTATACTATTCCAATATAATTATGCATTATAAGGACAAAGATGTAAAAGCCTACAGTTATAAAAGCTTCCTGTCTAATTTTCAGGCTGCTGATTATTATATTTACGGATTTATGCGGCTTTTCAAACAACAATATATTAAACCGGAACTCTGGCAGCAAAAAATTGTACTTTCTGCAGAAAGAAAGGAGACGGAAGCCTATCTTATATTTCCGCGGCTGCCCGAGGATATAACCAATTTTACAGTTACCTTTGATAAGCTGACTATTTACAATTCAGAGACTAATACTGTAAAGCAAATTTTATCTTATAAACATGCTATAAAAAGGACAAATATAAAATGGAAACAGCGTTAATATTACTGGCAGACGGTTTAGAAGAAACCGAGGCTACAGCAGTTATTGATTTACTGCGCCGCGCAGATATAGATACAGTAACCTGCTCAATAACCCAATCTTTAACTGTAACCGGCTCGCATAATATTAAAATTCAGGCTGACAAAACCATTGCTTATATTGAAGAAGATAAGGAATATGATATAATAATTCTGCCAGGCGGACAACCTGGTACAACAAATCTGGCAGACAGTCAGGAGGTTGCTGTTTTACTTCATAATCAGTATAAAAATAATAAATATATAGGAGCAATATGTGCTGCGCCTACGGTCTTAAGTAAACTTGGTTTTTTAACTGATAAAACAGTTACCTGCTATCCTGCCTGCCGTCAGGATATAAAAGCCAAAGCAATTACCGATTCTGATGTGGAGATATCTGAGAAAATAATAACTTCCAGGGGAGTAGGAACTGCTTTGGATTTTGCTTTAAATATAAGCAGGGTTTTAAAAGGTAAGGATAAAGCCAGAACAATAAAAGGAAAAATTGTATATGGGTGATATTTTAATAATTCATCCTGACAAAGATGAAGTAATTAAAATAAAACGCATACTTAAAAACACTTATTATAACGTAATCTTTTCCTCAAGTTTTACCGAAAATATCTCTTTTATTAAAAACAGTAAATCACTATTGGTTCTGCTGAGTACATCCCTGCAGGAAATGGATTGTTTAACCTGTTTGAAAAAATACAGAAACTTGCTGCAAAACAAAGTTTTTATACTTAATTTCGGACGCTCCATGGATTATATACTGGAATGCCTTAAAAACGGTGCTTCTCATTTTTTTGACCTGCATATGAATGAAAATGAAATAAGAGCTTTTATTAAAATTCATTTTAAAAAATATATAAAAAAAGAGAAACATAATATATTAATACAGAATATTGTTGCAGAGAAAAAAGAGTTAAATTTATCCAATTATGATATATATGACTCTGACCATATAAATATCATACTGGAATATATAATGACTTCTATTGCTCCTTTATTTGACAGGGAACAGTATATTGGTATCTGCAACGCTCTTTACGAGATACTGGTAAATGCTATGGAACATGGTAATCTCGGCATAAGCGGTGAAGAAAAAGAGGAACTGCTCTTACAAAATAATTATACAGACCACCTTTTTAAAAAGATTAAACATAATGAATCGCTGGTAAATCTAAAATATGAAAAATCAAAAAGCAAGATTATAATTACGGTAACTGATATGGGTGAGGGTTTTAATACCAATAAAATTAAAAAGCCGGAACTTATGGGGCTTTGCGGCCGCGGTTTGCCGATTGCCAGATTTTTTTTTGATAAACTGGAGTTTAATTCCAGGGGAAACAAGGTAACACTTGTAAAAAAACTTGATAATGTTTAAGTAATGGAAATAAGCCCCCTCCCGGTTAAGGGTAGGGGGTTATTTCTCTTTTAGGGGTTTAAAGAAAATTGGAGGAAAAGTATGTATTATAAATTCGTACTTTACTAAAATTACTTAAGCATTTTTTATAAAATTATGATAAATTCTATTATTCTCGGTATCATACAAGGTATAACCGAATTTTTGCCGGTTTCCAGCAGCGGACATCTGATAGTTCTTAAAAAATTTCTGCAAAAATGGCAATTAACTGATATAATGCATAAAAATGATGATCTTTATTTCATTATATTGGTTCATTTTGCCACGTTATTGGCGGTAATAATTTTTTTCCGTAAACAGATTATCAGCCTGGGTAAAGGTATTTTGCATCAGGAAAAAGCTGCTATGCAGTATTGTAAATATATTATTGCCGCCACTGTTCCCACAGCTGTAATCGGTTTTTTTTTAGAAGAGTATTTAACTGTTTTTTTCAGCACAACAGTGGTCGTGGCCTTTTTCTTTATTATAACCGCTATTTTACTTGGACTGACGAGATTTAAAATTGCACATAATAAAGACTTGACTCTGGTTGCCGCGCTTATTATTGGTATAGTACAGGGATTGGCCGTCATACCCGGTATCTCCCGTTCAGGAAGTACCATTGCCGTAGCCCTTTTACTGGGGATTAACCGTAATAAAGCCGGAGAATTTTCATTTCTGATAGCTATTCCGGTTATTCTGGGAGTAACTTTACTAAAATTTACAGAAGCTGATGTTATTAATAATTTTGTTTTGGCAGATGCGTTCGGAGCCGGTGCTGCTTTTATAAGCGGATATTTTTCTTTGAAGCTATTAATGTCTTTTGTAAAAAAGGGTAATTTGTATAACTTTTCTTATTATCTTTGCTTATTAGGCGGGGGGCTTCTGATTTATCTAATGTTGTATTTATAAGGATTTTATTTCCTGTTTAATCTTTTGCCAGGTTGAAGCAGGTATATCAGTCCCCATTATTTTTATAACCTCTCTTGCTGTAATGGAAGCTATGGTTCCGCAGGTGTAAAGATTGTTATTGTTAAGAAGGCCATGCAGAAAACCGGCTGCATAAAGATCTCCGGCGCCGGTAGTGTCTAAACTGTTAACTTTTTTAACGGCAATTTCATAGATTTCATCTTTACTGCCTATCAGGGAACCTTTTTTACCCAGTTTTACCACAGCTATATCAGCAAGTTCCATGAGAATGGCACAGGCATGTTTTTCTTCTTTACCTGTAAGAGCTTTGGCTTCCTCCTCATTAGCAAAGATAATATCTATATAATTTTCCAGTAAATGCTGGAATTTTTGCCTGAAATCAGCAACTACATTAAAAGAGGCCAGATCCAGAGCGATTTTTATATTTTTTGCTTTTGCCTGGCGGCATATTGCTGTTATAAGTTTTTCATTGTAAATAAGGTATCCTTCAAGATAAAGAAAGCTTGTATCCGTAAACAGGTCATCAGTAATCATATCTGCGGTCAGTTTGTTGGCAGCGCCAAGATAAGTAGCAAAGGATCTTTCATCATCGGGTGTAATTACAGCTATTACACGGCCGGTCAAGGCAGCACTGGTTTTATACAGAGCTGCAGTGATATTAACAGCGGTAAGGGTTTGGTATATAAAATTCCCCAGTTCATCGTCTCCGATACAACCGCAAAATTTGGCGGCATTTTCCAGTCCGGCCATGCCTTTAATAGTATTCATAGCCGAACCGCCACAGGCCCGGGAAGGATTATCAAGAGCCCGGAATACTGTTTCACTTGTTTTTTCATCCACCAGTTTCATTCCGCCTTTAATAAGCTGATGCTCTTTAATAAAGCGGTCATCTTTTTTTTGAATAATATCCACCAGGGGGCTGCCTATGCCCAGAATTTTATCTGCCATATATCCTCACTTTACGGTTATTATAGTAACATTATTCGACAGTCATAACAACCTACAGGATGTAAATATTTTAATTTAATGGCATAATTAAGACAAGGATAAGCTATTGCGTGAAAAGGCTTTTATTATTATTGGCGCTGGTTTGCTGCAGATACCGGTTATCAAGGAAAGCTTGCGTAAAGGATTTTATACGGTTGTTATAGACAGAAACCCGCAGGCCGCGGGGATAAAACTGGCAGACGAATGGATAAACTGTGATATTGCCGATTACAACGCTTGTGTCCGGGCTGCGGCCGGAGTGCATGCGCACAGAAAAGCAGCCGGAGTGATTACTGTCGGAACTGATTTTTCCCGAACAGCCGCTGCAGTTGCAGCACGCTTGAATTTGCCCGGCATTGATTTCCAGACTGCTGATAAAGCAACTGATAAAATAAAAATGCGAAAGGTTTTTAATAAAAACAGCTTACCGCAGCCTGCTTTTTATCCTGTTTTAAATGCTCAGGATCTGGCTACTGCTGCCCGTCAGCTTGATTTCCCTTTGGTTATTAAACCTGCTGATAGCATGGGAGCGCGCGGTGTGCAAAAATGCAGCTCCGCTGCCGAACTGGAAACTGCTTATAAAAGCGCAGCTGCTTTTTCTCGAAGTAACCGGGTAATCGTTGAAGAATATATTGCCGGTAATGAATTAAGTATTGACGCTCTCGTATGGAAGGGTAAGATTTATATTTGCGGCGTTGCTGACCGCATTATAGAATATCCGCCGTATTTTGTGGAGACCGGTCACATTATGCCTTCCCGTCTGGATCATAATTTACTTAAAGATGCTGAAAATCTGTTTAAAAGAGGGATAACCGCTCTGGGTATTAAAGATGGTGCAGCCAAAGGTGATATCAGAATTGATAAATACAATAACACTTATATCGGTGAGATAGCAGCCAGACTTTCCGGCGGGTTTATGTCCGGATTTACCTATCCCTATGCAACCGGGGTTAATCTTACGGCTAACGCTCTTGCTATTGCAGCCGGGCAACCCCCTCCTGATCTTAAAGAAAAGAAAGCTCATTGTGCTATAGAAAAAGCTATAATTGCTGAACCCGGTTATATCTCTTCAATAAGCGGTATTGAGCAGGCGCAAAAATTGCCCGGTGTTAAAAATATTTTTTTAAAATACAAACCCGGTACGGCTGTAACTACTCCTAAAAATAATGTGGAAAAGGGCGGCAACGTTATTGTTGCGGCTGCTGATTATAATAAGGCTCTCACTATAGTAAATAAAGTGTTTAACACTATCAATATTGAAATTAAACAGGCAGGCTAATGAAATTTTTTATTAAAGAAAATGTTACAGGTATCATTACGCTGCTGGTTATTAGTTTGCTGCAACTGGCTTT
>CAZFAK010000164.1:0-6943 GCA_964517045.1 uncultured Spirochaetia bacterium | reverse complement strand
TAGTGGCTCCTGCGGAAAAAAATTTCGCCGGTTTTATTTTTAAAATACATGCCAATATGGATCCGCGCCACCGGGACCGGATCGCTTTTATGCGAGTTTGTGCCGGAATATTTGCCCGCAACCGGGTTTTTAAACATGTGCCTTCCGGTAAAGATATAAAATTTTCCGCACCGACCGCTTTCATGGCCCAGAATAAAGAAGTCATTGAACAGGCTTTTCCGGGTGATATAGTGGGGCTGCATGACAGAGGTAAGCTCAAGATCGGCGACACTCTGACCCAGGGCGAGGATATTCATTTTCTAGGTATTCCCAGTTTTTCACCGGAGATATTCCGTTATATGAAAAACACCGACCCCATGAAAAGTAAACAGCTCAATAAAGGAATCTGCCATCTGACTGAAGAAGGCCTGGCCCAGGTATTTACTATGTCTATTAATAATAATACTCTGGTGGGCACTGTGGGAGAACTACAGTTTGATGTTATCCAATACCGGCTTAAAAATGAATACGGTGCTTCCTGCTCTTTTGAACCGGTTGATTTTCATAAAGCCTGCTGGATAACCTCAGCCTCGGAAATCACGCTTAAAAATTTTATACGGCAGAATGACCGCTTTATCGCTTTTGATAAAAATAACCGGCCGGTTTTTCTGGCTGAATCACCTTTTTTCCTGCAGCGGGCGCTGGGAAATAATCCGGAAATTGCATTTTACTTTACTTCTGATTATACGGAAAAAATTTCCCTCTCATCCTTTTAAACAGAATATTTTGAGCTGTTTAAGTTATTAAAGCTTGAATTCACACTTGGCAGCGCAGCGTATTTGACAAAATTATATTTATATCAGATACTTAATTTCAGGTAAGTTTTATTTATGACCGAAAAAAAAATAAAAAAAATATTTTCCAAAGGGGAAACACACTCCGCGGCTGCCTATTATCTGGAGGAAGAATTAAAATATGAAAAATTACGTACCGCCATCTGGCAGGTAGCTAATAATAAAAACTTAAGTATCAAACAGTGGATAAGTCAAACACTTAAACTTATTGGTGAAACCATGCGTGTATCACGTGCCGGTTTTTTCAGAAAAACCGGTACACAAAAAGGAAATGAGCAATGGACTATATGGGGACAATGGACAGCTCCGGGTATCAGCAAGACACCCGGTGTTAAATTACCCAAAAAGTATATAAAATACTACAGGCATAAAAATTGTATAGAAATTCCGGCTGATATTATTCCCGTTATACGTATCTACGCTCAAAAAATACTTAAAAAATATAATGTAAAAAATTATCTGCTGGTACCTGTCGGCCCTGTCAGAGAACGTACCGGCATGTTCACTTTAACTGAATGCCGGCAAAAAAACAGGCAATGGACAACCAGAGAAAAAAATATGCTCATAGAGATAGCTAACATACTGGCCTATGTTTTGGATGAAAAAGAAAATGATTTAAAACAAAAAAAAGAGATTCAGGATCAGCTTCTTTTTGAGGAGATTAAAAGCCTTCTTTCCGGCATTAATATAAAAAATAAAAATAAATATTTTACGCAGTCTTTACAAAAAATAGCGCAGCTTTTTCAGGTGAAACGTGTCTCGTTAATTGAAAAAGGTTCCCAATCCTGCCTGCGGTTAATTGCCGGATATGGCATCAAGCAGCGTTATTTCAAACAACAGGCTGTCGCCGGCAATATGGCCCCGCTTGTAAAAAATGTTCTGGAAAGCGGGAATGGAATTGTAGTTAATAGTAAAGAGGATGTGTATGAATTTAACCGCAGCAGTGAGATTTTCAGAATAAAACTTAAAAGGAAAACAGACAGGGAGCAATTCAGTTTTAAACCTTTATTTGTGTGTAAACCGCTGGGCAGTGAACCTTATAAAAAAATACTGGCTGTTTTAAACTTAAGTGAAAAGCAGGATGAACAGGGCTGGGATCCGGTACTGCTTGACCGGGTCTCTGATGTCCTGGGCAATGCTTTGGCTAAATTACGTGCTGAAGAGAACACCAGAAAGTATACCGAAAAAATCAAAGCGCAGAAAAAGGAAATGGAAAAAATTCTGCAGGAGATGGAAAAGCAACAACAGGAGATTATTGCAGCTTCCCGTTTCAAGGAAACAAGTTCTCTGGCTTCGGGGGCGGCCCATGATTTTAATAATATTTTGAGTATTCTTTACGGTTTGCTCGATATAGCGCATATGATTCTGGCAGGTAAAAAACAGTTAAAACAAAAAGATATCACTAAACTACGGCAATACATAGAAAAGTGTTATAATGCTCTTGAGCGGGCCAAGCCCTTAACAAGGCGCCTTTTAACTATTTCCAAAAGTGATACGCTGAAACAGGAAGCTTTCTATGTACCGGCTTTTATTAAAGAAACTATTGCACCGTTTAAAACCCAGTTACGCAGCATGGGTATTAAATTCAAAATTATAAATAAAAGCGCGCCTGAATATATTAAAAGTAATAAACAATCCCTGGGCAATGTACTCACCAACCTTATATTTAATGCGCGTGATGCTCTGCTGGAAAAACAGCAAAGTGACCGTGAAAAAGAGATTAAAGCTGATTATTGCATTGCAGTGTGCTTTTCACGGAAAGGCAATAAACTTTTTATAAAAGTTTATGACAATGGCCCGGGTATCGACACTAAAATTATTGATTCTGTTTTTGATCCTTTTTTTACAACCAAAAAACAAACCGAAGAGAAGGGCACTGGACTGGGGCTGTCTATGGTAAAAAGGATTGTGCAAACCCATAACGGTCATGTCAATATTAAAAATAATGTAAAACTGCCTCTTGCCGCCAGCATAAAGCCGGCCCGGGGTTTATGTTTTACGGTCAGTCTGCCGGCAGTTATAAAAAAAAAGCACATCACTGCCCGCAAAAAATTAACTATTGATATTGACTGCAAAGATGCGGTTATCTGGATAGCAGATGACGAAAAAAATATTTTATCTTCTTTCCTGGATATTTTTGCGTTAATGCAGTTAAACAATATTAAAACTTTCACTGACGGGGAGAAATTGATAAAAGCCTTTAAAAACTGCCGCAGGAATTGTCCGGATCTGATTATTGCTGACATGCAGATGCCTGGTATGGATGGTATGACAGTTGTACGTAAAATAAAAAAACTTTCCAGGGACAAACCGCCGGCTGTAATTATCTGTACAGCCAGTTCTGCTGCAGAGATCGCTCCATCTTTTAAAAAAGAAGGCGTGGGAAATATACTGGAAAAACCCTTTACTATCTCGGGACTGGTAGCTGAAGTCAACAAGGCTTTAGCAGGTTAAGACGGTTCGTATGGCTTATTTTCTATGATATAATTTATTGTTTATGAACTGGAAATTATTGGCTAAAATTACAGTCTCTGCTGTTCTTTTATACCTTATATATTATTTTATTGATCTTAAAGAGATTACCAGCCAGATACGCAAAGCGGATCTGGTATTGATTCTAAGCGCGCCTGTAAGTTATATTATCAGTATTATATTCGGCAACTTAAGCTGGATCCTGATTGTCCGCTCTGAAAACCGCCACGTCAGAACCTTTGACCTGGTTTCCTGTTATTGTCAGGGATTATTTTTTAATAATGTCCTGCCCACCAGTTTCGGCGGAGATGTTGTTAAAGGCTATAGTATTATCAATAAATATCAGCAAAAAAGTTATTTTATTTCTTCTATTCTGTTAGACCGCATGATAAATTTTTTCATGCTGGAAATGATCGGGGCAGCTGCTTTTATTATTTATTTTGAAAAATATACATTATTAATTGTACTAGCCGGTGTTCTAGCACTGGGATTTATTATTTTTACCCTGCTTAACCGGTCACTGGTTTTTTTTATACTTACTACTCTGCGCCGGCGGCGGCGGTATAAATGGCTTTATATCTTTGCCGTACCAATGCTTATTCTGAAAAATATAAGCAAGCAGAAACTGCGCGCTTTTTCAGTGCTCTTATCAGCTTTTTTTTCCCAGTTTTTTAAAATATCCATCTCTGTACTTGTGGGAGCTGCGCTGGGTTTTTCCCTGCGTCCGGCGATCTACTGCGTAGTGCCGGTTACCAGTTTTTTTGCCATGCTGCCGGTTTCTATTAACGGCATAGGTGTGCGGGAATCAGCCTCCTGGCTTTTTCATGAATTCGGCGGACTTGATGCGCAGCAGTATATTACGATTACCGTTATCGGTTTTTTTATTTTAACAGTAATAAACTGCTTCGGCATAATATTTTTTATTTTGGACAGAAAAAAATAACTTTTAAACAGACAAAGCGGCCTTGTTTACCATTTGAAAATTTGCCGTCTTTTATTTATTTTGTTAAGCCATGTAGTTCTTACGTGTTCATTTTTAAAAAAAGAGTTATGGTTTTTGTAGATGCCGCTTTCGATAATACCTTTAATAACCTCAGGGTGCGGCGGGTAGATATTTTCATCATCCCTTATGGATATAAAAGTATTTTCCAGCAGACTGTCAAACTTCTTAGTGCTATTATCGTCATGATAGTTTTTATATTGACGGACAATAAATAAAATAGCCTGCTGAATAAAAAAATTTTCATTGTGCTGTAAAAGCCGTTTTTTTAACGGTTCCTGATCAAAGTTGGGATGGTCATAAATATAATCAAGTACGCTAAGTATTTCTATAAGCGGTGCCTTACGGCGGTGTGAAAAAAACATTAATGTTTCCGATGGCGTTTTATCTTTAAACTCATTCCGTTTTTGTCTGAATCTGTTAAGTACGGTTTCTATCTGTTTATTTAATTTTTGCTGTTTTGCTCCGGCAGTTTGCGGAAAACTGACCTCATCAGAGGGCGGCGGCAAATTGCGGATACGGAAAAAAAACAGTTTAAAACATTTGTAAATAAATTTTATTTCATTTTCTGTTTCCGTAAGCCGGCGCTGACCGCGTTCTTTTTGTTTTGTTTCCTGTTTTATTTTAGCGTCTTCCCGGCTGACCGCAACCTGTTCTTTGTAAGCAGTCAGCATTTCGGAGTATTCTTTTTTTTGTTGTTTTACCATACTGACCAGCAAAGCCCGGAAATCGGTTTTACCGTCATTACTGACAATGATCTCTTCCGCCAATTGGATATGAAATTTACGGGCGTCACTGTGATGAATATAGCCGTAAAAATCAGTACCGCTCATAGCAATCTTATGCATAACTTTTTGGATTATCTCTGTCAGTGCTTCTTCATTATTTCGTACAGAGGGGATTAATTCAGCCGGATTGTTTTTACTGAAAAGGTAAACTGCCCTTTTTATAAAGAAGATTATTTCCTGAAAATTGGCATCTTTTTTATTGACTTCCATTTTAGGTAAAAGTTCTTTTTGGTCTTTTTTTTCTTTTATGAGACGGGAAGCTAATTCATTTACAAAGGGATAGTAGTTTTTTAAAGGCTTGCCGATAAAAAGAAGATAGGGCATAAGATCGATAGTATGGTTTTTCATAATATTAAAAATAGCTATATTTAAACTGCGTTTATCTTTAAGATGTTTTTCATTGGTAAAAAAGTGAACACTGCGGGCTGATAACTCTTCCAAAACTGCGGCAGTGTAAAGAATTATTTTTCCCTGTTCTTTTTTATTCATATTTTATGTATAATTATAACGCCTAATACTGTAAAAAGCAATTGCACTTTCATTTTTTCATATTTATAAAATATAACCCTTTTGAGCGACGCTCGGCGCCGCGGAAAACAGGGAATAGCCACAGTAGACTTACTCCTGCATATTACCGCAGTCAACTTCAGCCTTAAGTGCAGGGTTACACTATGTTTTATTGGCTGGTTATAAAAACAATCAGAACACAATTATATAAATATAATGTATAATAAGGTATGTCCCCCAAACAGTTCCGGAAAAATACCGGATGTGATTTTAATTTCAATACTAAATATAAAAAATTTAAAAAAAATATATGTAACAGCCCTAAAGGCAAATTGCGCTTTACATTAGTAGAACATCATCTGGAACAGACTTTGCCGTTTTTGTTAAAGAGCTCTTTAAAAATACTGGATGCAGGCGCTGGTCTGGGGCAGTTTGCCCTGAAATTCGCCCGTATGGGACATAAAGTTATTATCAATGACATCGCCGATGTTTTACTGAAGGATGTAAAAGAAACATGCTCCCGGGAAAAACTGAACCATAATACTGTTTTTAACCGGCAGCCGCTGCAGCAGCTGCTGCCTGGGTACAGGGATAAAATGGATCTGGTATTACTGCATGCTGTGCTGGCCTGGCTGCATGACCCCCTGGCCGGTTTAAGCAGTATTGCCGGATGTGTAAAAAAAAATGGTTATCTTTCTTTGCTTTTATATAACAAACACGCACTGGTAATACGCAATGCCTTAAGTGGTAATTTTAGCAAAATATTAAATGACCGATTAAAGGGAACCGGGAAAACCTTTACTCCTCCCGCACCTGTGTATCCGCAAACTGTGGAGAAAGTTATAAAGCAAAATAATTTTAAAATAATTTCTGTAAAAGGGATACGTATCTTTTATGACTATCTGGAAAAAACACCTGCCAATACCGGCACTTCTATGGCTGATATAACTAAAGTTGAAAACCGCTTCGGGCTTGAATTACCCTACATATATATGGGCCGCTATGTACACTATATATGTAAAAAAATATAAAAATTAGTTATTTTTTTGTATGCCGGGAATATTTTGCATAACAAGGTTTGCAGACATCATATTGCTGTTCCCCTTTGGTAATCTGATGTCTTAGTTTTACCCCTGTACGCAGACAAACCGGACATTCACCGCGGCTGCGGTTATATGTTTTTCTGATACCGCGGCCTCTGTTTGTTTTGGACATAATTGCTCCTCTGCTCCTGAAAATGAAGCAACATCTTAACATAGAGTTTTTACTTTCGCAAATTTATCCTGGCTTAGGGTGTGAATTTTCATTCCTGTAAAAGTTACACAGAGAGCCGCTGAGAATCG
>CAZFAK010000163.1:0-6943 GCA_964517045.1 uncultured Spirochaetia bacterium | reverse complement strand
GCGATTCTCAGCGGCTCTCTGTGTAACTTTTACAGGAATGAAAATTCACACCCCATTAAAAATTAAGTTTTCGGTTTAGCGGCTTATAAACTTTACCCGGGCTTTTTTTATCACACCCTTTTTTATTTTACCGAAATTCAAACCAGGAGCACAGGATGAACAATGAGAAACAAGAGGCTGTTATTAACCTTAATAATATGATATACAAACTGTTATACAAACATTATAATAAAAAAGAACATATCCTGGAAATGGACAATCAAACCGGACAGCGTCTGCTGGCGATGCTGATGACAGCTGACCGCCTGGCCGGAGGCAGTTGTTCCTGCATATAGCCGCCGGTCAATTTCGGCCTTAACTTCAGGGTTACAGGTTGTTTGAAGACAAGGCTGCCCACAGAACACCGGTATCCGTTAAGGGCGTTAGGCGCCCTGAAAAATAAGTAATAGCCACTATAGACTTGCTTTTGCATAAATCCGCAGGTCAACTTCAGCCTTAAGTTCTGGGGTACAGCTTGCTATTTTGAAATGGTCATAAAAAACCTGTGCCAAAAAAATAATTTTTTTTAAATTTTATTTTTTTTAAAAAAAAAAAAATTTAGAATATTTTTATAGTAAAATAAAATTACACATTACGGAGTAAACAATGCATAAAAAAGTGCAGGGCAAAAAATATAATATAATTATTTTTTGTATCTTTCTTCTGCTTGTCATTATTGTAACAGCGTTCTCCATTACTGCCGCCAGAGCGGAAACCGCTTTTGGCAAAATAGAAGTTACTGAAGTCAATTTTACTAACTTTAATAAAAAAAATATCAATGCCAAATTATACAAGCCGCTTGCTATCCGGAAGGGTTCTACCCGGCCCGGTGTCCTCTTCCTGCACGGTTATGCAAGCAGCAGGGATAAAGGAGCTCCTCTCGCTATAGAACTGGCAAGATCAGGTTTGATAGTACTCTGTATTGATCTGCTGGGCAGCGACAACTCGGATATTATGATGGATTATGAAGATACAGAATTTGATCCAACTTTAGGTGCCCGCACCTCTCTGGCTTACCTGCGCTCCCTTCCCTGTGTCAGAGAAGATTTCTGCGGGATCGCGGGACACAGTCTGGGTGGCAACATAGCATATGATATTGCTCTCAAAGACAATGACCTGAAGGCAATTGTTCTTATTGGTAACGCCTACAAAACCAATGCTGACTACAGCAATCCCGCCAATATGATGATGATCTTTGCCAGGTGGGATGATTTCCGTAAACGCATGACCGGTACGGAAAACTTTATGCAGGAATGGATGTCCGGCCCGGCAACCCGCAACGCCATTGCCGCCGCCAATCCTGTTTTTGGAAAAACTTACGGTAAATTTGATAAAGGAACTGCCCGTAAAGTTTTCGTACCCTGTAATATTCATACCACTGAACCCTACGGTTCTCAGACTATTGCCGAAACCGTGAACTGGTTTCAAAAAGCTCTCATGCCCGGTAAAAAAAAAATATCACTGCCTGCCAAACAAATCTGGCCATATAAAGAACTAAGCACTCTGCTCGCTATGCTCTGTGCCTTTGCCTCGCTTATTCCTCTGGCCTGGCTGCTTTTACAAACAAAATTTTTTCACCCGCTGCTGAAACAAAAACCGAATGAAACCATTATCTCCCGGCGGGAGTTCCGGCAGGCTGCTATCACTAACGGTATACTGCTTTATCTCTATATACCCATTGTATTTATTATGTTTGCTTTCCACGTTTATGTTGTCCGCATCGATAAAATATTCCCGATGATGACCGCCAATGCTGTGATATGGTGGTTCCTGGTTGCCGGCGCGGCAGGTTTTCTTTTTTTAAAACGCTGGCTTAAAAAACATTTTAAAAATATCAATACCGGTTTTTATAAACTGGGAATATCATTTAGTGCAGAACGCTTTTCACTGAACTACGCTAAAACAGGCAGAGGAATTATACTGGCCCTTGTTTTATTTCTCTATATCTTTACTTTACAGTTTATACTGGAAGAAAAACTGCATGTTAATTTTCATTTTATCTTTGCCTTTGCCAATAACCTTACCACTTACCGAGTTAAAATGTTTTTCCTCTATTTCCCGCTGATACTCACAGCTCTTCTGCTTAACGGTTTTTTTCTGCATGGCCAGATGGCTGTTTCTGAAAAAAAAGGATCTGTTAAAAACTACTTCTCATCCCTTAAAACCGCTTTAGCTTTAATGCTGATCCCTGTTTTTATCCTGCTCTGTTCACAATATTTACCCTTTCTGCTTTTTGATGTCATACCTTATACAGGCCCGGGAGGTATGTTTGCTTTTTTGATTTTTAATCTGTTTCACCTGATCGGCGTATTGCTTCTGATTATTCCGCTCTCAACCTGGTTCAAACAGATAACAGGAAGCCCGTATACAGGTGCGTTTCTTAACGCACTTTTAGTAAGCTGGATGTTTGCCTCAACCCAGGTAATAACACCGCTTCCGATATAGTATAAAAAAAATTATATTCTGTATTTTTTCAAGGGGTAATTTATGAATATTTTTAATTCTGAATTCAGCGGCAGGTTTTCCCTGTTCACTACCGCCCATCTGGTTACCATAACACTTATATTTTTACTATGGATCACAATACCCTTATTACTGAAAAAATACGGTACCAGTAAAAGCGACAGGATCTTCCGCTGCTCTCTGGCCATACTGCTGCTGGTCCAGTATCTAAGCTGGATGATGTGGGAAGTGTTAACCGGACATTTTACTGTCGGGCACTCTTTGCCGCTCAACCTGTGTGATCTGAGTGTTTTTTTATGCGCTTTTATGCTTTTTCGGAAAAGTTATGCTATGTTTGAGATACTGTACTTCTGGGCCCTGGCCGGCACTGTTCAGTCCTTTATCACTCCCAATATCTATTTTGGCTGGCCGCATCTGGAGTTCATTGTTTTTTACATTCAGCACGGAGGCGAGATACTGACAATACTTTATCTTGTTATTGTAAGCGGATTTTATCCGCGCCCCGTTTCCATTTTAAAATCACTGGCAGTCTTTTTCCCCTATGTAATAGTTGTATATATATTTAACCTGTTTACCGATAGTAATTATATGTTTTTAATGGCTGATACACCGCACCCCAGCACGGTAACCAGGATGATAAACATTTTCGGTAATCCGCCCCGGCATCTTGCAGGACTTGGTTTGGTAGCGATACTCTCTCATCTTCTGCTTTATATACCATTTTTATTTATCAGAAAAAAAAATTAAACTGCGGGAGCAGCCTGTTTCCCTGGCCCGGCTGATTACCAAATCACACCAGCTAATCCTCCCATGTTACAATTATTATTTTAAAGGAGTCCAAATGGCTAAAAAAATTTTAGGTTTTAACTGCAGTCCGCGTAAAGGCAAAACCACCTGTTTCGCTCTTGACACCTGCCTGAATGCTGCCCGGACTTATGACCCGCAGCTGGAGACAGAACTGATCGAACTGGGTCCACTAGAAATAAAAGACTGCCGCGACTGCGGTACCTGCAGAGATAAACTTACCTGTTCTATAGAAGATGATTTTATACCCCTGATTGAAAAACTGCGTGATCCGGATCTAAAAGCAATTGTCATTGCCTCCCCGGTCTATATGGGTTCTGTAACAGGCCGCGGTAAAGCCCTGCTCGACCGTACTGTTATGTTCCGGCGTAATAATTTCCTGCTTAAAAATAAAGTCGGCGGCGTTATTGCGGTCGGCGGCAGCCGTAACGGGGGCCAGGAGTTAACAATTCAGGGAATACAGGCTGCCATGCTTATCCATAATATGATAGTAGTAAGTGATGCGCCCGCTTCAGCTCACTTCGGCGCTGCCTTATGGGCCCGTCATCCGGGAGGTATTGAAGAGGACAAAGAGGGTATCCAGACCGCCCGAAATCTGGGCCGAAAAATTGCGGAAATAATTAACCGTATGAATGCCTGACATCTGCAGCAGCGGCTGGATTGGATGCAGGCGGCTTGTTTTTTACCCCGCAACATGCGGATCATCCTGCGGTGTATTATTTTTTGGATCAGAGGATATTTTGTTTATTCTGCTTCCTGATCAAGATCAGGTTTAATATGCAGTTCCTCCAACTGTTCCGGGTTAACATTGTTGGGCGCACCCATCATAAGATCCTGGGCTGACTGATTCATGGGAAACGGTATAATCTCCCGTATATTGTTTACTTTTTTTAACAACATTACCATCCGGTCCAGACCGGGCGCTATGCCGCCATGCGGCGGTGCTCCGTAGCGAAACGCTTCATAAAGAGAGGAAAATTTATTTTCCAGAATACTTTTGTCATAACCGGCTACAGCAAAAGCTTTTTCCATAATACTGCGGCTGTTATTACGGATAGCACCTGAAGAAAGCTCAACCCCATCGCACACAATATCATACTGGTAGGCCAGCACCTCCAGCGGATCCTGTTCCTGCAGCGCCTGAAGCCCGCCCTGGGGCATGGAAAAGGGATTGTGGGAAAAATCTATCTTTTTCAGCTCTTCATTATATTCATACATGGGAAAATCAACTATCCAGCAAAAACGGTAAACACTGTCATCAATGATATCCAGCCTGCGGGCTGCTTCTCCCATAACATGATACCCCACCCGGTTTACCAGCCTTTCCTGATCTGCCAGAAAAAAAACCACATCACCATCTTTAATATTAAAACGGCTGGTAATCTTTTCTAACTCAATATCGCTTAAAAATTTAACAATCGGACTGACCGCTTTACCCTCTTTCCATACTATATAGGCCATACCTTTAGCCCCTTTACCCTGGGCAAAAGCGATCATATCATCGAAAAACTTACGCGGATTAGCAGCCGCGTCTTTAATATGGATGGCTTTAACTATACCGCCTTTTTTGATAACACCGGCAAAAGCATTGAATCCTGTCTTCTGAAATATATCTGTAACCCGCACCATCTGCAGCGGATTGCGCAAATCAGGTTTGTCTGTTCCGTAACGGTCCATGGCGTCTTTAAATTTTATTCTGGTAAAAGTTCGGGAACCTACCTTTTTGTAGCCCATGTCATTAAAAAGATTATATAAAACATCCTCTAAACAGGTGAAAATATCTTCCTGGGTAACATAGCTCATCTCTATATCGAGCTGATAAAACTCTCCCGGTGAACGGTCAGCGCGGGCATCCTCATCCCGGAAACAAGGGGCTATCTGAAAATACTTTTCAAATCCGGCCACCATTAACAACTGCTTGAACTGCTGCGGCGCCTGGGGCAAAGCGTAAAACTGACCCGGATGCAGACGGCTGGGAACCAGAAAATCCCGGGCACCTTCAGGTGAAGAAGAGGTAAGTACAGGAGTATTTATCTCCCGGAAGCCTCTTGCGGTCATAAGACGACGTATCTCTTCTATGACTTTGGTGCGGAAAATAATATTTTCATGCATATAAGAGCGGCGTAAATCAAGATAACGGTATTTCAACCGTACATGGTCAGCCTGCACCTCATCAGAGTTTACCGGGAAAGGAAGGCTGGCGCTGTCACCCAAAACTTCAACCTCCCCGGCTTCTATCTCTATTGCACCGGTAGCCATTTTGGGATTAACCGTACTTTTAGAACGTTCAACCACCTTACCGGTGATACACAGCACCATTTCACTGTGCCAATGCTCCACCCCCTTATACGAAGAAGATGTGGGATATAAAACCGCTTGTACTATACCGGTCTGATCACGGAGGTCAATAAAAACTACTCCGCCATGATCACGGACACTGTTTATCCAGCCTGATACACGTATCGTATGATCAACATGGTTTTTAGTGATTGTACCGCAGTTATCTGTTCTGTATCTGTGCATATTTTCCTCTGCTGTCTGTTGCTGTATATATTATCAATATTAAAATAATTTAAAACGGCAGTGATTATATCATGTAAAAACCTATTTTTGTAAAAATAAATAAAACAAACAGCTTAAATACCGATATCAGCTGCACCATGTACACCGGCAGAATCACCGAGCTGATTGCAGACAATAGGTGTTTCCAGAGAATCATTAAAAGTATTATATTCTACATATTTACGGCCGATTGTATATAACTCCCTGATATTGGAAAGTCCGCCGCCTATAACCACAATGTCCGGATCAAGGATGGTAATAAGATTAGCCACGGAACGGCCGTAACGGTTAAAAAAAAGCCCCATACATTGTTCTGCCGGCGGATCTGCTTTATGAAAATCTTTTATTATTTCAGACGCTGCTTTTTTACAGCCGGTAAGACGTTGGTAACTGTTTTCCAGACCGGTTCCGCTGATATAGGTCTCCACACACCCCTTTTTACCGCAATAACAGTCATTACCTTCAGGGTCTATCGTATGATGCCCCCATTCTCCGGTAATGGACTGGGGACCGTTAAGTACCCGGCCTTCGTATACAATACCGCCGCCGCAGCCTGTACCCATAATAATACCGAAAACCATGCGGTAACCTTTACCTGCTCCTTCCAAAGCTTCTGCCAAAGCAAAACAGTTAGCATCATTTTCCAAACGGAAACCACGGCCCAGTTTTTTCTGTAAATCCTTATACATCGGTTTATTGTTTAAACACTGGGTATTGGAATTTTTAATTAAACCGGTTTTTTTGGAAACAGCACCGGGCGTACCAACTCCCAAAGTATGTGGCTGATTTTTAATATAGGCCGCAGCTTCGTCATATAGTGTTTTAATATTACGTATAATCTGCTGGTATCCTTTCTGCTGTTCCGTAGGGATCCGTTTCCGAAAAATCTCTTTATTATTATCCGCTAAAATAATACCTTCGATCTTGGTGCCGCCCAGATCAATACCGACACGGTACATATTATATCCTTGCTTTTTAAGTAGACTGTAATTATAGCATGATTAAAATTAATGAGTTGCCGGGGTGTGATTTTTAATACCTGTAAAATTGCTTAACATGTTATGTTTTGGACACT
>CAZFAK010000162.1:0-6944 GCA_964517045.1 uncultured Spirochaetia bacterium | reverse complement strand
TCCGCCTCAGGTGCTGTGTTACACAATATGTTTGAAGCCAAAGCCGGCCGGAACTTCCGGTTTTAATATAAATACGCAAATTTTACCGGAGGTAACTATTATTTTTAAATATTTAAAATCATCATATAATATAATCAATTATGTCTGACCCAAAACTGTTAACCGGAAACGAAGCTATAGCCAGAGGAGCATGGGAAGCAGGAGTAAGTGTAGCTTGCGCTTATCCCGGCACCCCCTCTACTGAGATACTGGAAACCATTGCCCGTAATTACCCGGAAATAAAAGCTGAATGGTCGGTCAATGAAAAAACCGCTTTGGAAACAGCTGCCGGTGCAGCGCTAAGCGGCTGCCGCACTATTACGGCTATGAAACATGTAGGACTTAATGTAGCAGCTGATCCTCTTTTTTCCCTTAGTTATATGGGTGTAAAGGGAGGACTGGTAATTGCAGTCGCTGACGATCCCCATATGTATTCCTCGCAAAATGAACAGGACAGCCGCCATTACGGCAGAGCAGCTAAATTACCCGTACTTGAACCTGCTGACAGTGAGGAGGCAAGATCCTTTACCAAAAAAGCTTTGGCTATCAGCGAACAATTTGACACACCGGTTATATTGCGCAGTGAAACCCGTATCAGCCACTCTGCCGGTATAACCAATTGTCAGCCCATAGAAGAGGTTAAAACAGCCGGCACCTTTAAAAAAAATCCGCAAAAATACGTAATGATTCCCACTTATGCCAGAAAAAGACATATCATTGTGGAAAAAATGATAAAAAAACTTACTGCTTTTGCTGAAGAAAGTCAACTTAATTACAGCGAAAATAAAAATACTGATATCGGTTTTATTACTTCCGGCCTGAGTTACAATTACCTTAAAGAGGTCATGCCCGGGTATTCAGTTCTAAAGCTGGGAATGATCTGGCCTTTGCCCCGCCAAAAAATAACAGCCTTTGCCAACAGTGTAAAGAGAGTGATTATTATAGAAGAACTGGATCCGTTTCTGGAAACCGAGATCAAAGCAATGGGAATCCGGGCAGAGGGTAAAAATATAACCGGTTACTGCGGTGAGTTAACTCCGGAAAAATTGATCAACAACCTGATGCAAAAAAAAATTATTCCCCGGGCAAAGTATCAACACAAATCATCCTACTCAGTAAAACCCGGGACAGACAACACCATCGACACTAGCGATCTGCCGGCACGGCCGCCGGTTTTATGTCCCTCCTGCCCCCACCGGGCTACTTTTTATATCCTGTCTAAACTTAAAACTCCTGTCATGGGAGATATCGGCTGCTATACCCTGGCTGCCTTCCCGCCCCTTAAAGCTATCGACACAACCATGAACATGGGTGCAGGCGTGGCCATGGCCGCGGGCATGGAAAAAACTTATAAAAATAAAAAAAAAAATATCGCTGTTATCGGTGATTCCACTTTTTTACACAGCGGCATAACCAATCTGCTCAATGTGACTTATAACCAGGCTAACACTCTTACCGTTATCCTTGACAACCGCATCACCGCCATGACCGGTATGCAGGAAAATCCGGCCAGCGGCTATACATTGCAGGGAAGTGAAACAAAAACAGTTGATTTTAAAAAACTGGTAATCGCCCTTGGTATAAAACCGGAAAACGTTCATCAGGAATCACCTTACAATTTAAAAGAGTTTGAAAAAAAAATAAAAGATTTAATGCAGAAAAACTCTCCGGCAGTTATGATTGCTACCCAGGCCTGCGCTCTGCTTAAGCGTTATAAAAAGTCTGCGCCCCGGAGAAAAATAGATCCGGCTAAATGTGAAGACTGCGGTCAATGTCTGCGTATCGGCTGCCCTGCCATCTGTAAAACTGACAAAGGAATGAAAATAAACTCTTCCCTGTGTCAGGGCTGCAGTATTTGTGAACAAATCTGCACTTTTGATGCTATAGGACCGGACAATGGTTAATAACGTACTTATGACAGGCGTAGGCGGACAAGGCATTCTCTCCGCAGCTTTTATTCTAAGTGAAACCGCTTTCCGCAGCGGGTTTGATGTAAAAAAAAATGAAATCCACGGCATGAGCCAGCGGGGAGGCAGTGTCTGCAGTCATATCAGATGGGGCAGTAAAATTTATGCCCCGGTCATTCCCGAAGGGGAGGTTGATTTTCTGCTAGCATTTGAAAAAATGGAAACACTGCGCCGGCTTTCCAGCCTGCATAAAAAAACCACTATTATCATAAATGATATGGAAATCCCCCCGGTAACTGTAAGCCGGGGAGATACTACATATCCGCAAGATGTTATTAACCGCATTAAAAAATATTATCCGCGCGTAGTAACAGTCAAGGCCGGAGAACAGGCTGCCCGTCTCGGTGATATCCGCATAGCTAATACTATTATACTGGGCGTGTTAGCCGGCAGACTCGGGTTTGATTTAAAAATATGGCAGAATATTATAAAAGAAAAGTTTAAACAAAAAGCGGCAGCAGTTAACCTTAAAGGGTTTGACTACGGTCTTGAACTAAACGAAAGCCTGAAACGAATTTAAATTTTTAAAAACTCTAAACTGAATCCCCGGCACGTATACCTTTTACAGCAATAAAAAAATTATCATTCGTATGGATTTAATTCCGATTCCATTTCCGCATCCATATCCTGCAGGGCATCCTCTCTCATTTGCTGCTGTTTCTCCCATTCCCGGTGTTTGCGGGCAAGGATCCGGTTACGTCTGTAAGTTATCTGCAGATACTTAAGCATAAGCATGGTGCGCAGTTTTAAGACATTCAATTTAACTTCTACAGCTACCTGACCGGCCTGCATACCGTAAACAGTGCCGTCATAAAGACGGTCCAGATATGCATATTCAAGCTTGTTGACTTTCTGCCACTGGAGAACTGTCTGCACAAACTGCTTGCGGCAGTTTGTAGGACTAATATCAGCAATAGCGTAAACAACCTCTTTAATCTCCTTCTGCCACAGTTTGATAAGTTTCTTAAGCGCTGCCTTTTTAGCTTTTTCTGTTTTACAATTGGTTAGAATTTTCTGTTCTGCCAAAGCAAGACGCTTCTGTTCCCGTACAGCTATATTTTCATCAATATTGGTCAGAGCAAACAAACCTGCGCCCCAGGTATAAATTATAGTAAATAAAAATATTTTTATATATACCATAATATACCCCTATTCCTGCGGCCGGTCATAATCTTTCATCTGTTCTTTATGTCCGGCTGCTTCTTTCTGTTTACGGTAATCACTCTGCAGGTCCTGCTCCTGCCGGCGGGCAAGTATGCGGCGGCGGTAAATATTTTCCAGATAATTTAAAAATATACGGCAGCGGGTTTTTAAAAAATCAATCTGATAATTATAGACATACAGTTTTGCTTTTCTGCCAAAAGCCTTTTCGTTAAAATGTTTCTCAATATAGAGCAGTTCACTGTCATAGTAGTCTTCCCATTTTTCATAAAAAGCAGTAAAAGCCTCCTTAACACTGTATCCCGAAATATCCATTATCTTTTCCGTAACCTCTTCTATTTTTTCCATATATTTTTTTTTTATTTTGCGAAGAGCTCTTCTCTTTGCCCGGGTTTTCATTACCCCCTGTAACTGCTCTTTGGCAAATACAGCGATCCTTTCCATTTCGCGGTCTGCTATATTGGTATCAGTTTCAGCCCCGGCAAACACACAGCAAAATAAAATGATCCAGCCCAAAAAGATTTTAAAATTTATCATACACTATTCTCCTTTTAAAAAGTTATACTGTCTTTTAATAAAAAAAGCAATTTTTTCATTCCCGCAGTATCACTGCAACAGTATGTTTTTATCCTGTTTATAATAGTTGCAATTTCATCTTTTTTTTTACTTACATGCGCGATATGAAAAAAACCCAGGCTTGCCTCGTAACCATTAGCTATTCCCTTCCTGTAATCATGCCCGGTTAAGGCCGGAACTATCTTTTTCATAGAAACATTACCAGCCTGATCCGGGTGATAATAATCAAAACGCCGGAAGGGTTCCTGCAGGTCAATAAAACGCGCTTTAATCTTTTCCAGAGAGATGCGGTAAGCAGGAAAGAGCCCAGCCAATTCATCAAGTTTCTTTAACTCAAAGTCTTTGCCGTAAACAATAATACTGCCTTGTTTATCAATATCGTTAACAAGTCTTTTTATAAAAAGATCACGCTGGTCTCTGCCGGGTGCGGACAGGAAAATAAAATTTTCCTCTTCCGCTTCCCAGTTGTTTATTTTTTTTAATGAGTACATAAAGGGATATTGGTCATAGGGTTTCATACCCTTAAAAAAGGGGACCGGTGAACTGTAACTCTCAAAATCAAGAAAATAAACAGGAAACTGCAGTAAAGTTATAAAATCAGAGAGAGCTTTTTTTCTTAACTGTGGTTTTTTTTCCACAGAGGCTTTTTTTTGTATCTGCTGCAAACGCGTAAGGTGAAAATCATCAGGTATATTTTCCTGCTTTAATATACCGTTACCGGAAAGTTCATCTCCTTTACGGTTATCAGCAAAAAGCTGAAAAACATTTTCCTCGGGCATATCCTTCCAGCATAAACTTATCAAAGGACAATCATAAGGTCTGGTACAGAAACTGCCCGGATTAACAACCGGTGCCTGCTCATTTTTAATAGTATTTTTAATATTGCTTATCCGGCCGGAAATTTCCCGGCTGCAGTTGAGAACTTTACCCGTAATATCCTTCCGGCAAAACAAGCTATATATATCAAGTCTTTCTGCTCTGACATATTTGTTATTAACATGGATCAACCAGCAGCGGTTTATTTTCAGGCCGGCTTTTGATAAACAATAACGCTGAAAAGCAACATCCATAACATGAATATCTTTAACCGAAGCTCCTGATTTGACTTCAGCAATATCCCAGCCCTTATCCCCAACAGGAATGAGTACATCAACCCTGCTGTAACACCCGTCAGCAATGAACCCTGCTTCAAATAAAGGTTTTTGCTGTTGTAACTGCTGTTTGGAAAGCTGCAGTGATTCTTTAAAATCACTGCAGGGTATAGTGATGCCGTCCGGAAAAAGCTGTTTGGCATACTCTCCGACCAGATTCCCCTGAGAAAAAAGATACTGGCTTTTTTTATTATAATCTGGTATGGCTGCCGGCCGGTTAACAGCATACCATACCCATCTGGGACACTGTAACGCGTTTAAAAATTTTGATTTGGTAAGCAGTTTGGGCATATTCTGTTATTTTAGCATGGATGTGCCAAAACAGTATACAGAAACGAATGCCGACTTTACAGCCCGGGCAGACCTGCTTCTCCATGGGCAGTCTGTCATCCTCGCCGGTGAGTTGAGGAGTTAAAGTTAGTCTTAATTGTAATTACAGTTAAGACATTCTTATAAAGCTGACAGGGATGTCAGCTCACTTATTCAGCCACGGACGGCTGCTTTTTTTTTATTTTAGCCACGGTATGCCTGCAGTTGCATATTACCGCTGGTCAACTCCGGCGCTAACTGCACGGCTGTATGAAGTTGACATGCGCTACTCTGTAGACACAGTTCTACAGTGGCTTAAAAATTTATTTACAACCACTTTAGACAAATACCGAGTGCAGCGTCCCCGAACGTCTACACTCAGTAGCAACTTGCAAACTTTTCGAAAAAAGTTGGCGGGTTGCTTGCTAAATCTTTCTTATTTCTATTAAGTTATTTTATTGTAGAAATCATGTTAATGCAATGCAGTATGTTGTAGTGCAAGCAACATGCCAAGCAAGTTGTCTACTGCAGTGTTTTGTTATTTCGCCTCAATTGTATTCTTAATATCCTCTAAATTTAAATATTCTTTAGGAGTAAAAATATTGATATTCGAT
The DNA here is from genome assembly GCA_964517045.1 of uncultured Spirochaetia bacterium. Classification (GTDB taxonomy): domain Bacteria; phylum Spirochaetota; class UBA12135; order COTS27; family CAZFAK01; genus CAZFAK01. The sequence goes on along the minus strand of CAZFAK010000162.1, from coordinate 1,127 downwards.
TTTTTAAAATCTTTAATATTTCTGGTAATCAAAGTTGGTAAGTCATTATTGATACAAATGAAGTATTGAATACCGTCTTCAAAGTCAGTAAAACTTGAGTTTATTGATTCTCCTATTTCTTTGTCAGTAAAGGATAATATTGTTAGAATTGACCTAAGCTTTCTTATTGCTTTTAATGCTGCATCTTTGTTTTTTTTATTATTAATTATGTAAAAACAATTTGATAAAATTAATGAGGATGTATATCCATTAAAAATATTATTTTCGATGTATGCTAATATTCTTTGTGAATTTTCGAAATGAGGTTGCCTTTCTAATATTACATCTAGAATCACATCGCTATCAATAAATATTTTTTCCTTCAAGTATGTTTCCTCAATAATGCTTCCGTTAATAATTCTTTGTCTGTTTTGCTGGTTTTAAATTTTGATAAACCTGAAAGCTCTTTTGTTATTGGAGGTATCTTATATTTTTTATTTACTATTTTTGAGGATATATATTTAAAATAGAATTCAACCATCTTGGAAAGACTTATTTTATTGGTCTTCGCATATTTTTTAGCATTACGAATTATTGAATCGTCTAAAGTTAAAGTTAATTTTGTTCCCATATTAAATCCTTATCTTACACGTATTATTATAATAATAAAATACGTATTTGTCAATTTTGTAATTTGATGTTTTGAAGATTTTTGCGATATAACTATTAGCCAGTTTTTCCGGCTATCAACATTATTTTTTTAAATAATTGTAAAATTATATCCTTAATTTCTGTAATAATCAACAATATTTAATTTAACTGTAACCCTTCGGCCAGGTCCGTCTACTCAGCAGCATAAATACCAGGTATAATCTGTTTACAGGAGTCGGAAAATGCTTAGAAAATGGACAAAAGAAGCAATAGCAAAATTGGCTGACGGTTACCGGAATTATCTCCTGTCTCTGAACTTAAACATGTTTCATCCGGCAACACTGCAGGGAAGTTGGCCTGCGCTAAGTATACGGTGGCTTAATTTTTATTTTATAGCCACGGTATGGCTGTATTTGCATATTACCGCTGGTCAACTCCAACGCCAACTGCGTGGGTTGCAGTATGTTTTTTTGGCTGGTTATGAAAGATTTATCTTT
>CAZFAK010000161.1:0-7016 GCA_964517045.1 uncultured Spirochaetia bacterium | reverse complement strand
TTTATGATCATTCCCAATATAACCAAAGCGGTAAACAATGATCAGATCCGGATCCTGTATAATACTGCTGCTGGAACCGAAGTTACCTTTGAAATATATAATACTGCCGGAGACCTGGTTAACAGCTTGAACGGCACAGGCGCTGCAGACGGACAGCTGAATATTGGCAATGCCTGGCTCAACAGCGATAATAAACTACTTACCAGCGGCATTTACCTGGTGATTATGAAAGTAGATGGTGAATTGCAAAACAACCGTGAACCCCAAAGGTTCGGCTGGATCAAATAGGAGGGACAAAAATGTTTAAAAAAATTATTATCAGTTCAATTTTTATACTTATAATGATGCTTAGCGCCGCGGCCAGCGCCAATGCCGGGACCAAGGGTTTCCAGTTTCTTAAAATACAATCCGAGGCCCGGGGCTCTGCCTTGGGTGGTAGTTTAAACAGTCTGGCCGCCGGCACAGCTGCTCTTTACTGGAATCCGGCCGGAATCGTGCAGACCGACGGCAACCAGCTGCGCCTGGATTACAACCGCTGGCTCGGCAGTATGAACTATTTCTCCGCAGCTTACACCCGCAGTCTGGGACAGGGCGCGTTTGGCGGCGGTTTTTACTTTATGGATCAGGGTACGCTGGAGTCGGACGGGTACAGTGAAGCTTTATCTAAAAACCGGGTATTTGATCTCCGTCTCAGCGCTGCCTATGCTTACCAGCTCGGGATTATCAACATGGGGGGGACTTTTCACTTTGTCCGCAGCCAGGTATTTGAGGACAGCGCTGCCGGGGCGGCTTTCGATGTTGGGGTCCAAATTATGACCGAAAGCAGTTTCAGCGCCGGTTTAAATTTACGCAATCTCGGTTTTGTCTCTGCTATGGGCAGTGCCAAAGAGGGAGTGCCCATGATTGTCTCTGCCGGGTTGGGTTATGCGATTTTAAATACAGAATCATTGGTTTTAAATGTTTTGGCCAATGCTGATTTTTTCCTGGATGATAAACCGGATATGAGCGCCGCTGCCGAAGTGCTTATTAAAAATATGATCGCCTTGCGCGTTGGTTATAAACTCGATCTGGCCGCAGTTAATACAGCCGGCTGGTCCAGGGGACTGACTATAGGTGCCGGGCTCCAGCTTGATAAATTTAATCTGGATTTTGCTTTTCTGAGCTACAGTGAACTGGGAAGTAGTTTTCAGCTGGGAATAGCTCTGGATTTTAAATAAAAAAAGGGTGGCCTCTGCTGCCCGAGGAGAGCGCATGCAGGTTAGAGGTTTAAGTTCCAAATTATTGCTAAATGATTATAGAAAGATCCGTAAATATACCGGGTTATGGATGTTGCTTATTTTTATACTGGTCAGAGTGCTGTCTGGGGACGAGTTTCACGTAGCTACTAATGGTCTTGATACAGATGACGGTTCACTGGCCACCCCTTTTGAGACATTGACCCATGCTGTGTCTATCCTTGATCCGGACAATTACACCAATGGCGATTGTATCATTTATCTGCATACCGGCCATTATACCGAGTCTGTAACTATTACCCCTGACGGTGCTAATGCCTCAAATCGGCTAGTGATTACTTCCTGGTCCAATGATAATCCCAATGAGGTAATTGTCACTGGTGCCTTGAACGGCAATTTCGGTATCCAGTACCTAACCATTTCCAATTTTATCTTATCCAATTACGCAAGTACTGTTTTTGACTACAACGGCTGTGATTATCTGGATTTTAATAATCTGAAAGTTTACAATGCCGGTGATGGATTTCGGATTAGAAACGGTTTTTCTAATATTATTCAGAACTGTTATTTCCGTAATTTTACCGGCTATGGAATCAATATTAGTCTCACCGGATCTTTTGCTAATATTGTCCGTAACTGTATGTTAATTAATATGGGGGTGAATGAAGTTGCTTTGAAAATAGATGATACCATGGATAATTTTTTTATCTCTAATATAATTTTAACCAATAAATGGGCTGTAACTTTAAGCGGCAGCGATTGTTCTAATAATATTTTTAGGGGTAACACCTTTAAATATTCTACCTGGGAAACGGTCAGCATATCAGGCTCGGCCCATCATAACTATTTTTTAAACGGGGTTACGGCTTACGGGGAGCGGAGCGGTTATTATCTCACCTCCTGTCAGAAAAATGTGATTTCCAATAATCGAATTTACTCTAATAAAGCAACCGGTATCCAACTTTTCGGAACTACCTCTGTCAGTAACTATTGTCTGGCCAATGAGATATTCGGGCAAAAGGATGATGCCGGCACTTTCGGGGTAGGAATCCAAGTCTATGATGCTGACTATAATTTTATCAATGGTAATACGGTCTATACCAACCGGGTAGCCGGTATTTTTCTCCGCAACAGCGCGGATTATAACACAGTACTTAATAATGTTTTAAGTAATAACCATCGTGTCGGAATGAATATTGATTTGGATGACAGTTGTTTTAATTTGATCGGTTCTAATCATTGTATCAGTAACAGCGGTTATGGTATCCGGCTGCGTAACATGTCGGACCAAAATAATATCTATTCCAATCTGTGTCACGGTATGCCTAATGGACTATCTGTTGCCGACTCTGATAATAATAAAATCATGTATAACGCATTTCGTAATGCCGGGTCTTTCGCCTTCAGTCTGCTTAACGGATCGCAGCAGAATCATATAGAGCAGAATTTAATTTCCGAAGGGTACAGTAATGCAATCTATATCAACAATTCCGATAATAATACCATTTTAAACAACAATATTAACAGTAATGTCTATAATATTAATTATTTTTCCGGCACTGGTAATACTTTTCTTTCCAATTACTATGGTTTATTACGGCTAGGCTGGATTTCTGAAAAAATTAACGGTTTAACGACAAACGAATATATTCCGTTCCGTTTAAGCCCTCCTGGTATTCGGCAGCCTGACGCCGACCCTCCTCCCGGTACCTCTTTTACCTCTGTACACAGTTCCTCGCGCGGGATTACTTTGTACTGGAACGCGGTAACCACTGGTCAGTGTAACGGCTATAAAATCTACCGCAGTACTATCCCCAGTTGGACCAATATGGTGACTTACCTGACCAATGTAGGTAATCTCACCAACTGGACCGACCATTCCACCGCGGTAGGAGTTACTAATTATTATTTTGTGACCGCTTATGATACAAATGAACCTTGGTATAATGAGTCCTGGTATTCAGATATGACCAACGGCCTAAAATATGAGCTGATCGCCTACCATGTTTCCTTAAGCGGACATGATACCAACGAAGGCTCTTTGAGTGCCCCTTTCCGTACTCTGCAGCGCGGTTTGACTGCGGTGACCCCCTCTGATCTGGAAGTGGGGGATGTGTATATCTATATGCATGAGGGCGTTTTTACCAGTAACGCCGTAATTGATAATAGTTTAGCATCGACAGGCTCTTTAAGTAATATTGTGGTCTGTCCCTGGACTAATAACAGTGGTCCGGTTATTGTTTCCAACAATACAGCCCCTGGTCTCTATTTCAACAATTCCGCTTGGATTAGGGTATCAAATTTGATTTTTAAAAGCAGCGGCAGTCAAACTGGAGTAGTTATCGAAAATAGTACCCAAATTAAGCTCCGCGAGCTTACGATTGACAATTTTAGCCAAGGGATACTCCTGGGGAATAACAGTCTCAGTAATAAGATCCGTTTATCCACTTTTTCCAATATCAGCGGGACAGCGTTAAGATTAAGCAATGCTGATTATAATACGGTTATCTATAATAATTTTGAAGTAGTCAGCCTTGCTCTAAGTACGCAAAACGCTGTCTCAAACATCACGGTTTCTAATTACTTTCAGACGATTAACTTTACAGATGTAACTAACAAAACCAGTGGAATATCCACAAATAGTCTTTTACCGTATCGGCTAAGCAGGATAGGAATCCACCAGTCAGACTATCTGCCGCCCGCAACTCCGGTTTTTTCATCCTGGCAGGGAGGCACTTCCAATATTCAGCTTTTCTGGACCGCAGCCGGCAGTGACGTGGCCGGATACCGAATCTACCGCAGTACTACCGATACCTGGACCAATTTTACAAATTACTATGCCCAAACCGGTCCGGTTACCAATTGGAACGACCCGGCAGTTAGTGCTGGGCAGGAGTACTTCTACTTTATCACTGCTTTTGATACTAATGTTCCATGCGAAAATGAGAGCTGGTTTTCGGCCTCAATTCGCGCCGGGCTGCAGAACCCGCCGGTTATTGTCCAGAGTAATATTGCGCCGGATTCTGTTGTCAGTGGTAATATAGACCTTATCGGCTACGCGACCAATGCTGACACCAATTATGATCCGGTAGCTGTTTATTTAAAAGTCGACACCTTATCCTGGCAGTTTGTAGATAACGGACCGCTCTGGCAGACCAATTTTAATACTTCCTCATTAAGTGACGGGCTTCACCTGTTTTACTTCCTGGGGGTAAATACGGCTGGTTTCAGTAATCAGGTTGTGCAGAGCAATTTTATCGATAACAGCGGCCCTCAGTTTATTAGTAATAATCTGTCCCTGAATTCTGGAGAAACCGGGCTGTTTGGTAATAATATAGTTTTTCAGCCCTTTTTTACAGATCAGTACAGCGGGGTAGCGGATATCTTTCTGCAGACAAACAGCGGTGCTTTTATCCCTGCAACATCTCTGAGTTTTACTGAAAGCGGTACTTATCAGGTCATTTATTACGCGGCAGACAGTAACGGGCTTGCCGGAGCGTTTATCTCCAATACTCTGGTTATTGATAAAGAGGGTCCGATTTTTCTTTCTAATAATTTCAATACAGCCGCTGGCAGCAGCTATACTAATTACAGTGGCACTGACTTTTTCTTTGATTACAGTGATAGTTTAAGCGGTCTGCAGACCATCTATTTCCGTACCAACAGCAGTGCCTGGCAAAGCGGTAGTAATCTCATTTTTACCCCCGGACTTTATTATCTGATTGAAACTTGCGCCGTGGATCAGGCCGGAAATTACTCCTTAACCAACCAGTTCTCTGTTTATACTGTAAATCTTTACATCCGGGAAACCAATACCGGAATCAGCACATATCTCACCGGTAATTATACTTTCCAGGGGTTGATTACTAATAATATTGGCACTATTACAGAAACTGTCCTGGATTTTCAAATTGACACCCAGGTAACAGTTACTCTGGAAACCAATATTTCTGGTAGCTGGCAGCATTTGCTGGATACAACCGGTTTAAGCGACGGCAGTCATATTTTTTCTTTTTACATATCAGATAGCAATAATATTAGTAATCAGATTAAGCTTACCAATATTGTGGACAATTCGCCGCCGCTGGTTTCCTTGGTTCAGGATATTAGCAATGCACCGCTTTACGGAGAAAATCAGCTTGATTTTCAATTATCAGACAGCCATAGCGGAATTGCTGGCGGCCGCGTGATCTTTTCCAATACTAACGGTATTTTAAATAGCGTTTCTTTCAGCAGTTCAACTGGTTATCAATACCTGTTAAACAGTACGGTTTACAGTAACGGCAGCTATATCCTTACCGTTATTGTTACCAATAATGCTGGACTTTCGGTATCTGCTTCCTGGCCTTTAACAATTTTTAATATTGATTTTGTACCAATAGTGGGTCCGAACCCATGTGCAGCAGGGAATAGTTTGTTTATCCAAGGACTAAGCTGGGACTGTACTGTATCAATCTACAGCGTTAATGGTATACTGGTTCGTAGTTTTAACCAGGCTGCTGTTAATGATATGCTCAACAGTGGCGGAATGATGTTGTTGGAGTGGGATAAAAATAACACCACTGGGGAGCAGTGCGCGCCAGGTGTCTACCTGGTTTATATCACATCTCCGCAGAAAAGCGGGTCACTAGTTCGGAAAATATCTATAATTGAATAATTTTAATGCGTTACCGTAAACTTGTTGCAGGGGAAGAGGTCTTTGCAACCCGCCGCTATAGTCTTAAACCGGTTTTTAGGATTGACCGGGCCGCCTGGATTTGGCATCCATGCAAAAAAAAGGATGAACCTGCTTTTCTGCTTTTTCGTAAAAAGATAAAAATTAATGAAAAGTCCCTTTTAAAACTGCAGATAACAGCTGACCAGCATTTTATTTTGATGGTCAATAAAAAGCGGCTGACCCGCGGCCCGGACCGCAGTGATCCGGAACACTGGAGTTTTAACGATTTTGAACTGGAGCTGGAGGCCGGCAGTTACACTTTTGAAGTGTTGGTCTGGTGGCTGGGTGATCATGCCCCCTTGTCCCTGATGACTTGTCAGGGCGGTTTTATTTTGAAAGCAGCTGCTCCTTTTGACAGGGAGCTAACCACGGGGAAAGCGGACTGGGAGGTCAGCGCGTGTGAAGGGTGGGAAATGACCCCTTCTGATTTTGAAGACTATCACGTAATCGGCGACAGCCTGCATATCAACGCTGCTACCTGGCACCACAGTGCCCAAAAAAAAATGAAACCGGTAATTGTCCGTCCGCCCCTTAACAATCAGATCCACGGGGTAAAACCTGACGCGTTATGGTGTCTGTATCCAAGTACTCTGCCGGAACTGCTTGATCATAATATGAGTCCCGGGCGCATCAGGGCGGTTATTCCTGATTATCAGGATGGAAACATTATTCGGCCGGAAAATATCGAAACTGAATCATGCCGGGTCTGGCAGAAGTTGTTGGAGAAATCAGCTAAAATTGTATTGCCGCCCGGCACGGATCTGACTGTTTTCTGGGATTTTGAAGATTATCTCTGCGGCTATCATGAAATAACGGTTGAAAAAGGGAAGGGGAGTTTTATCGAGTGTCTTTGGGCAGAATCATTGTACAATCCCGTCACCGGTGAAAAAGAAGATCGCGGCCAGATTGCGGGGAAAGTATTTAAAGGCTTTGGCAGCAGTTACCAGGCTGCGGGGCGGAAAGTGTGCTGGATCCCCTACTGGGTCTGCTCCGGCCGCTGGCTGAAGCTCCGGTTCAAAACCGGCCAATTCCCGTTAGTTGTCCGTAAATTAAGCATTAATGAA
>CAZFAK010000160.1:0-7093 GCA_964517045.1 uncultured Spirochaetia bacterium | reverse complement strand
AAATTACCGTTACTGAGTTCATTAACAGTATCCAGAGTATGACTCCAGCTGCCGAGCGAGCTGACAGCAAAAGTATAAACTCTAAGCGAAGGCATATTACTGCTGATAATAACGGCTCTGGCTGTCTCATGCAGACCGGAATGGGGCTCGCTTATATTACCGCTTAGTTCATAATCAAGATAGATAGTATTGCCGGCCGCCGCATCAGCATCAGGCTGGTCAATCTGCAGCAGCAAAGGTGAATTATCAACCGTTGCCGTAACCATGTTAGTGGCCCGCTGCCCCATAACACTCCCGGCTATAAAAGTAAAAAGATTGCTTCCGTCACTTAAGGAAGTGGTATCAAGCGCATAATTCCAGTTTTCCCGGTTGGTAATAAATATCTCAGCCTGGTTGTTAATACTTACATAAACAGCAGGTGGTCCGAGAAAGTCGCTATGATTGGAAGCAATACCGGCAAAGACAACATTGGAATTTATATAGGCAGTACCGGCAATATTGGTCTCTGTAATTATTAAACCAGCATCCATCTGCCAGGCTGATTCCCGCCAGCCCAGATCCGGAGCCAGGCCGTTGTAAACAGTTATCAGACTGTGGCCGGCACCTGTATCCACAGCCGGGGAAACAGAGCTTTGAATCTGCAGTAAAGCCGTATCAAGCAGAGGATTGTAGTTAGTAAATAATAAGGAGCCGTTTACTGTATTTTGACAGGCAGCGTTATTGTTATAATAAAGGTTATAGTTGTTACTGACAACTCCGCCGGAGCTGTTCAGCAGACCGTAACCGCCGCTGATTAAAGCATTGCTGTAAAAAATATTGTTCACTGCCCCGCCTGCTGCCGTATCTGTGAAAAGGACAGCGTTACTTTGGTTATTAAAAAAGGTATTATTATACAGAGTACACTCAGTGGAATTTCCGGCTATAGAGGCAGCGTTTCCATCCATATCCCGGAAAAGATTACGATAGACCATGGCAGCGGGGGCAGTGACAAGATAAAGGCCCCGGTACTGCTGCGGTCCCCGGATTATATTGGAACATATCCTCTGCGCAGATACTGCCGGCGCATGTATATAAATACCGTTACTGTTATTGCGGCTGATATCATTGGCAAACAGATAGTTGCTGACAGCTGCTGCCGTAACCTCTATACCGCTGATCCCGTTGGAGACAACAGTATTGGAACGGATAATACACTGGTTTACTGTATTGGAAAGCAGCATACCGGACTGTAAAGCGCCTTTAACCTTAAAGCCTTCTATACGCACTCCTGTACTGTTAATAACAGCTATAGTATGCGCTCCCGCACTGCCGTCAAGGGTCACGGCTGCCGGCTCATTGGAAAGATAATAGGCATACGGCATAAGGGTCAGTGCATTAAGGGAGGAAACCGTAATATTTTCCGTATAACTGCCGCGGAAAACTACTATTGTTTCGCCGGCAGCTGCCGCGTCCACTGCTTCCTGGATATTGGTAAAAAAAGCGCTGCTGTCTGTATTGGAGGCAATCGGGGGCGTGTTAAGAACTTTATTGGTCTGCAGCCAGGTGCTGACCATACCGGCTGCATTGGAGCTTTTAAAACCGAAAACATGCCAGCCGTCAGGCATGGCCGCAGTATTTATCGTTATAGTAAAAAAATTATTGGTATCAGGCGCATCCAGCCATTCAAGACCGTTATTGGTAGTATACCACATACCGGTAATCCCTGCATAATTCGGGATATTGCTGCCGCTGAAAGCTACATTGCTTTTTACAGTACTCTCCGGCAGGGGATTGGTCAGGCCCAGAGCCGGGGCATTAAGTTCAATATCATTGGTCAGCCGGCCGGTATAGGTATTGCCGGCATCATTACTTATACGTACATAAAAAACATGGCGGCTGCCGTTATAGGGAGTAAGGTCAGCATCGTAAAACCAGGCATTGGTTGTGCCTCCGGCAGGCTGCCAGGCTGTATTATCATAACTGAATTCAATGCTTACTATGTTGTATTCCGTATCCTGGGCTGTGCCGCTGAAACGGCAGGCTGCATTGGTAACCCATACTATATCCTCACCCGGCATAGCCGGATTGGTAAAAACAGCCAGCAGCCCTTTTACAAACGGTGACTCGAGCCAGCCCCGGTCCGGCGCATCATTAAGATAATCAGTATTGACCCCGGTTATATTAGTGCCTGACTCCACTGCCGGAGAACCGGCTGAGAGAATAGCCAGTTGACCCGCAACATCTACCCGGGGGCTGGCAGTTACATTACTGGCTGTATAATTGAAAGAGCCGTTGGAAAGCCGGGCGGCTTCTCCCCATAAAAGATTATAACCGGCAGTTATACTGCCGGAAGAAAGCGTATTGATACCATACTGACCCGCAGCACTGCCGTTGGAAAGAATAATATTGTTATACATATCTCCGGCAGCAGTATCAGCCCAGTTAATGCCATGGCCGTTGAGGGTATCATAGACTGTGTTATTGATCAGCCGTGTATTCTGGGCATCTCCCAGCACAGCAATACCATTGCTTATAACACCATTAACAAGGTTGCGAAAGCAAAGGGCATTATCTCCCTCCGCAATATGAATACCCTCGGTACAGGCCGGGCCCTGAATGCGATTATAAGCACTGTAGCTGTTATCAGCACTGTCACTGCTTATATTGATACCAATACCGCAGTCGATAAAAATATTCCCGATATTACTGGTATCTGTGCACATATCCAGGTTAATACCGCTGCTGCAGTTGGAAAAGGTATTGCTTATGATCATTGTAGAGGTATTACCCCGTAAATAAAGGCCGTTCCCGTAGTTATAATACTCATTACCTTTAAAAAGAAAATTATCAACTATCAGTCCTCCGGACCAGCTGATAGCCCCGCTGTCGCCATGAGCAGGATCACCGTAGTATTTGTTATTTATTATGATAAAATCACTGTTAGCTGAACTCATATTCATACCGCCGGTTTCCCAGCTGCTGTTAACATCATCTATAAAAATATTATTGGATATAACCCAGCGGTCACTGCCGGCTGTCTGCGGCCAGATACTGGAGGCAAAGCCATAGACATAATTATTATGAAAAAAAAGATCGGTAATGGGATTATTGGTATTTTTAATAACACCGCTGCAGTTACAGCCGCTTTCCATCCAGAAAAACCGATTGGATGCAATCTCCAGAAAAGCAGTACCCGTACCTGTGGTTTTAAAAGCCTGAGCCACATTGGTCACTGTCAAACCGATAATATGTATATTTTGACTGTTGTTAAATAAAAACCCCTGAAAACCGCCTGTATTAATAATTACGCCGCTGCTGCTGCCTGAGTCAAGCCAGGACTCACTTACAATAGTAAGACCGTTAAAATTATTAATATCGATATAATTCTGGGCATAATTACCATTATACAGAAAGATAGTATCACCGTCGCTGCTGTTGTTAATAACATTTTCTATAGAAGTATTATTATAGCCGCTGTTGATATTGGATGCTAACTGCGGGAAAAGAAAGGAAGTAATAAGCAGTATACAAAGGTATTGTTTCATACCAGCCCCCTTGCAGGCATTATACTATATTTCAGGCAGTCTGTTAAGTACCGGCTTTAACAGCCTGCCTGAGCCATGCCGCATTGCATGCTAAAAATTATAAGAGATCCCGGTCTGTATTTTGGGCTTAAGCCGGTTCAGGTCAGGTACCACGGTAAAATCAAGCGCCAGTTTTTCTTCCAGCAGTTTTACACCAATCCCGTAGCGCAGTATATCACCAACAGCATAGACTGCGCCGTTACTGCCGGAATTAACCGGTATATTACAGCCCAGACGCAGGTAGAACATCTTGAAAGCAATTTCCTCAGCTGCGATCAGACTGATAGAGTAGTACCGGTTGGCATCATAACCCAGCGTCACTGTAGTTAATGACGAAATAAAATCCCTGCCGAACAAGCGGTTGTATTTAAAAGCAGCACCAAAGAAAAGTATGGGCTTGTAATACTCCTGGGGCGCAGTACCGTCACTGTTCAGCCCCTTTACCCGCTGCAGATACATGTTAATCCCGGCATTAATTGAAAAAAGATCCTTTTTAAAACTTTTACTGAACATGCTGCCCAGGTTAATACCGACATCTGTATAGTTGTTGGCATATTTGGTTGGCGCAGTCAGATCATTGATTCGGTCATGCAGAATATCCAGGGCCAGGCCGACAGCTATCATATCCAGAAAAGCTTTTCCATAGCCCAGGGTAATACGCTGGGAAGCTGCCATTGTGGTGGAATAAGACTCATCCCAGGTATAACTGCCGTCAGCATTAACAAAGTTAAACTGGCCGAAACCAAGCAGATTAACGCCGACAAAAACAGCACCGCCTTTCTTTAACCCCAGCGCGCCGCTGATATTAAAATAGTTAATGCCATCCATCAAAGCTGTATAGCCCAGACCTGCGGTAATAAACCGGTCATGGCAGAAACCCAGACCGGCCGGGTTGTAATAGGCGGAAGCCAGCGGATCAGCCACAGCAGCCATACTGTCAGCCATTTGATAACCGCGGCTATTAGCGCTCAGAAACAAAATCTGATGTTTCTCAGTACCCGGCCCGTAGTAATAAGCAGCGTTTAAAAAAGTTAAACCTACTGCCACTACTATCAATGCTTTAGAAAAAATTTTTAATGTTCTGGTTAACATTTTAACCTCCTGTAATATTTGCTGCGGCTGCTACTCCTGTAAAATAACAGTACCCCATTTATCCGGCCGGGCCATATCACCGCCGCGTTTATTGGCCACCCAGGAAAATTCATTGCCTTTTTTATAGACAATATTAAAATTAATACTGATTTTACTGCCTGCTTCTCCGCTGAAATCCTTTAAAACCGTGCGCGGGAAAAAAAGCTCCATTACCCACTTGTTTTCATCTTTGGCAAAGCCGTGTTCTATGCCCCTGACCTGGAACTGGGTCTCATTCAGAGCGTCTCCGTCGCGGTGCCACTGGCCTACCTTAAGCGGAAATTTTTCCGGATTATTACTGTCCGGGAAGGAAATAAAAAACTGATGGCTGGTCTCGACAAAAGAGTCGGCCTGGCTATTGGCAGTATCGAGCCAGATCTCAATATAATCAGAACTCCAGAAAGCTTTATGTTTCTGGCGGAATATATTTTTACTGCCGCTGAAGGCAAAATATAATCCTTCCCGGTTCCAGCCCGCGTATATTGCCCCTTTTTCCACTTCATGTTTTTCAATCATGGCTGGCGGCATCTTGTTAGCCTGGGGCCAGTCGTCAAGTTCACCGTCCGGATCAATACCCTCCGGCAGTTTTTTAAAGACAGCCTGCGCCACCTGGATAGGTTTCTGCGCTTTAAGTTTGAGATCCTTTCGTCCCACAGTCAGGGTGCCGCCGCTGAAATCATGACCGCTGCCGCTTTTTTGCAAAGTAAATAAAACTTCATTGATCTTGCGCGGTTTAAGCGTTATGCTTTTATAGTCCGTATCAGCTTTTAAAGCCGGAGGCAGCTTCAATTTAGCACCTACTTTAAGCGGTTCAGCGCCGTTATAAGTAATCTTACCCACTAGCCGGGAATTGGTGCCGCTCAGATCACCGTAAACCGGCTCTACCAGCAGGTTAACCGGCTCTTCCAGTATTATCTTTTTACGGAAATGTTTTTTTTCACCGCTGGCAGCATCAAAACGCACCTCCCAGTTATATTTTTTTCCTACCCGGGCGTCATAAGGTATCTTTAACTTGAATGTTTTTTTACTGAGACCGGAGCCGGCATTATAGCGGTAAACAGCAGGTGTGATCTCAAAGCCGGGCGGCAGTTTAAAACTGATCTTTCCTTTAACAGGTACCTTTATAAAACGGCCGTCCATCCGCACCTGAAATTCTTCCGTATTACCGCTTACCGTACGCCATTCCCAGGGCGCGTTTTCACTTACCCCTGCCAGCGTCATAAAGTTGTCATTCCACCGGAAAGAAGTGATATATACCGGTCCGTTACCCAGAACAAAACGCTTGCCTTTTTTAAAGGCTTTCCGGTTACCGAACATATCAACGTACTGCATATCACGCGGCAGGGGATCTCCTATAGGCAGTTTGTAAAAATCATCATTGGGATAAACTGACCAGGCAACCACTACCGGACGCCCGTTTTTACGTTTAAATACATAACCGAAAGAATTGGTTTCATCAAAGAGATCACCGACATACTCAGCATCTTCCAGCAGATTATTCATAACATTAAAAGCCCCGCAAACCGGTTTGGGCTGCCAGCGGTGATAGTCGTAAAATCCCATACCTCCGAAAAAGTGTCCCCTGGCGCCCAAATTTTTAGTATCGCCCCAGAAATACCAGAACATCTTGTCAATACCGTTAGCCATACCATGCACCCACGCACGCACAGCATAAGCAGCCTGAAGATATTTACCAACCCGCCAGGCCAGATTAATAGTATCAGTCCAGCCGAATTCCGTTATCCAGAGCTCATTACCGGGAGCGTATTTATCCCGGATCCGACTGGCCAGCCGCATACCGTCCAGCAAGGTATTACCGCTTTGATAGATGCCGCTGCCGTAATAGCGGTCCTCAGCAGTGGAACGGCCCAGGGAAGGAGGCTGATCCTGACAGTACTGGTGACCGTTAAGCGCGTCAAAATATTTGTGAAAACCTTTCTGACATAACAGTTCGTAGTACTGCGGTTCAAAACCGGCCAGGCCTGTATAAGCAACTTTCATGTTGCCGGCGCCCTGTTTAATTCCCTCATAGAATGTTTTTTGAATTTTCTGAAAATTGGTCATAAAAGCATCCTGTCCGCCGAACGCATCTACATGACCTTTAAGGTTAGGCTCATTATAAGGTTCTGCCCAGGGAATTTTTCCTTTAAAATGGCGCGCGAAAAAAGCAATATTGGACTGGTATACATCCAGGTCAGCCGGCGGACCGCTGGTATCATCTTTATATCCGGTATTACCGCTGGTAACCCCGTGAATGGAAGGCAATTCCAGCACACCCTGGGAACGGAGATCAGCATTGAATATACCGCGGTTATACATTTTACCGCCGTTATTAAAAGAACGGGAATCGCCCCAGTTAAGGCCGTTATCACTGCCCGGATGCCAGAAATAGGTACGGC